>NZ_JACVEE010000008.1 GCF_015355755.1 Nocardia sp. XZ_19_385
GTGGGGAAACGCCCGGTCCCATTCCGAACCCGGAAGCTAAGGCCACCTGCGCCGATGGTACTGCACTCGACAGGGTGTGGGAGAGTAGGACACCGCCGGAACATCATTGCGAAAGGCCCCCAACCATCGGTTGGGGGCCTTTTTGCGTTTCGCTATACTTCGCTCGAAACACGCTGAGCAGTATGGGATTTGGGGGGCGCGAACGATGACTGATCCTTACGGCGGATACGGCTATCAGCAACCGCCACCGCAGGGATATCAGCAACCGCCAGGGTTCGGATACCCGCCCGGTGGTTATCAGCCGCCTCCCGGCGGCTACCCGGTTCCGCCGCCGCGGCGCTCGAATACCGGCCAGATCCTTCTCGCGGTTCTCGGGGTAGTCGTGCTCCTGGTAGGGGTCGGCGTCGTCTTGGCACTGAAGCTCGGAGGTAACTCGGCCGGCGGCGGCAGCAGTCTCGCGGAACTCCAAGTCCCGGTGGTGGGCACGTGCACCGACGGGACCGGCTCGCTCACCTATGAACTGATCATCACGCAGGGCAGCATCAATGGTAAGTACGCCGTGGCGCACTCTTGCGTCGAGCCCAACCTGATCATCGGCAACTGCTACAAAAGCCTGATCGGCTACGACTACGACCCGGGCTGTGAAACCGGCCGCCTCGACCACAAAGTCGACGGCGTGCTCGACACCAAGATATGCGAGCCGCCCGCGGCTGCGGACGTCGTCTTACGCATGAACTTCATCGCCGTATCGCACATGCATTTCGCCAACAAGAAGGAGCACGCCACCTACTGCTTCGTCCCCGTCCCGTGATGCCCGAGTGGGCCACCACTGGATAATTCGATGGACCGGTCTGGTCCTGGGTGCCAGGGTGGGTGGATGGGAGATCAGGGCTCCGAAGTGTTGCCGTTGCTCGGGCAGGTTGCCGCCGCCGTGTCGGAGGCGGTCGGGCGCGTGCGACCTGAGCTGGAGGGCGTGGACCCTGTGGTCCGGCGGTCCGATCGGGCGGATTTCCAATCGAATGTTGCGCTCCCGCTGGCGAAGCGGGTTCAGGGGAAGCCGGTGGAGCTGGCCGGTGAAATCGCTGCGGTGTTGAGCGCGACGGTGGCCTCGGTGGAGGTGTCCGGGCCTGGGTTTCTGAATATCGGTGTGGCCGATAGCGCTATTTGGGCGCAGGTCGCGGCTCGGCTGGGCCATCCTCGGCTGGGTGTCGCGGCGTCGGAGGCGGGGCGGCGCACGGTGATCGATTACTCGGCGCCGAACGTGGCCAAGGAAATGCATGTCGGGCATTTGCGGACGACGATCATCGGGGACAGCCTGGCTCGGGTGCTGGACTTCCTCGGTGCGGCGGTGATTCGCCAGAATCATTTGGGGGACTGGGGAACTCAGTTCGGGATGCTGATCCAATACCTCGACGAACACCCGGACACGCACTGGCATCAGGACGAGGTGGGGAGCGGATCCAGCGCTGTGTCGGCGCTCGACACTCTGTACAAGGCCGCCCGCAAGGAATTCGACGTCGATACCGAATTCGCCGACCGCGCCCGCGCGCGGGTAGTCGCCCTGCAATCGGGTGACCCGGCCACCCGCGCCGCGTGGACAACGATTGTCGCCGAATCCGAAAAGGCGTTCGACGCTGTCTACGCGCGGCTGGGAGTGTTGCTCACGGCGGACGACTACGTCGGTGAATCCTTTTACAATTCGATGCTCGCCGACACGATCGCCGAGCTCGTGGACAAAGGAATCGCCGTCGACAGCGACGGAGCTTTGGTCGTCTTCTCCGAGACGGTGACCGGCCCGGATGACAAGCCGGTCCCCCTGATGGTCCGCAAAGGCGACGGCGGCTACGGCTACGACACCACCGACCTCGCCACCATCCGGTACCGCCTCGCACACCTGCACGCCGAACGGCTGCTGTACATCACCGACTCCCGCCAAGCCCTGCACTTCCGGCTGATCTTCGAAACTGCCCGCCGCGCAGGCTGGCTCACTCCGTCAACCGAGGCCGAGCACATCGCCTTCGGCACGGTCTTGGGCCCGGACGGCCGGCCGTTCAAAACCCGCGCCGGCGGCACCGTCCGCCTCACGGACCTCCTCGATGACGCCGTCGCCCACGCCCGCGCCATCGTCGCGGAAAAGAATCCGCATCTCCCCGCCGCCGAACTCGACGAGATCGCCGAACAAGCCGGCATCGGGGCGGTGAAATACGCCGACCTGTCCACTTCCCGCCTCAAGGACTACACCTTCGACCTCGACCGTATGGTCGCCCTCACTGGAAACACCGGCGTCTACCTGCAATACGCGCACGCCCGCATCCATTCGATCCTGCGCAAGTCCGACGCCGGTGCCTCGGCCATAGACCCCACCGTCGCCCTCCAGCCCGCGGAACGCGCTCTCGCCCTAGGCCTCGACGCCTACAACGACGCCATCACCCAGGTAGCCAAAACCCTGGAGCCGCACCACCTCTGCGTCTACCTCTACAACTTGGCCCGCACCTTCACCACCTTCTACGAAACCTGTCCGGTCCGCACCGCCCCCGACCCGATCCGCGCCAACCGCCTGGCCCTCTGCCACCTCACCGCCCGCACCCTCGCCCACGGCCTATCCCTCCTCGGCATCCCCGCCCCACACCGCATGTGACGGATGTGCGGGCCCATGCCACACCCGCACACCCTGTGCGTAATTGCTCGAGTGGGACACCACAGAGGGCGTACTCGGTGTTCAGCTCAGCCATGTCCCGCTTTGACGTGCAGATACCTGGGGTGCTCGAGTAGTCGTACGGTGTTGGTGGACAGGCCTTTCCGGGAACGTGATGCTATGAGTAAGTTCTGGGGGTTGTTCTGGGCGTCGACGGCTTTGGCGATGGTCGTTGCCGCGCTGCTTATTTGGGGGGACGTGGACGCGGCGACGGTGATCGGGGCGGCGCTGGGGTTTGTGGCGTTCTTCTGGATCGTGGTTGTGGTTACGGTGCCGTGGAATCTCTATTTTTCGGCGCGGCAGGCGCAGCATCGGATCGTTGCGGTGCGGGGGCGCGATATCGCGGTCACGGCGGAGCGTGAGGAGGAGGTGCGGGCGCTCGCCAAGCGGCTGCTGTTCGTTGCCGTTGGCGCACATGTTGTTTCGGCGGTTGTGGCGGCGGCGGTCGCGCTGGTGTCGGGGTACTCGATCGCCTATCTGGTGGCGGGGTTCTTTCTCGTCAGCATCGTGTTGCGGCCTGCCGGAGCGTATTTCGGGTATCTGCGGTATCGCATCGCCGCGATGTCGCGCGATATCTCCTATCCGCCCGATGATGTGCTGGAACTCCGGACGCAGATCACGGCAATGTCGGAGAAGCTCGACGCGCTGGAGACCAGCACAGCGGCGTGGCAGGCATCGGATGCGCGCCAGATCGATGACCTGCGTGGCGATGTGCGGCGGCAGGACGAGCGGGCGCGGGCGGAGCAGCGCACGGTGCGGGAGACTGTCGCCCACGATCATGCTGATCTGCTGGCTCGCGCCGACGCCGTCGACCAGCGGATGACGAAGATGACGGTACGGTTCGACGCGGCGCTGGACGGGGTCACCGATCAGCAGGAGATCCTGGCCGGCCTAAGGGCTTTCGCGCGGTTGATGCGGGAAGCGCCGCAGGCCGGCTGAGACTTATCGCCGGCGGAGGCAGACGGTCATGCCGTTGGTGATTTCGGCGTCCCAGGTGATCTTCGACGTCCAGCCGCCCGGGCAGGCGCCGTCCGGCTCGACCATGCGAGCGATGACCTCACTGTCTGCCGTGGGGTCCGCGCAATCCACCCGCCGGGCGCCGGCGCCGCTGCCCGCACTCGCGGACTGGGTGAGGCACTCGCCCACGTTGGAGTACAGGGCGTGGTCGTTCTCGACGGGACCCATGCACAGCGCCAACACGAAATCGACCTTCTCGCTGCTGTTCATGGAGAAGCCGATGGAGCTCGGAGCGTCCAGGCACTGCGGGCGCTCGGGGCGATGAAAGAGGGTGCGAACGGTCAGGACTCGGTATTTCGCGTCCGGGCCGGCGCAGTCCGTCAACCCGCGAGTGTGCCCGTTTACGCAGCTGCCCACCTGGGCGTTCGCGAAATCCGAGGGGTTGACGGGAACGGTGCAGAGCACGATGGCGCGCCCGCCGAGCGAGGCTTGTGCGAAGGCTTGCCGGGCTGTCGGGTGGGCGCGGCAGGCCTGGTCGACGACCGGAACCTTGTTGTGCAGCTCGGTGGCGATGACCCGGGTGGCACTGCCGTTGACGTCGCAGGTCCCTCGAGTGATCGAGTCACCCGCGCCCTTGACGTCGACGCAGTCGCCGACGGCGACCGCTCCCGGATCGGACTTGTTGTTCCGCGTGGGCGTCAGGCACAGCACCGTCGTGGGTTCCGCCCCGGTCCCGACCGGTTCGGCGACAGCTTTCGTCACGTCGGGGTACTTCGTGCACGCCATATCCAGCGGCCACACCACGTCTTCCCGGGAAGCGATGCGGTACGTCGCGCCCGTGGGGTCCGCGCAGCCGTATTCCGTCGGCACGGTGGGTGTGGTCAGCGAAACACAATCTCCCACAGCCCATTTCAACGGCTCGGGGCGCGTCAGGAAGTATCCGGTGACGGTGCCCGCCGCGGCCAGCACGGTCACCACGAACACTACGAGCGGCACCAGCCACCGCCGCCGGGATTTGGCCGGAACCGGAGGTGCCTGGAAAGGCACCATCGGTGCGGGCGGCAGTGGGTAGGTGGTCACCGGGTCGCCGGGTTCGGCCGGCGCCGTGGGCAGGTCGGATTGGTCGTGCACGGTCGAACTTTCCCCCGGGCTGCCACGAGCAGCGATCGCTTCCTCCGCGACCGCGGAGAAGTTGATCTTAGTGTTGTCCCAATCACCCGTCTACGCAGTTGTTTTCGACATGTTCGGCCGCTGTCTCGGGGTAGACCCCGAGCCGGAATGGGGGCTGATGCCGGATCCGCCCGAGCGCCGGAGAATCTAGCGTCGGTGCCAGGAGGTCGCTATGAAGTCGATCACTATCCCGCTGGCCGTACTGAGCGTGTACTCGGTGGTTGCCGCGTTCGCTTTCGCCACCACCGCCGCCGAGACGCTGCTGCTGTATCCGAATATTTTCCGGGACATCCCGGAGTCGCTGGCAATGACCGAGGACTTCATGAGCGTGGTCGCCGTCGGCGACGTGATGCGCCCGATGGGGATGATGCTGACCCTGTGCGCCTTGGCCGCGCTGGCCACGGCGCTGTGGTTCCGCCGCGCCCGAGGATGGATTGCCGCGTCGCTGGTTTCACTGATCAGCGGGCAGTTCCTGCTCTCGATCCTGTACCAGTGGCCGCGCGCGAGCATCCTGTTCGACGACCGCGATCAGCACACCCTGGACGAAATCGAGCGCGCGGCGACGGAATTCCTGATCGGCCAGGGTTTCCGGATCGCGGCGGCGCTGGCGACGGCGGTATTCGCCGTGGCCGCCGCCCTCGCCTGTTATCGCGCCAGGGTGCTCGCCACCGCGTCCTGAGTCATGGCCGGGTATGCCGGTGGTAATCGGAGACACGTTTGCGCAGGCCCGCCCGGGGACGGCGGAACGCGACGGAGCAACTAAACTGCGACGAGTGAGTCTTGTGCTGCTACCTGCTGTCGATGTCGCCAATGGTGAGGCCGTGCGCCTCGTGCAGGGGGAGGCCGGTAGCGAAACCAACTACGGTTCGCCGCTGGAGGCGGCCCTGGAGTGGCAGCGGGGCGGCGCGGAATGGGTGCATCTGGTCGACCTGGACGCGGCCTTCGGCCGTGGCTCCAACCGTGAACTGCTGGCCGGAGTGATCGGTCAGCTCGACGTTAAGGTCGAACTGTCCGGCGGCATCCGCGACGACGAATCCCTGAAGGCCGCGCTGGCCACCGGCTGCGCGCGCGTCAACCTGGGCACCGCCGCGCTGGAGGACCCGGTCTGGTGCGCCCGCGCGATCAGCGAATACGGCGACCAGATCGCCGTCGGCCTGGACGTCCGCATCATCGACGGCGAGTACCGGCTGCGCGGCCGCGGCTGGGTCAGCGACGGCGGCGACCTGTGGGAGGTGCTCGAGCGCCTGGAGCGTGACGGCTGCACCCGCTACGTGGTCACCGACGTCACCAAGGACGGCACCCTGACCGGCCCCAACCTGGACCTGCTGCGCGAGGTCTGCGCGGCCACGGACGCGCCGGTCATCGCCTCCGGCGGCGTCTCCACGGTCGAGGACCTGATCGCCATCGCCGGGCTCGTCCCGGACGGCGTGGAGGGCTCCATCGTCGGCAAGGCGCTGTACGCAGGACGGTTCACGCTGCCCGAGGCCCTCGCCGCGGTGCGCTGACCGGATGGCCGCCGACCAGATCGCAGACCTGCCCGCACTGCTCGCCACCGCGAGCGAAATCCTCGACGCCGCCATCCCGCGGTACATCGAGGGTATCGGCGCGCCGAGCGCGGTCATGAAGGGCCGCAACGACTTCGCGACCGAACTGGACTTGGAGCTGGAACGCACCATCTCCGGTCAGCTGGAACATCGGACCGGGATCAAGGTGCACGGCGAGGAGTTCGGCGGCCCGCAGCTGACCTCCGGCACCGCCTGGGTGCTCGACCCGATCGATGGCACGTTCAACTACTCCCAGGGGCATCCGCTCGCGGGCATGCTGCTGGCCCTCGTCCACGACGGTGTCCCGCTGCTCGGCCTGACCTGGCTGCCGATCCTGGGCCAGCGCTACGCCGCCAGCACCGACGGGCCGGTACTGCTCAACGATGAACCGATGCCGCGGCTGCCGCAAAGCAAACTCGCCGAGGCGATGATCGGCTTCGGCGCGTTCAACGTCGATTCCGACGGCCGCATCCCGGGGCGTTTCCGCTTCGACCTGCTCGGCCCGCTGAGCAGCCTGTCCTCGCGGGTCCGCATGCACGGCTCGACCGGTATCGACCTGGCGTTCACCGCCGCCGGAATACTCGGCGGCGCGATCGTGTTCGGACATCACCCGTGGGACAACGCGGCCGGTGTCGCGCTCGTTCGCGCGGCCGGTGGCGTGGTGACCGACCTGGCCGGCGATCCGTGGACCATCACCTCCGGTTCGGTGCTGGCCGCCGCACCCGGGGTACACGAAGAACTGCTCGACATGATCAACGCGGTGAACGACACCGACAGTGAAGGATGAGGCAATGACGTTGGCGGTACGCGTGATTCCGTGCCTGGATGTGGACGCGGGCCGGGTCGTCAAGGGCGTCAACTTCGAGAACCTGCGCGACGCCGGCGACCCGGTCGAACTGGCCGCCACCTACGACGCGCAGGGCGCCGACGAGCTCACCTTCCTCGATGTCACCGCCTCCACCGGCGACCGCGGCACCATGATCGACGTGGTCACCCGCACCGCCGAGCAGATCTTCATCCCGCTGACCGTCGGCGGCGGCGTGCGCACGGTCGAGGACGTGGACCGGTTGCTGCGCGCGGGCGCGGACAAGGTGTCGGTGAACACCGCCGCCATCGCCCGTCCGGAGGTGCTGCGCGAGATGTCGGAGCGGTTCGGTTCGCAGTGCATCGTGCTCTCGGTCGACGCGCGCACCGTCCCGCAAGGCCAGCCCGCGACGCCCTCGGGCTGGGAAGTCACCACGCACGGCGGCAAGCGCGGTACCGGCATCGACGCGGTCGAATGGGCCGTGCGCGGCGCCGAACTCGGCGTCGGCGAGATCCTGCTGAACTCGATGGACGCCGACGGCACCAAAGCCGGCTTCGACCTGAAGATGATCGAATCCGTGCGCGCCGCGGTCACGGTCCCGGTGATCGCCAGCGGCGGCGCGGGCGCGCTCGAGCATTTCGCTCCGGCGGTGCACGCGGGCGCGGACGCGGTGCTGGCCGCGAGCGTCTTCCACTTCGGCGACCTCACCATCGGCCAGGTCAAGGACTCCATGCGTGCGGAAGGGATCGTGGTCCGATGAGTTTGGATCCCGCCATCGCGAGTCGCCTCAAGCGCAACGAGGCCGGACTGGTCGCGGCGGTCGCGCAGGAGAAGAGCACCGGGGACGTGCTGATGGTCGCCTGGATGGATGACGAGGCGCTGGCCCGCACGCTGGCGACCCGCAAGGCCACCTACTACTCGCGGTCGCGGCAGCAGTACTGGGTCAAGGGGGAGACCTCCGGGCATACGCAATACGTGCACGAGGTCCGGCTCGACTGCGACGGTGACACCGTGCTGCTGGTGGTCGATCAGGAGGGGGCGGCCTGCCACACGGGCACGCACACCTGCTTCGACAGCGATGTGCTGCTCGGGGAACCGAACTAGTCGTCGGGGTTGGTCAGTGCTTCGGTGAGGCGTTTGGACAGGATCTCGCTGAGTTCGGCCAGCTGCGCGCTCTCTTCGGGGCTGAGCCCATCGAAGACGAGGTGCCGGACCGCGTCCAGATACCCGGGCGCCGCGGCGACGACCTTTTGATATCCGGCGTCGGTGAGCACCGCTTGCACCCCGCGTTTGCCCGCCTGGGTGGAGCGCTCGGCCCACCCCATCCGCTCCAGCTTCGACACCACATGCGACAAGCGCGATAGCGATGAATTAGCTTTGCTGGCCAGGTCGCTCATCTGCAGGCGATGACCTGGTTCTTCGGATAGCAGAGTCAGGACCCAATACTCAAAATGGGTAACCCCGGACTCGCGCTGCAATTGGGTATCCAAGGCGCTCGGCAGCCGGGTCATCAGCGCTACGATCGCGCGCCAAGCTCGCTGTTCAACGGGGTTGAGCCACTTCGTCACTGTGCGCCTTCTCTCGAGCGAAGTGACGTGGGTCCGTCAGATGTTCACAGTCACCCGCGCCATCGAGTTTGCCACGATTTCGCTCGATGGGCACAGAGTTGAGTGGGACGGTGAGACCTTTCACAGTCCGTCATGGCGTGTCGCCTTCGTGTCCGGGTCCACGTAGGTGGTATCCGGCTCGGCGTAGACCGTCTCGGTGCGGGCCGCGGACTTGGCTGCCTGCCGACGCCGCCAGCCGCGGCGTACGTCGAGGAACGCGATGAACAAGAAGAGCGCGATGGCAAGGAGGAAGCCGACGAGGGTGGCCCCGCGGAAGGCGGGGGCGTCGACATCGAGAATCCGCTCGCCGGCATGCGCGGCGTTGTTCCCGCCCCACACGATGGTCAGTGTCATGAGGTTGGGCAGCGCCACGATGACGCCGAGCACTGCAGCGGCCCCGGCGATGAACTTTCCGCCGCGGCGGCGCCACATCGACCCGGCGAACAGCAGCAAGAGCAAGGGGATCAGCGTGCACAGGCCGCCGAGCAGCAGACCCCACCAGATGCCCTTGGAGAAACTGCCGTGGATCGACTCGGCCAGGCGCTGGGCCCACCAGCGCGGGATGAACGCGCTGAGGATGAAGTACGCGACGACCAAGACCCCGACCACGGCGAGTGAGCCGATAAGTCGCCCACGCCAGGTGGAGGTGCTGGAATTCGCGTCGACCGGTTGCCCTTCGCGCATCGTCATACCTGCAGAGTAAGCCGCTGACCAGCTCAAACGGAGGCAGCGCGCCCGGCGTTTCGTACAAATCCGACAGGATTACCCGGCGTTCGCTCGCAGATACTGCAGGGCCTCGTCCGCGTGCACGTCGGCGCGCAGCTCACCGGTGATCACCTTGCCGACGGTGCGGTCGGTCCCGATGACGAAGGTCTGCCGCTTCACCGGCGCGAGCTTGCCGAGCAGGCCACGCTTGACGCCGAACTGCTCGGCCACCGTGCCGTCGACATCCGACAGCAGCGGATAACCCAGCCCCTGCCGTTCGGCGAACCCGGCCTGCACGTCCACCCGATCCGCGCTGATGCCGACGCAGGTGGCGCCGAGCGCCTTGAACTCGGTGGCGAGATCCCGGAAGTGGCACGCCTCCTTGGTGCACACCGGGGTGTTCGCGCCGGGATAGAAGAACAGCACCACGGGTCCGCCGGCGAGCAACTCGTCGAGGGAACGGGTGGTGCCGGTCTGGTCGGGGAGCTCGAACTGGGGAGCGAGCTGGCCTGGCTTCATGAAAACGGACAGTACCGAAAACCACGCATCCCCGGCGGCCACGGCCGTGACGAGGGGAGGAGCGGCCGGGATGCCGGGGATGCGGGACGGGTGACTTCAGACGCCGATGAGGGCGGCGACCTCGGGGTTCTTGATATCCATGACATCGAGGATGCCGTGGGCGCGCAGGAACGGCTTGAGCTCCCGGATGCGGTCGCTGTGGTCGGCGTACTCGTCCGGGAAGTGGTTGCGGTCCAGCGACTCGAGGGCCTTCACATAGGTGACGAAGGAAGCGAGCGCGTTGTAGGTACTGGCGACCTGGGGGCCACCCATGCCGTTCAGTCCGACCATCCGCGGAGGTTGGCCGGGCATCGAGCCCGGCGCGGCGTGCCGGCCCTCCGGCCCCGCCTGTTGCGAGGGGTACATCAATTGTCTCCTCTCGATCTTCGGTACCGCGTGACTGGGATCCAGCTGGTTGAAGGTGGAACGCAGCGAGTGTAGTGACGCCTGCCACATGCCATTTCAGGGCATGAGAACCGGTCGGTTGGACTTGACCGGCTCGTGCGGTTTGCCGGGAACGTCGGCGGGGCGGGTAAGGACAGCGCAGCCGGACTTGGGATGATGGTGCAATGCCTGCCGCGTCCGCTCCCACCACCACGACCCGCGCACAGTTCCATCTCCTGGCCGCGGAGCATCGGGTGGTCCCGGTGATCCGAAAGGTGCTGGCCGACTCCGAAACCCCACTGTCTGCCTACCGCAAGCTGGCCGGGGACCGGGCGGGAACCTTCCTGTTCGAGTCCGCGGAGAACGGTCGCTCCTGGTCGCGCTGGTCGTTCATCGGCGCCGGCAGCCCCTCCGCCTTGACCGTGGTCGACGGCGAAGCCACCTGGCTCGGCAACATCCCTGCGGACGCGCCGTCGGGCGGTGACCCGCTGGAGGCGCTGCGGGAGACCCTGCAGCTGCTACAGACCGAACGCCTACCCGGCCTGCCCCCGCTGACCGGCGGCATGGTCGGCTACCTCGGCTACGACGCCGTGCGCCGCATGGAACGCCTGCCGAACGTGGCCCTCGACGATCTGCAGCTGCCCGAGATGGTCCTGATGCTGGCCACCGACCTCGCCGCGTTCGACCACCACGAGGGCGCGATCACGCTGATCGCCAACGCCGTCAACTGGAACGGCACCACCGAGGGCGTCGACGAGGCCTACGACGACGCGGTGGCCCGGCTGGACCGGATGACCGAAGCGCTCGCCGCGCCCGCGGCGTCCACGGTCTCGGTCTTCGATCAGCCCGAACCGGAGTACATCCGCCGCCGCACCCCCGACGAGTTCGGTGCGGGCGTGCGCCGCCTGGTCAAGGAGATCGAGGCGGGCGAGGCGTTCCAGGTGGTGCTCTCGCAGCGCTTCGAAATGGACTACGACGGTTCCCCGCTGGATCTGTACCGGATGCTGCGGGCCTCGAATCCGAGCCCGTACATGTACCTGATCCACGTCCCGGACGGTGACGGCGGCACGGCTTTCTCGATCGTCGGATCCAGCCCGGAAGCGCTGGTCACCGTGAAAGAGGGGGTGGCGACGACACATCCGATCGCGGGCACCCGCTGGCGCGGCGTCACCGAAGAGGACGACCTGCTGCTGGAGAAGGGCCTGCTCGCGGACGAGAAGGAGAACGCCGAGCATCTGATGCTCGTCGACCTGGGCCGCAATGATCTGGGCCGGGTCTGCCAGCCGGGCACGGTGCGCGTCACCGAGTACCGGCACATCGAGCGCTACAGCCACGTCATGCACCTGGTTTCCACGGTCTCCGGGCGTCTGGCGGCCGGCAAGATCGCGCTGGACGCGGTGCGCGCCTGTTTCCCGGCGGGCACGCTCTCGGGTGCGCCGAAGGTCCGGGCGATGGAACTCATCGAGGAGCTCGAACCGACCCGGCGCGGCATCTATGGCGGCGTGGTCGGCTATCTCGACTTCGCCGGGGACGCCGACACCGCGATCGCGATTCGCACCGCGCTGATCAAGGACGGCACCGCCTACGTGCAGGCCGGCGCGGGTGTCGTCGCGGACTCGGACCCGGATTACGAAGACGTGGAGTCCCGCAACAAGGCGATGGCGGTCCTCAAGGCCATCGCCGCGGCCAAGACGGTGCGGGCCTACGGGGCCGAAATCCGAAGCGAGAACGGCTGATCCGCATGACTGCTGAACCCGATCAACCCCGATCCACCCCGGGCGCGACCCCGCCCGATGCCGGGGCCCGGACTGCGCCCCGCAAGAACGGCGTCCGTGGCGCGATCGCCCTGATGGCGCTGGCCGCCGCTCTCATGTGGGCGTCCTCCCGTTTGACCTGGTACACGGTCTCGTCCTCCGACGGCCTCACCGAGCCCCGCACGGACCACCTGAACGGCAGTGTCTGGTTCGGCGCGCTCACTCCGTTGGCGCTGGTGCTGTTGGCCGCGATCGCCGCTGTGCTGGCCACCCGTGGCTGGCTGCGCCGCCTGATCGGTGTGCTCGTCGCACTGATCGCCGCGGTGACCGCGGTGCCCGCGTTCGCGTTGTTCACCGGTTCCGGGGATCTTCCGGGACGTGCCATGGCGCTGGCGGAATTGCCCGGGCGCGCCGGTTTTACCTCCGGCTACTCCTCGGCGCTGGGCCCCGCCCTGTCCTTCGTCGCGGCGCTGGCGGCGTTCGCGGCGGGTGTCCTGCTCGCCCGCATGCCCCGCGAGGGCACTCAGCTGTCGGGCAAATACGACAATCCGTCCGCGCGCCGCGAGGCGGCCACCGAACAGGTCGAAAACCAGCGCACCGCGGACAAACCGGACGGGCAGCTCTCCGAGCGGGTGCTCTGGGACGCCCTCGACGCGGGCACCGACCCCACCGACGACGGGCCGAAACCCGGTGCGCGGGCCACTGATTCGCGCGGCGGCAAGGCCGACTGACGTGACCGAGACCACTTTCGGCATCCGATTGCCTCGAATTCGCGAGCGGCCCGCGCGCCGCCAGCCCAACCCCGGCGCGACCGGGAATCTGCCCGCCATTTATTCTTTGTCAGCATCGGTGAGACAGCGCCTGGGGGGATTCTCAGGCAGCAAGTCCGTCTCCCCAGAAAGGATTCGAGCCAGATGACGGTACTCGACTCGATTCTCGACGGGGTCCGCGCGGATGTGGCCGCTCGGGAAGCCCTCCTGGATTTCCAGGGCATCAAAGCCGCCGCGACCAAGGCCCCTTCCCCGCTCGACGCGCGCGCCGCGCTCCTCGAAGACGGCATCGGCGTGATCGCGGAGGTCAAGCGGGCCTCGCCCTCCAAGGGCGCGCTCGCCGACATCCCGGACCCGGCCAACCTGGCCAAGGCCTACGAGGACGGCGGCGCCCGGATCATCTCCGTGCTCACCGAGGGCCGCCGCTTCGGCGGTTCGCTCGACGATCTGGACGCGGTCCGCGCCTCGGTGTCGATCCCGATCCTGCGCAAGGATTTCGTGGTCGGCCCGTACCAGATCCACGAGGCGCGCGCCCACGGCGCCGACGTCATCCTGCTGATCGTGGCGGCGCTGGAGCAGGACACCCTCTCCGCGCTGATCGATCGCACCGAATCGCTGGGCATGACCGCCCTGGTCGAGGTGCACACCGAGGAAGAGGCCGACCGCGCGCTGGAAGCCGGCGCCTCGGTGATCGGCGTGAACGCCCGCAACCTGAAGACTCTCGAGGTGGACCGCGACGTGTTCGCGCGGATCGCACCGGGCCTACCCTCCGAGGTCATCCGCATCGCCGAATCCGGGATTCGCGGCACCGCCGATCTGCTCGCCTACGCGGGCGCGGGCGCGGACGCTGTCCTGGTCGGTGAAGGCCTGGTGACCAGTGGTGATCCGCGGGCCGCTGTGCTGCAGCTGGTGACAGCCGGTACGCACCCCTCCTGCCCGAAGCCCGTCCGGCGGGGCCGCTGACGATGAGCGTGCTTCCCAAGGCGAGCGACGGCGTCCACGACAAGAGCAGCCACGAACCCGATCAGGGCGGCCACTGGGGCGCCTACGGCGGACGGCATGTGCCCGAGGCGCTGATGGCCGTGATCGAAGAGGTCACCGCCGAATACGAGAAGTGCCGGACCGACCCCAACTTCCTCGATGAGCTGGATCGGTTGCAGCGCGACTACACCGGGCGGCCGTCGCCGGTGTTCGAATGCACCAGGCTGGCCGAGCACGCCGGTGGTGCGCGCATCCTGCTCAAGCGGGAAGACCTGAACCACACCGGTTCGCACAAGATCAACAATGTGCTGGGTCAGGCGCTGCTGGCCAAGCGGATGGGCAAGACCCGGGTCATCGCCGAAACCGGCGCGGGCCAGCACGGCGTCGCCACCGCCACGGCGTGCGCGCTGCTCGGCCTCGAGTGCATCATCTACATGGGCGCCGTCGACACCGCCCGCCAGGCGCTGAACGTGGCCCGCATGCGGCTGCTCGGCTCCGAGGTGATCTCGGTGGAGACCGGATCGCAGACCCTCAAGGACGCGATCAACGAGGCGCTGCGCGACTGGGTCTCGCACGCCGACGACACCTACTACTGCTTCGGCACCGCCGCGGGCCCGCACCCGTTCCCGATGATGGTGCGCGATTTCCAGCGCATCGTCGGCATGGAGGCGCGCGCCCAGGTACAGACCCAGACCGGGCGCCTGCCCGACGCGGTCGTGGCCTGTGTCGGCGGCGGTTCCAACGCGATCGGCATCTTCCATCCGTTCCTGGACGATAAGGACGTTCGCCTGATCGGTTTCGAGGCGGCCGGTGACGGCGTCGAAACCGGAAGGCACGCGGCCACTTTCACCGGCGGCACCCCCGGTGCGTTCCAGGGCGCTTACTCGTACCTGTTGCAGGACGAGGACGGCCAGACCATCGAATCGCATTCGATCTCGGCCGGTCTGGACTATCCGGGCGTCGGCCCGGAGCACGCGTTCCTCAAGGATGTCGGCCGCGCCGAATACCGGCCGATCACCGACACCGAGGCGATGGACGCGCTGCTGCTGCTGTCCCGTGCCGAGGGCATCATCCCGGCGATCGAATCCGCGCACGCCGTGGCGGGCGCGCTGCAGCTGGGCAAGGAACTCGGCGAGGGCGCGATCATCCTGGTGAACCTGTCCGGTCGCGGCGATAAGGATATGGACACCGCGGCCAAGTGGTTCGGGCTGATCGACGAGGAGCAGAAGTGAGTCAGCAGTCCCGCCTCGCGGAGACTTTCGCCGCGGCGCGCTCGGAGAACCGCGCCGCGCTCATCGGCTACCTGCCCGCGGGCTACCCGGATCTCGACGGGTCCATCGAGGTCTGCAAGGCGATGGTCGAATCCGGTTGCGACATCATCGAAGTGGGCGTCGCGTACTCCGATCCGGTGATGGACGGCCCCACCATCCAGCAGGCCGCCGAGCAGGCGCTGCGCGGGGGCGTGCGGGTCAAGGATGTCTTCACCGTCGTCGAGGCGATCACTCAGGCCGGTGGCCAGGCGGTCGTCATGACCTACTGGAACCCGGTGCTCCGCTACGGCGTGGACCGCTTCGCGCGCGACCTCGCCGGCGCCGGCGGCGCGGGCCTGATCACCCCGAACCTCATCCCCGAGGAAGCCGACGACTGGTTCGTCGCCTCGGCGGCGCACGATCTGGATCGCATCTTCCTGGTCGCGCCCTCCTCCACCGAGGAGCGGTTGGTCAAGACGCTGGAAGCCTCGAGCGGCTTCATCTACGCGGCGTCCACCATGGGCGTCACCGGCGCCCGGGACGCGGTGTCGTCGATGGCGCCCGCGCTGTGCGCCCGCGTGCGCACCCACTCCGACATCCCGATCGGTGTCGGCCTCGGTGTGCGCTCCGGTGCGCAGGCGGCGGAGATCGCTGCCTACGCGGACGGCGTCATCGTCGGTTCGGCCCTCGTCAGCGCCGCGGGCGAAAGCCTGGCCGCGGTGCGCGCGTTGACCGCCGAACTCGCCGAGGGCGTGCGCTCGGCCACCGTTTCGTCCTAGCGGCGACCGGCCCGGCCTCCCCGTCATCCCGGCGAAAGCCGGGACCCAGTACGGTTGCCAGCGTGACCGTACAAGTCTTGGCAGACACCGCGGCGGCCGGAACCAGCGTGCTGGCCTACATCCCCAGCCCGCCGCAGGGGGTGTGGCACCTCGGGCCGCTCCCGCTGCGGGCCTACGCCCTGTGCATCATCATCGGCATCGTCGTCGCCATCTGGTGGGGCGACAAGCGGTGGCAGGCGCGCGGCGGGCAACCGGGGACCGTTCTCGACGTCGCGATGTTCGCGGTGCCCTTCGGCTTGATCGGCGGTCGCCTCTATCACGTGGCCACCGACTGGCAGAAGTACTTCGGCGCCGGCAAGAACCCGATCGAGGCGCTCTACATCTGGCAGGGCGGCCTGGGCATCTGGGGTGCGGTGTTCCTCGGTGGCGTCGGCGCCTGGATCGGCTGCCGGATGTATCGAATCCCGTTGCCCGCCTTCGGTGATGCCATCGCGCCGCCGATCCTGCTGGCCCAGGCCATCGGCCGGCTCGGCAACTACTTCAATCAGGAGCTGTACGGTCGCGAGACCGATCTGCCGTGGGGCCTCGAGATCTACCCGCGCTTCGACGCGAACGGCAAGCTGGACATGATGAACGGCGTCTCCAACGGGATTGCCGAGAAGGTCGTGCAGCCGACGTTCCTCTATGAGCTGCTGTGGAACGTGCTGGTGGTTTACCTGCTGGTGCAGATCGATAAGCGCTACCGGATCGGGCACGGCCGGTTGTTCGCCCTCTACGTGGCGGGTTACTGCGTGGGCCGGTTCGTGGTGGAGCTGCTGCGCGACGACGAGGCCACCCACATCGCGGGTATCCGGATCAACAACTTCACCGCGGCGCTCGTATTCCTCGCTGCCATCGCCTATTTCGTGTTCGCCACCCGCGGCCGGGAAACCCCGGCGCAGCTGCAGCCCGGCGGGATGGAACGGCCCTGGCCGTGGCAGGTCGGTGCATTGCGCAGGGGCGGCGCGGAATCCGAAGCCGCGGACCGCGAGCCTGTCGTCACGCTCGAGAAGACCGAAACCACGGAATCCGCTGCGCCGGACAAAGAATCCGAGCCGGACGTAAACGAAACCGCGACCCCTGGCGATAAGGATCCGGAGACCGGCGACACCGAGCCGGAGGCCGAGCCGTCGGGGATCGATGCGACAAAATCGGGTGATTCGGGCAAGAATGTCACCTGATCGTCGCGGGTAACTTGTTCGCCCCGTTCGGCAGATCGACGAATGCCGGGGGCCGGCAAGGGGTACCCGCGCACGAATGAGGAGGACATCAGTGACCGACCCTTACCAGAACAATCCTGGATACGGCGGCCAGCCACAGTACGGCCCGCCCGGTACGGGTCCTGATCTGAGCAAGCAGCCTTCGGATCCCTATGCGCAGCAGCCCCAGTACGGTCAGCCGTCGGATCCCTACGCCCAGCAGCCGCAGTACGGTCAGCCGCAGTACGGCCAGCCGGGTGGCTACCCGCCGGCCGCCCCGTACGGTGGCATGCCGGGTATGGATCCGGAAGCGCCGTACGGCCGTGACATGTACGGAGTTCCGTTCTCCGACAAGCAGAAGCTGGTTGCGGGTTTGCTGCAGATCTTCCTCGGCGCGTTCGGCGCGGGCCGTTTCTACACCGGCCACACCAATCTCGCGATCGCCCAGATCGCGGTCGTCTGGCTGACCTGTGGTCTCGGTGGCATCTGGCCGCTGATCGACGGCATCCAGATGCTCATGGGCAGCGTGCCCGACGCACACGGACGCCCGCTGCGCGAGGGCTAGACTTAGGCAGGACAACACCCCACTTCGTCCGAAGTGGGGTGTTTTCGTGTGTCAAGTGTTTCGCGCGGCAAGATCGCGATACTGTGCAACGCAGCAGACCCGGAGTAGGTTGGGTCGGATTTTGGGTTGAAGAGACGAGGGATTCCGATGCGCCGCAAGCTATTCGCCGCCGCCATGCTCGCTATCGTCGCCGCCACCGGGCTGTCCGCCTGCGGTAGCGACGATTCGACTGTGCTGAAGGTCGGCACCGAGGGCACCTATGCCCCGTTCAGCTTCCAGGGGCCGGGTCTCAAGCTCACCGGCTACGACGTCGAGATCATCGAGGCGGTCGGTCAGAAGCTGGGCCGCAAGGTGGAATTCGTGCAGACCCCGTGGGACGCGATCTTCGCCGGCCTGGAGTCCAAGCGTTTCGACCTGGTCGCCAACCAGGTGACCGTCAACGACGAGCGCAAGAACAAGTACTCCTTGTCCCAGCCTTACACCACCTCCGAGGGCGTGATCGTCACCAAGGCCGACAACAACGCCATCACCACCCTGGCCGACCTGAACGGCAAGACCTGCGCGCAGTCCGCGACCTCCAACTGGAGCAAGGTCGCCACCAAGGCGGGCGCGAAGGTCGAAGCGGTGGAAGGTTTCGTGCAGGCCATCCAGTTGCTGAAGAACGATCGCGTGGACGCCACCGTCAACGACAACCTCGCCGTCGCCGAGTACAGCACCAAAACCGGCGACACCTCGGTGAAGATCGCGGGCAAGACCGGGGAGACCAGCCAGCAGGCCTTCGCCGCCCGCAAGGACGACAGCAAGCTGGTCGCCGATATCGACAAGGCACTCGGCGACCTGCGCGCCGACGGCACGCTGGCGAAGATCTCCGAGAAGTACTTCGGCACCGACGTCAGCAAGTAACCGCTGGTGGATGCGAATACGAAGGAGCTGATCTGGCAGAACCTGTGGCCGATGCTGAAGGCCACAGTGCAGATGACGTTGCCGCTCACCGCGGTCAGCTTCCTCATCGGCCTGGCGATCGCGCTGTTCGTGGCGCTGGCCCGGATGTCGCCGGTGTGGCCGCTCTCGGCGGCCGCCCGGTTCTACATCTCGATCATCCGGGGCACGCCGCTGCTGGTGCAGCTGTTCATCATCTTCTATGGCCTGCCGCAGTTCGGGATCACCTTCGACCCGATCCCGGCCGCGATCGTGGCGTTCAGCCTCAATGTCGGCGGTTACGCCGCCGAGGTGGTGCGCGCCGCGATCCTGTCGGTGGCGCACGGCCAGTGGGAGGCCGCCGAGGCGCTGGGCATGTCCTATGCGCAGGAGATGCGGCTGATCATCCTGCCGCAGGCGTCGCGGATCGCGGTGCCGCCGCTGTCGAACACCTTGATCTCGTTGGTCAAGGACACCTCGCTCGCGTCCACCATTCTGGTCACCGAGCTGCTGCGGACCGCGCAGGTCGCGGCGGCGCCCACGTTCGACTTCTTCGCCCTCTACGGTGTCGCCGCCGTCTACTACTGGGCGATCTGCCTGGTCCTGGGCTTCGGGCAGACCCGTTTGGAGACGCGACTGTCCCGCCATGTTGCCCGCTCGTAGCTTCACCCAACTGCGGTTCATTATTTTCACCCACTTTTCACCGAGGGCACGGCGTCACCTGGTACCCCTACGGGATTAGGCTCTAACCGTGATGCGACGGACGAAGATTGTGTGCACGCTCGGCCCGGCCACTGCCACCGAGGAACGGATCCGCGAACTCGTCGAGAGCGGGATGGACGTAGCGCGGCTGAACTTCAGCCATGGTGAGCACGCCGACCACGCCGAGAACTACAAGAAGGTGCGGGCGGCCTCCGACGATCTCGGCCGTGCGGTCGGCATTCTCGCCGACCTGCAGGGGCCGAAGATCCGGCTGGGCCGGTTCAAAGAGGGCAAGACGATGTGGGCGACCGGTGAAGAGGTGCGCATCACCGTCGACGAAGTCGAGGGCACCCATGATCGTGTCTCCACCACCTACAAGGAGCTGGCGCAGGACGCCAGAGCCGGCGACCGCCTGCTCGTCGACGACGGCAAGGTCGGCCTGACCGTCACGGCGGTCGACGGCAACGACGTGGTCTGCCGGGTCACCGAGGGCGGCCCGGTCTCCAACAACAAGGGCGTCTCGCTGCCCGGCATGGACGTGTCCGTGCCCGCGCTGTCCGAGAAGGACATCGAGGACCTGGAATTCGCGCTCGAGCTGGGCGTCGACTTCATCGCGCTGTCGTTCGTGCGGTCCCCGTCCGATATCGAGCTGGTGCACGACATCATGGACCGGGTCGGCCGCCGAGTTCCGGTGATCGGCAAGCTGGAGAAGCCGGAAGCCATCGACAACCTCGAGGCCATCGTGCTGGCGTTCGACGCCGTCATGGTCGCCCGCGGTGACCTCGGTGTGGAGCTGCCGCTGGAGCAGGTGCCGCTCGTGCAGAAGCGCGCCGTGCAGATGGCCCGCGAGAACGCCAAGCCGGTCATCGTCGCGACCCAGATGCTGGAGTCGATGATCGAGAACTCGCGCCCCACCCGGGCCGAGGCCTCCGACGTGGCGAACGCGGTGCTCGACGGCGCGGACGCGGTGATGCTCTCCGGCGAGACCTCGGTCGGCGCGTACCCGATCGAAACGGTGCGCACCATGGCGCGGATCGTGAGCGCGGTCGAGGCCGAGTCCACTCAGGTGCCCCCGCTGACCCACGTGCCGCGCACCAAGCGTGGCGTGATCTCCTACGCGGCCCGCGATATCGGCGAGCGGCTCAACGCCAAGGCGCTGGTGGCGTTCACCCAGTCCGGTGACACGGTGCGCCGCCTGGCTCGCCTGCACACCCCGCTGCCGCTGCTCGCGTTCACCCCGCTGCCGGAGGTGCGCAGCCAGCTGTCGCTGACCTGGGGCACCGAAACCTTCATCGTGCCGACCGTGGACAGCACCGACGCCATGATCCATCAGGTCGATGTCGCACTGCTTTCGCTGGGTCGTTATCAGAAAGGTGACCTCGTGGTCATCGTGGCCGGGTCGCCGCCGGGTACTGTCGGGTCCACCAACCTGATTCATGTGCACCGCATCGGCGAGGAGGACCACTGATTTGTCTACATCCCTAGGCGGTTCTGTCGGGCTCGGGGCGGCTTCTGGCTCGTCCGATCTCGACGTGCTGCTGGGCTTGCTCGATCTCGAGCAGGTCGACGAGGACGTCTTCGTCGGCCAGCATCCGGCGAAGGTGTGGAGCCGCACCTTCGGCGGGCAGCTGGTGTCACAGGCCATCATGGCGGCCGGGCGCACCTGCGGTGACCGTCCCGTGCACGCCGTGAACGCGCATTTCGTGCGCGGCGGCGACACCAAGCAGCCCATCGAATACCGCGTCGACCGGCATCGCGACGGCCGCGCTTTCGCCAACCGCACCGTCACCGCCACCCAGGACGGGCAGGAACTGTTCGTCATGCTGGCCGCGTTCCAGGATTGGGGCAAGGGGCTGGAGCATTCGCATGCCCAGCCGCAGGTGCCGGATCCGGAGACGCTGCCGCGGGTGGAGGAGAGCTTCGAAGGCTTGGAAGACAAGCTGGAGATGTTCGTCAAGGCGCCGCATCCGATCGACATGCGCTACACCAACGATCCGGCCTGGATTCTGAAGGGCACGGGGGAGCGGCTGAACCACAACCGCGTCTGGATGAAGGCGGACGGGAAGCTGCCCGACGATCCGCTGATCCACGTTGCGACGCTGGGCTATTCGTCGGACACCACGGTGCTGGATTCGATCATCACCACGCACGGCCTGTCCTGGGGCCTGGATCGGATCGTGGCGGCCACGGTGAACCACTCCATCTGGTTCCATCGGCCGTTCCGGTTCGACGACTGGGCGCTGTACTGCACCGAGTCGCCGGTGGCGGCGGGCTCGCGCGGGCTGGCCACCGGCCGGTTCTACTCGCGCTCGGGTGAACTGCTCGCGACGACCGTGCAGGAAGGCCTGATTCGGCACTTTCCGGCGCGCTCGCGCTAGATCGATCGCTGGGAGCCCCGTCGTCCTCGGACGGCGGGGTTTCTTTTACAGGTACTCGCGTTCGAATTCGAAGTCGAAACTGTCGCGCCGTTGTGTCCGGATCGTCCGGGGAATTTCCAGATCTGTGGTGGCTCCGGCTGTTTCGAGCATTAGCTTGCGTTCCAGGGCGGCCAGCCCGGGGGCGGTGAGATCGCGGGGCGCCCCGACGAGGCTCAGCGCGATTTCATAGGTGCGCCGGCTGCCCGGATCGACATCGGGATGATCTACCCGCCATTGCGATTCGAGGACGATATGCGCCGCGTCCTCCGGATCGACGGGGAGGGTGAATCTCCACGCGAACACTTCGCGATCTTGCAGGTGGTCGTCGACGACCTCGCGGACCGTCTCGACCACATGGTCGAGAGTTTCCGGTGTCACATAAACATGGAGCGAAACATCCGAAATGCGTTTCGGCATGTCGATTCCTGTCGTGTCCGAACCAGCTACGGCGGAAATGTGTCCGCCGGGAGTGTAGTACCGCTTTGGTACGAATCACAGAGGCGACGGCGATTTGCCCGGCGCGTCCGGTGTTTCGCATCCGGTGTCACCGGATGCGCTGTGCCGCCAGGAAGCTCGCGAGCGGGGGCGGACCGGCCTCGGGGCCTACCACCAGGCCGGGCTCGTCCTGGGCGGGGCGGCTCTGTTCCTGCGGCGCGAGCGCGACCAGCAGGGGCACAAGCGCTTCGGCGATGCGGTCGCCCACTTCGCAATACGCGGATTCGGATAACCCGACCGGGTCGGCGATGTTCTCCCGCCCGACCAGCGACAGATCATTGCGCGCCACGTGCAATTCCGCGATGGTGTGCGCCCCGGTGACTTTCGCGATCCGATGCGCCTCCAGCAGCGTGAAAGTCCGGGCCCCCACCCCGAATCCCATATCCGCGATCTGATCCCGGATCTGCTCGGTCATCGTCAGCACCAGATCGGCCCGATCGATCATTTCCGGTTTCAGTTTGCGCGCCCGAAACCCCTCCGGATCCGCCCCCAGCCCCGTAATAGTCTGCGCAGCAAGCGGTTCCACCGGAAACCCGACCAACGCCCGGGTCCCGGCGCTTTCCGCGGTAAGCCCCGCCAGCCCATATTCGACCGCCACGGACCGCGTCAGCCGCTCGGCAATCACCGACCGACAGACATTGCCGTTACAGACGAACAGGACGTGCATGCGCTCACGCTAAATCGCCCGCCCGAGTTCCAAAACCACTCCGGCCACGAATCACACCCGCGCAGAAACATATTCATCTGGGCTTAGCGCGTCGTACACCGACCGCACCGGCGGGCGCGGTCGGAGGGCGATTGTCAGTGACTCGGCAGGACCTCGGCGAGGAAGGCCGCGGTGTCGGGACGCGACTGGGGCAGCAGCGTGAAGTGGGTGGCCGAGGGGTAGAGGCGCAGGCGGCTGTCGACGTTGTTCTGCTGGAGTTGCTGCTGGAGCAGCAGCGTGGTGGGCAGCGGCTGCACGGTGTCGGCTGCGCCCTGCAGAAGTAGCAGGGGCTGGTGGTAGCCGGTGGTGGGGGCGGCCATGTAGTCGCGCAGGGCGGCAGACAGGGCCGGATCGGCGAGCGGTTTCGCGAACAACTGTCCGAAGGGCTTGCCCTTGACCGCTGCTGTCGCGGCGTCCAGGCAGCCTTCGCCGGCTTGTGCGAGGGCGAGCACCTGCCGGCCGCGGTCGCTCAGATGATCGAGCGCCGCGAGCTCCGGGCGGGCGTGTTGCAGGCCGGCCAGAATCATCAGGACCCGGACCTGCAGGCCATCGGGGAACGGCACGGCCAGGTCCGGTCCGGAGAGCGCGGTGATCAGGTCTTCGTAGTTGCTGGTCGCGCCGAAGGCGGCGGTGCCGCGCAGGTCGAGCTCCGGGGCGTAGGCGGCGGACAGATGGGCCGCGTACAGCGCCGCGTGGCCGCCGATGGAATGTCCGGCCAGCGCATAGGAGTCAGACAGTTCGGCGTCGAGGCGGTGGCCGGCGCGGACGATGTCGAGCATCGCGTGTCCTTCGGCCCGCCCGGCCAGGTATTCGTAGACGCCCGGTGCGCCGAGCCCGATGTAGTCCGTGGCCGTCACGGCGTAACCCTGGGCCAGATAGTCCGACATTTGCGGTGTTTCGTCGTGGGAATCCGCGTGTCCGCCCATGAGATTGGGTGCGCATCCCTGCGACATGCCGCTGGTGCCGTGGCCCCAGGACACCACTCGCCAGCCGCCCGGCGGGGGAGTGCCGGCGGGCAGGTAGACCGTGCCGCCGCTGACCTGCGGCTCACCGTTCTGTCCGGTGGTCCGGTAGACGATCCGAAAACCTTTGGCGGCCGCCGGGATCAGCTCGGCCGTATCCAGCGACCGGGTCGACACCAGGGTCCCCGGCGCTGTCGCCGGCTCTGCCGCGGCCACTCCGGCGGCCAGGACCGAACACGTGGCGATCAGCGGCGCCACGACCGTGCGCCGCAGGGAGAACTTGGCCTGCTGGGTTGTCGTATTCCGCATGGAACACCTCTCGTGTAGGGGTTGAAATGAACTGCTGTGTCCGGTGAATCAGCGACCGGCCGCGTAGCCCTGCATGCCGCGAGGATTGGCGGCCGCCGACAGCACGCCTGTCTCGGGGTCGCGGGCGACGGCACACAGGCGCCCTTCCGACCAGGCGTCGGTGACCGTGATCCGATGGCCGCGCCGCCGCAGTTCTGTCAAGACTTCGTCGCCGATGCGGGATTCCATGGTCACCGCGCCCGGATTCATCGCACGGGGGTAAAAGGAGCCGGGGAAGCTGTCCTGATGCCAGTTCGGTGCGTCGATCGCCGCTTGCAGATCCCACTGGCCGCCGACCCTTCCGCCGCCGAGGACGAGTTCCAGGAAGAAATGCAGGCTCCACTGGTCCTGCTGGTCGCCGCCGGGCGTGCCGAACGCCAGCACGGGCTCGCCGTCCCGCAGCGCCATCGAGGGACTGAGCGTGGTCCGGGGGCGGCGGCCCGGTGCCAGCGAGTTCGGTAGACCCGGTTCGAGCCAGGCCATCTGCAACCGGGTACCCAGCGGGAATCCCAATTCCGGCACGACCGGATTGGATTGCAGCCAGCCTCCGCTGGGCGTGGCGGCGATCATGTTGCCCCAGCGGTCCACGACGTCGAGATGGCAGGTGTCGCCGCGGGTGACGCCCGTCGCGGCCACCGTCGGCTCGCCGATGCCCAGCGAAACCTGTTCCGGTGCAACCGAAGCGGCATGGCTGCTCAGTTCCGGTGCGCGGCCACCCGGTCTGCCCGGTCGCAGCCGCAAAGACGCCTCCGGACCGATCAGGGCACGGCGCGCCGTGTTGTAGGACGGCGACAGCAACTCCGCCAACGGTATCGCCGCGCCGTCGCCGTACCAGGCCTCGCGGTCCGCCATCGCGAGCTTCGAGCCTTCGATCAGCGTGTGGTAGTAGTCGGCCGTGCCGTGGTCGAGGTGTTCGGGGAGCAGCGCGAGCTGTTGCAGGAACACCGGACCTTGGCTCCACAGCCCGGGCTTCGCGATCGTCCAGCCGTTCCAGGTGTAGGTGGCCGGATTCTCGTATGTCGCGGTGTAATTCGCGAGGTCGTCTCCGGTCATGGTGCCGGCGTGGCGCGTTCCCGAGCTGTCCATCGTGGGCCGCTCCGACGCGGCGCAGAGCGCTTCGGCGATGAATCCCTCACGCCAGGCGCGGCGCGCGCTCTCGATCTGCGCCGCGCGGTCGGCGCTCGCGGCCTCGGCGTCGGAGATCAGTCGCTGCCAGGTCCGTGCCAGAGCCGGATTCTTCAGCAATTGTCCTGGCGCGGGCGGCTTTCCGCCGGGCAGGTACAGCGCGGCCGAGGTGGTCCACTCGGTTTCGAAGAGGCGCCGCATCCAGGACACGGTGCTGGAGACGTCCTCGAGAACCGGGTGCCCGTGCTCGGCGTACCAGATCGCGGCGGCCAGCACCTCCGACAGCGGCTTGGTGCCGTGGTCGCGCAGCAGCAGCATCCAGGCGTCGAAGGCGCCCGGGACCGCGGCGGCCAACGGCCCGGTGCCGGGTACCAAATCCAATCCCAAGTCGGTGTAGTGCGCGATCGTCGCGCCCGCCGGCGCGGGGCCTTGCCCGCACAGCACCCGGGGTGTCCGCCCGGCGGAAGCGAGAATTATCGGTACCTCCCCGGCCGGTCCGTTCAGATGCGGCTCGACCACATGCAGGGTGAAGGCCGCCGAGACCGCGGCATCGAAAGCGTTGCCGCCGTTCTCCAGCACCGCCATGGCCGCCGCCGAGGCGAGCCAATGCGTAGACGAGACCATGCCGAACGTGCCCTGCAGGGTCGGCCGTGTGGTGAAGTTGCCCATTGTCGATCCTTCAGCGGAGGGTGAGAATTTCGCGGGCGGCGCGGTGCCCGGATTCGATTGCGCCATCGATGTATCCGGCCCAGCGGGTCGCGGTTTCGGTACCGGCCCAGTGCAGCGGGCCGGTCGGGCGACGCAGCTCCGGACCGAAGCGGGTCAGCGTCGAGGGGGTCGCGAAGGCGCCGTAGCAGCCGCGGCTGAAAGGTTCGCTGGCCCAGTCCTGTTCGAAGTAGTGGACGGGGTTGCGCGCCTTGGGGCCGAAATACGCCGCGAGATCGTCGAGTACGGCATCGCGTCGCGCTTTCGGCGACAGTCGCGCGGCGGTCTGCGCGTGGGTGGCTTCGAGGAATCCGACCAGGACGCCCGGGCCCGCGCCGGGCGGACCGGCGTCGAAGACGGTGCCGAGCGCGCGCCGGTCGCTGTTGGCCTGCCCGGACAAACCCTGTGCGCGCCAGAACGATTCGTCGTAGACCGCGTTGACCTTGATGGTCCAGCCCATCGGCAGCCGTTGCAGCAGCTGCGCGCGTTCGGCGGGCAGGTCCGGGGTGAACCGGATCCGGTGGGCCAGCGGCGGCGGGACCGCGACGACGGCGTGCCGGGCCCGCCACTGCCGTCGCCCGGCTCGTACCCGGACCTTGTTGTCACGCCAGTCGATTTCGGTCACCGGGGCGCGCAGGATGACGCGCTCGCCCAGCTCCTCGGCCATGGTGATCGACAGTCGCTGCGTGCCGCCCACGACCCGATCCTGTTGTGCGCCACCGGTCGTGTTGATCAGCGAGTCCAGGCCGCCACCGGAATGAATGTAGAACTGCGCCCACAGCGCCGACATGTCCTCCGGTTCGGCACACCACACCGCCTGGGTGACCAGCCGGAAGAACGCGCGCCCGGTCGGTGTGCGTAAGTGCTTGCGCAACCATGTTTCGAAGGTCTGGCTGTCGAGGTCCCGCGCGTGCGGGGCCGTCCACGGAGCATGCAGCGGAATTCGCCGAGCGGACCTATCGAGCATCAGCTGCGCCACACCGATGTCCGCTAGTGCGAGCGGACCCAGCGGCGGTATTCGGCCCTGATAGCGACGCACCCGACCGCCGAAGTCGCTGATGTTCGCGCCCTCATCGTGCGTCGGGAACGTGGTGAACCCGAGTTCGCGCACCAATCCCAGTACCCGATCCTGCCCCGGGCCGACCCACATACCGCCCGCTTCGACATACGAATCACTGTCCGGCACTTCGACATTGAGGGTGCGCCCGCCGACCCGGTCCCGGGCCTCCAGCACCACCACCTCGCGCCCGGCCGCCGTGAGGGCGCGGGCCGCCGTCAGTCCGGCCGCTCCGGCTCCCACCACGATCACGTCAACGAGTTCCGACATCCGCATACACCTAACATCTCAGATACACGATGTATGTGAATGTAGTCTTGTCGCTGTGACTGTCAAGGGACGACGAGCGGAATACGCCGAAGCCACCCGGACCGCCCTGCTGGAGGCGGGCCGCAAGCTGTTCATCGAACGGCGCTACGGGGACTTGTCCGCCGACGAGATCGCGCGCGCCGCCCGCCTCACCCGCGGCGCCGTGTACCACCACTTCACCGGCGGAAAACCCGGATTGTTCGAGGCCGTCTTCGAACAGGTCGAGCAGGAACTGACCGACCGGCTGACCGCCGCACTCGGCGCCCCAGGTGACCCTTGGGACACCGCGGTCCGCGCCTTGAACGTCTTCCTCGACGAATGCACCGACGTCGCCTACCAGCGCATCGTCCTCCAGGAAGGCCCCGCCGCCCTGGGCTGGGACCGCTGGCGCGAACTCGACGAACAACACATGGTCGGCCTCATCCGCGACCTGGTCGCGCAACTGATTCGCGCCGAGGTCTTCCGCCCCCGCTCACCCGACCTCACCGCCCGCGCCATCTACGGCCTGCTCACCGAACTCGCCTGGACCCTCGCCGACACCACCGACGATCAGGTCCGCCACGAAGCCGGCCAGATCGCCCTCGACATGATCAGCTCTCTACGCCGCCACCCCGAATAGCGTTTGAGCCCAAAAGTTTCTACCGGGTGAAGCGGGCGATGTCTTCGGCCACGCGCCGGGGTGCTTCGAAGGGAACGAGTGACCGAGGGCGGGGTAGATCCGCAGTTCCGAACCGGGGATGTAGCGATGCAGAACGGCGGAGTTGGCGGCGGGTTCTTGCTCGTCGTTCTCGGCGCCCAGGATCAGGGTGGGCAGCCGCAGAGCCGGCAGGCTGCTGACGACATTGGCCGACGGGTTGACCAGCCAGTCGGTCAACGCGGCGCGCTGCCGGTTGAGTCCGGTCAGGTCGACGCCGATCCGGTTGGGGCGCAGCGCTGTTCGTTGCCGCCATGCGGCCAGCGCGTCGGGGTGGCCGCTGAAATACAGCGGAATGACCCGCTCCGCGGGCGCTGTCGGGTCGAACGCCGGCGCGCCGCGAACCAGTGCGGGCAGATCCGGCAGCACCTGCTGTGTTCCACCAGGACCGGTGCCCATCAGGATCAGCGCGCCGACGTCGCCAGGATGGTCCACCGCCAAACGTTGCGCGACAAAGCCTCCGAGCGAGTAGCCCACGACGGTAGGCCGGTCCAGTTGGAGAGCCTGGATGAGACCGGCAGCTTGATCCGCCAACTGCTGAACGGTCAACAGCGCGGATGCGCTGGCCGCGGTCCGCGCCGCGCCGTCGGAATCGAACATGACGACACGATTGGTCGCGGCCAACCGGTCGAGCAGCGCCGGATCCCACAACGCGCTCGTGGTGGTGCACTCGATTCAACTTGACCGCTCGGGCGCGAACCCCATCGCGTCGGGCGGATCTGTTGTCGTGCACCGAAAATGGACAATCGACGACGAAGCGCTCACGCCGGTCTCCTTCCGTTACCGAGTCCCCTCCACCCCGTAGCAGCAGCCCTGGTGGTCTGCAGTGGAGCTCCGCGACGTTGAGACGGTTTTGGAAAACGCCCGCATGGGGCAGCAAGCGGGGCGCGTGCTGGTGCGTAACACTGATAGGGCGCCGGACGATTCGCAAAAGGGGGAGTTAATCCGACTTCGAGAGGGGTGTTACAAGTAATGGCCAGTCATCCAGCGAATGACGTCGATGCACAGGGCTGGATGCCCATATTTGACGACGTCGATCGAAATAACGCAGCTCCGGCCGGGCACGGAGAATCTACTTTTACGTTCCTCAACCGCATCCCCGGTGAATACTGGGAGCAGGTACGCCTGCTTTTGCAGGCTTGGGCAAGCCGGATCGACCACCCGGGTGAATACGAATCAATTCGGAGCAGATTTCGTAAGGCGGACAACTACGTTTTTAACAGTACGTTCTTGGAGCTATACCTCCATGAATGTTTGCTTAGAGCGGGATATGCTGTCACAATCCACCCCGACGTCCCTGGCACCTCGCGTCATCCCGATTTCTACGCCGAGCGTGATGGCGAGGGGTTCTACCTTGAAGCAATCTCGCCGGCAGCTAGCGATGAAGTCAAAGGTCGGGCTGCACGAACGGCACAGTTGTATGACTCGGTGAACTCGATAAGAAGTAACAACTTCCATCTCTGGGTTACTGAATTGACAACCGGAGCTAGATCTGTGCGTGTGAGACAGTTGCGAAATATGCTTGAAGTCTGGCTGGATTCACTCGACCCCGATGACTTCACCGAGGTTTCGCAGTGGCCTGTGAAAGATTGGCAGTGCGACGACTGGCATGCATCCTTCAAAGCAATGCCGAAAGCTACCCATCACCGAACGGCCCATGTGGAGGCTATCGGAGTTTACCCCGCGACAGTCCAGCGTGTCGACGATGCACCGACAATCCTCGGCGCTTTGTCGAAAAAGCATAAAAGATATGGCGACTTAGCGAAACCGTATATTGTCGCTATTGGAACGTACATACTCGGAACGGACCGATTTGATGAAAGTAATGCCCTTTACGGCAACTTGGAGTACGAGCTCATGTTCGCGCCTGATGGCGAACTGGCGCGAGTGCAGCCGGTCCGCGACAGAAATGGCTTTTTCGGCATACCGGATTCCTGGAAAAACTGTCACGTCTCTGCGGTGCTGTTGGCAAACCAGTTGATGCCATATCATTTCCATAAGTCCTCGGTTGCCACGCTCGAGTTATGGAGACACCCCGGAGCGCATTATCAGCTCGCTCACGAGTTGGGTATGCCATGGGCTGAGATCACTTTCAATAATGGATTGGGCGTCAAGCCTAGTCCAATCGACCCACTAGAATTCTTTGGCCTTCCTAGCGATTGGCTTGCCGGCAATCCATGGGCCTAGCAGTAGCTCTCGATGCCTGCGGCGAGCTCACTTTCACCGTAGGAGGAGAATGTCGGTTCGGGTCGTCTAAACCATTCCGGGGTCGGCTCGCCTTGTACGCAAAGCTTTCCCAATCTCGCCGGCCGCGCGTTTCATCTGGACTATCGGATAACAGGACCGTCGCTCGCGTCAGTGAATACCAACGCTGGGCTCGCGCCGAGGCTGCAGGCGAACAATCGCTCCCCAACTTCAGCAAGCACCCCGAATCTAGCTCCTGTGACCGGACCTAGATCGAGCCCGTAACCGTTTCCAGCAATGGCGAACCCGAGGGATTCGTAGAACGGTTCGAGGCGGCGGTCGGCGGAAAAGGATCCATAGACCAACTGCACCCCTCCGGCTTTCATGATCTCGAGGGCGTGCCGGACCGGCCGCCCTCCGCCGCCCGCTCCGCGGTGCTCCCGATCGATGGCAACGATCTCAAGCTTCATTAGGCGCACCAGCGTTGCCTCTTGTACTTCGGAGCCGAACGGTGCTACACCATCGACGTATCCACGTTGCGGTCTCGCCACCAGGCCACCGATGACTTGCCCTTCGACGTCGGCGCTGAGTACGACACTTCGCGCATAAATTGCCCTCGCGACGCCGTGCCTTCGCATGGTCCTCGTCAATTGGATCCTGAATTCTGGTCGCACTGCGATGCCAAGCTGATTCTTTCGCTGTGCTCGCGATAGTGACGGACCGTTGCCGCCGACGATGCTGTCCCCGACCCCCGCGAGTTCCACCCACCGGCTGTAGTGCTGTTCGATCTCTGCCGCCGAAGCGTGCTTGATCCTGATGTCGTGTTCCGGCTGAATCCCCATGTGCTGCATTGTGATCCATGGCACTGGCATCGCGACGATAACCACAAATATGGGGGCCGGGACTGCCGGCGGAGGTGTGTCTGCCCCAAGCGATCCATTGGGGTTCTGCAGGGGGTTGTGCGCCCCCGTTGCCCGACTCCATCAGCGGCTTAGTTCGTGTTGCCCTCCCCGTACAGGGTCGCGTCTCGCCCGCAGCTGCGGGTTTGGTTGTCCGAAAGTAAGGGCGAGAGCAATTTCGGGGCTTGCGGCCGCGGTAATGCCATGAGACAGAGCGTAGACACCGTCTGTACCCACTGCGATCACAGTGACCAGTGTCGACGTTGCAACAAGGCCGACTCTGGTGGCCAAATGTTCGACGAGAGTATCTGGCCGCCGGTGCGGGGTTTGGAAACGTGCGTACTTATTTCGCCCTCTCATCTGGTGTTTTCGCGGTGCTGTCTGCTTGCCTGCCGCACGGACACCTAGAGGGAGTTCCGCTGGGTGTTCGATCAGGCGACGAAGATATGGGTTTGGAAGGTGTTGTGCCACATAGTCTTCGGCACACCGCCGCATCGCTGGCGATCAGCGCTGGGGCGAACATCGAGGTGGTGCAGAAGATGCTGGGCCACAAGACGGCGACGCTGACCCTGGATCTCTACGGGCATCTATTCCCGGACGATCTCGACACCGTGGCCGACGGGATGGATGCCGGAGCGAAAGCTGCTGCGGACCAATTGCGGACTGCATGAGGGGGAAAGATCGGTGGCGGCTCCCAAAAAGGGGCCGCCACCTCGGTGCCGATGGTGGGACTCGAACCCACACATCCTTTCGGATAACGGTTTTTGAGACCGTCGCGTCTGCCAGTTCCGCCACATCGGCTAGCACCGGGAGAGAACTATAGCCCGTCGGTGGCGCAAACCGCGAACCGGTTGCGACTTGTGTCACCGCCACCCGGTTTGCGCAGGGTATATACGGTCTGAGCGCGGGTGAACGGTACTCTTTACATCACTCGACGCCCGCGGCGGGCGGGCGGAGGCTTGGGTAGATCGGTCTCGGCTGCCGTGCGGTGCGTTGGGACAGGCATCGGAACCAGAGGGGTCTACCTATGAGTGAAACAGCAGGGGGCGCCGGCTCGAAGCGCGACGCCGGGGCGAAGCGAGTCGTCGTTGCTGAGGATGAGGCGCTCATTCGGATGGATCTGGTGGAGATGCTGACCGAAGAGGGCTACCTGGTCGTCGGTGAGGCCGGCGACGGTCAGCAGGCGGTGGATCTGGCCGTGGAGCATCGCCCGGATCTGGTCATCATGGATGTGAAGATGCCGCGCCGCGACGGTATCGACGCCGCTGCGGAGATCGCCTCCAGACGTGTTGCGCCCGTGGTCATCCTGACCGCGTTCAGTCAGCGCGATTTAGTGGAGCGGGCCCGCGACGCCGGCGCCATGGCCTATTTGGTGAAGCCGTTCACCAAGTCGGACCTGGTGCCCGCCATCGAGCTGGCCGCCAGCCGCTTCCACGAGATCACCGCGCTGGAGAGCGAAGTCGCCAATCTGTCCGACCGGCTGGAGACGCGCAAGCTGGTCGAGCGCGCCAAGGGTGTGCTCATGCAGACCCATGGTCTCTCGGAACCGCAGGCTTTCAAGTGGATTCAGCGCACCGCGATGGATCGCCGCACTACGATGAAAGCGGTAGCCGAGGTAGTGCTGGAGAACTTGACACCGAAGTGACCAAAGACGGTCGTTTGCCAGCCCTCGGTCGCTGGGGGCTGGAAAATTTGCTCAGACTTCACGCGATCTTCAGAAAACCTTCGAAATAACCGCACTCGCATCATCCGAATGTGATGCGGATCTAACGTACCGGCGCTATGTTCTGGACGGGCCAACGTAGTAGGTCCACCCTGATGAGGGTTCAGCAGGACGTAGAGGTGAGACGTGCTTAGTTCGACATGGCGCAGTCGTTCCACGCGAGGCGCATTGGTTATCAGCGCTGCCGCCGCGCTGGTGCTGTCCGGATGCAGTGACAAGTCGACCGATGATGGGAAGGCCACCGGGACCGAGGGGAACGGTGGCGCTCTGACCATCACCCCGGTCGCGCAGGTCGACACCGACGGCAAGGAAGTGCCGGCCGCCACGACGGCCAAGGCCGCCGATCCGGCCGGTGACGGCAAGGCCACCTGCCCGGCGGGCACGGCCATCGCTTTCGCCGGACCGCGAACCGGTCCGAACGCGCAGCTCGGACTCAATATCGAGTACGGCATCAAGGTCTCGCTCAAGGCGCACAACGACGCGAACCCGGGATGCAAGATCGAGCTCAAGACCTTCGACACCGAGGGTGATCCGCAGAAGGCCACCTCGGTGATTCCGCAGATCATCAACGATCAGTCGATTGTCGGCCTGGTCGGCCCGACCTTCTCCGGCGAGACCCGGGCGACCGGCAAGATCATCAGCGACGCCGGCCTGGCCGCGCTGACCGCCTCGGCCACCAACGCCGGTCTCACCAAGAACGGCTGGACCCACTTCTTCCGCGGCCTGGCCAACGACGACGTACAGGGCCCGTCCGTCGGCAAGTACCTGGTCAACACCGCCAAGTACAAGAAGGTCTGCGTCGTCGAGGACAACAGCGACTACGGCACCGGCCTGGCCAAGAGCATCAAGGAAGGCCTCGGTGCCGCCGCGGACCCGAGCTGCGCCGCCGCCATCAAGGCCGGTGACAAGGACTTCTCGGCCACCGTCACCAAGATCAAGGGCGCGAACCCGGACGCGATCTTCTTCGCCGGCTACTACGCCGAGGGTGCGCCGTTCGCGGCCCAGCTGAAGTCCGGTGGCGTGAAGGCCACCTTCGTCGGCCCGGACGGTGTCAACGATCCGCAGTTCATCCGGCAGGCCGGTAGCGCGGCCAAGGGCGCCACGCTGACCTGCCCGTGCGGTCCGGCTCCGGAGAAGTTCACCAAGGACTACCAGGCGATCAACAACGAAGCGCCCGGTGTGTACTCGGTCGAGGGCTACGACCTGTCGACGATCCTGTTCAAGGGCATCGACTCGGGCAAGCAGACCCGGGCGGACCTGCTCGCGTTCGTGAAGTCCTACAGCGGTGACGGGCTGGCCCGTAACTACAAGTGGAGCCCGGACGGCGAGCTGGAAAAAGCGCTCATCTGGATTTACACGGTCAAGTAGTCGGGTAGCCCGCGGGCACGACAACGCAGCACGCATGGGGTTCGTGCGAATCCCATGCGTGCTGCTTTCGTGACCCGGGGCGATTGGATGAGGGCGAAATACGCATGACAACAACCGCATTGGCCGACGGAGTACAACTCCTCGGCGGATCGATCGACTTCAACTACAACGGAGTGATCGATAATTTCTGGCAACTGACCGTTGACGGAGTGACCTACGGCGCCATATACGCCCTGGTCGCCGTGGGCTATACCTTGGTCTACGGCGTGCTGCGGCTCATCAATTTCGCGCACTCGGAAATCTTCATGCTCGGCTTGTTCGGGCAGCTGATCGGCCTGCTGATCTTCGGCTTCTCCCCGGCGCCGGACGCGTATTCCCAGGGCGCCGCCCTGACGGTCGTGTTCCTGGTGGGGGCGGGCCTGATCGGCGCGCTCATCTCCGGCGGCGCCGCAGTCGGTTTGGAACGTATCGCCTACCGCCCGCTGCGCCGGCGCGGTGCGAAACCGCTGAGCTTTCTGATCACCGCCATCGGCATGTCGTTCGTGCTGCAGGAATTCGTGCACTACATCCTGCCGAAGTTGAAGTTGCCGGAGCAGGTGGGCCCGATCGGCGGCACCACGCTGGGCGGCACCAATGCGCAGCAGGGTGTGCAGATGGTCGAGCAGACCGATCTGTTCGGCTTCGGTGGCGCCTCCATCACGAACATCATGATCATCATCGTGGCCGCGGCGGTAGTCCTCGCGATCGGCACCGAATACCTGATCAACAGAACGAAATTCGGCCGCGGCATCCGCGCCGTGGCACAGGACCCGGACACCGCCACGCTGATGGGCGTGTCCCGCGAGCGGGTCATCATGCTGACCTTCCTCATCGGCGGCATCCTCGCCGGTGCGGCGGCTTTGCTCTACACGATCAAGATCCCGAACGGGATCATCTATTCCGGTGGATTCATCCTCGGCATCAAGGCGTTCAGCGCGGCGGTGCTGGGCGGTATCGGCAACCTGCGCGGCGCGCTGCTCGGTGGCCTGATCCTCGGTGTGGTGGAGCAGTACGGCCAGTTGTTCTTCGGCACCCAGTGGCGTGACGTGGTCGCGTTCGTGGTGCTGGTGTTGGTGCTGATGATCCGGCCTACCGGCATCCTCGGCGAGAGTCTCGGAAGGGCACGGGCATGACGGAGCTGACCAAAGCCGCGGGCCCCGATTCGCCTGTGACGCATGACCGGCGAGGCATCGGCGACGGGCTGCGCTCCTGGTGGGACGGCCTCAGCCGCCCGGGCCAGTGGGGTGTCGGTGTCCCGTTCATCGTCCTGCTGGCGCTGCTGCCGCTGTTCCCGCCACCGCTGCTGGACACCCCGTCCTACAACTTCGGGTTGGTGATGGCCAAGGTCGCGATGTTCTGCCTGATCGCGATCGGCCTGAATGTCGTTGTCGGCCAAGCGGGTTTGCTCGACCTCGGTTACGTCGGCTTCTACGCGGTCGGCGCCTACACCGTAGCCTTGCTCACGAGTAAGAACAGTCCGTGGAATCAGACCGATGGTGGCTGGCTCAACCCGAGTTGGGCCTGGTTGGCGTGTCTGCCGCTGGCGGTCTTGGTGACTGCGATCTCCGGCCTGATACTCGGGTCACCGACACTGCGGCTGCGCGGCGACTACCTGGCCATCGTGACGCTGGGCTTCGGTGAGATCGTCCGCCTGCTCGCCGACAACCTCGGTGAGATCACCAACGGCAGTCTCGGCCTGTCCGAGGTCGCCTACCCGCGGATCGGTGAATCCGAGGCCAAGCCTGACGGCGTGTTCTCCGCCGGCAACGTCGGCGACGCGGACTCGGCGAACCTGCTCGACCGCGCCAGCTACGGAACCTACTGGTACTGGCTGGGTATGGGGCTGATCATCCTCATGCTGCTGATCGTCGGCAATCTGGAACGCAGCCGAGTCGGCCGCTCCTGGGTGGCGATCCGCGAGGACGAGGACGTCGCCGAGATCATGGGCGTGCAGACCTTCAAGTACAAACTGTGGGCTTTCATGATCGGCGCCGCGGTCGGCGGTATGTCGGGCGCGATCTACGCCGGGCAGGTGCAGTTCGTGAACCCGACCCGGTTCGACATCGTCAACTCGATGCTGTTCCTCTGCGCGGTCGTCATCGGCGGCCAGGGCAACAAGCTCGGCGTGCTCGCGGGTGCGTTCATCATCGCCTACCTGCCCGACCGGCTCGCCTCGGTGCGGATGGTGAACGACGAGGCCACCGGTTACACGCTGCTGATCCTCGACGTGGCGGTGTTCATCGCGCTGGCGGTGTACTGGAAGTGGGCCCAGCGGAATCTGGACCTCGGCGGCTGGCGAAAACGCTTGGTGATCAGCGGCATGGTGTTCACCGGCGTGATGGGTGCGCTGCTGGTGGGAAGTGTGCTGTTGTTCCGGCCGGGTGGCGCGCAGTCGCTCGGTGACCTCAAATATCTGTACTTCGGTATCGCGTTGGTGGTGATGATGATTCTGCGTCCGCAGGGTCTGTTCCCGGTGCGGCAGAAACTGCTCACCTACGGCAGGCAGGTCTACCAGGCGGTGCGCCGCCCGGCCCAGCCCGACACGGATGGAGCGGGACGATGACCGGCCCGGGCGCGGGTGACGCGCTGTTCGACAACGAGGACATGGCCGCGGGTCATGTGGCGCCGCCGGAGCCGGAGGAGAGCGCCGGTGAGGTCGACGTCACCGCGGTGATCCCGGAACTCGGCGATGCCGAGACGGTCGCCGAAGTGGTTGCGCCACACCGGGAAATCGAGACCGCGGTCGGTGCGCCACTGCTGCGCACCGAGGGTCTCACGGTGAAGTTCGGTGGTCTCACCGCGCTGGACTCGCTGGATTTCGAGATCCGCCGCGGCGAGATTCTCGGTCTCATCGGGCCCAACGGCGCGGGCAAGACGACCTGCTTCAACGCCATCACCGGTGTCTACAAACCGTCTTCGGGTCTGGTGTACTTCGACGGCAAGCCGCTGACGAAGTCCAAGCGCAACGAGATCACCCGGCTGGGCATCGCGCGTACGTTCCAGAACGTGCGGTTGTTCAACGAGATGACCGCGCTGGAGAACGTGGTGGTCGGCACCGACGCCCGGCACAAGACCTCGGTGCCGGGTGCGATCATCCGCACGCCGCGGCATCGGCGCGAGGAGCGCGACGCCATCGAGCGGGGCATGGCGCTGCTCGAATTCGTCGGTATCGCACCGCGTGCGGTGGAGAAGGCGCGCAATCTCTCCTATGGCGATCAGCGCCGCCTGGAGATCGCGCGCGCGTTGGCCACCGAGCCGAAGCTGCTGTGCCTGGACGAGCCGGCCGCCGGGTTCAACCCGGCCGAGAAGGCCGCGCTGATGGATCTGATCCGTAAGATCCGCGACGACGGGTTCACCGTGCTGCTCATCGAGCACGACATGCGCCTGGTCATGGGTGTGACGGACCGGATCGTGGTGCTGGAGTTCGGGCGCAAGATCGCCGACGGGCTGCCCGCGGAGGTGCGCGAGAACCCGGACGTGATCGCGGCGTACCTGGGTGTGCCCGACGACGAGGCCCGAGCGGCGGAAGCCGAGCCGGACTCCGAAGTCGAATCCGAGGTTGCCGCAACGGATATGGCCGATCCGCCGACTCAGGTGCTGCCGATTCCCGAGCCGGGCCGCGGGCCCGACAAGGTGTCGTTCACCAAGGATCGGGCGGCCGAGCCGGACCGCGATTTCAGCGACGCCCCGGTGCTGCTGGAAGTCCAGGACATGGTCGTCAACTACGGCAGAATCCAGGCGCTGCACGGGATTTCGCTGAAGGTGGCCGAAGGCGAGCTGGTCACCCTGCTCGGCGCCAACGGTGCCGGCAAGACGACCACCATGCGGGCGCTGTCGGGTCTGCTGCCGCTGACCCGCGGCAAGATCCTGTTCGAGGGCCGCGACATCACCGGCGTGAAAGCGCACGAGCGGGTGACCGACGGGCTCATCCAGGCGCCGGAGGGCCGCGGTGTGTTCCCCGGCATGACGGTGCAGGAAAACCTCGACATGGGTTGCTACGGCAGGCCTTTCAAGGTGAAGGCGGAGTACGAACAGACACTGGACTGGGTGTTCGAACTCTTCCCGCGCCTGTCCGAACGCCGTAAGCAGGTCGGCGGCACGCTCTCCGGTGGTGAGCAGCAGATGCTGGCCATAGGCCGGTCCCTGATGGCGCGGCCGCGGCTGCTGCTGCTCGACGAGCCGTCGATGGGGCTGGCGCCCATGGTGATCCAGCAGATCTTCAAGATCATCAGCGAGATCAACCGGCAGGGCACCACCGTGCTGATGGTGGAGCAGAACGCGCAGCAGGCGCTGGTGCGCAGCGACCGCGCCTACATCCTGGAGACCGGTGAGGTCACCAAGTCGGGCACCGGCGGGGATCTGCTCGTCGACTCGGCGGTGAAGTCGGCCTACCTGGGTGTTGGTTAAGCTCAGCCAAAGCAACGGCGGCACATCGGGTTTCCGGTGTGCCGCCGCTGCTGTCTTGGCATGATGGGCCCATGAACTCCCACGAAGAGTTGATCAACCTGGCCGATCAGTATTGGGACAGCAAGCTCGAAGCGTCGCCCACCGCCGCGACGCTGCTGGGCGACCACCGCTTCGACGACCGAATCGAAGACCTGTCCGCCGAAGCCGAAGCACGGCTGCTCGGGACCTGCCGCGAACTACTGGAGCAGGTCGACGCCCTGGACCCGGGCGGGCTGAGCGCACAGGACCGCACCACCCGCAGCCTGCTGCACGCCGAGCTCACCGGCGCGATCGACCATTTGTCCTGGCGGCCATTGGAAATGGCCTCCGATCAGATGATGGGCGTGCACGCGGAGCTGCTGACCATGGCCCCGCAGATCAGCGCGCCGAAACCCGAGCACGCCACGGCGCTGGTGCAGCGGCACCGCCAGATCGGCACCCTGCTGGAACAGGCGGTCGAACGCTTCCGCGCCGGCTTGGCCGCGGGGCGCGCACCGGCGAAGATCACCATCGAGCGGTCGCTGAATCAGCTCGACGGCTACCTGGACTCCGATCTCACCGGCGACGCGTTCGTCACCCTCGACGGCCCGCCGGACTGGGACGGCGAGGAAGCCTGGCGCGCCGAATTGGCGCAGGTGGCAGCCGAAGTCATCCGCCCGGCCTTCCGTCGCTACCGCGCGGCGCTCGCCGAGGAACTGCTGCCGGTGGCGCGGCCGGACGAGCGGGCCGGACTCTGCTGGCTCGGCGACGATGGCGCCGACATCTACACCCGGTTGCTGCGCGAGCACACCACGCTGCCCGATCTGGGAGCCGAAGAGATCCACCGCACCGGGCTGGCCGAATTGGAGTCGCTGCGTGCGGAATACGCGGAGCTCGGGGCGCGCCAGTTCGGCACCTCCGACCTCGCGGAGATCTTCCACCGGCTGCGCGAGGACCGGGAACTGCGCTACCGCGACGGCGACGAAATCATGACCGACGCACGCAGCGCGCTGACCGTGGCCACCGCGGAGATGAAGAACTGGTTCGGGCGGCTGCCCCAGGCCTCCTGCGACATCGTGCCGGTACCGGAATTCCTGGAGGCGGATTCCGCCACCGCCTATTACTTTCCGCCGCCGGCCGACAACTCCCGCCCCGGCACCTACTTCGTCAACCGGCACCAGCCGACCGAGCAGCTGCGCTACGAAACCGCCTCGGTGGCCTATCACGAGGCCATTCCGGGGCATCACCTGCAGCTGGCCATCGCCAACGAACTCGACCATCTGCCGCGCTTCCAGCGCCAGTCCTTCGCCAACACCGCGTTCGTAGAAGGCTGGGCGCTGTACGCCGAACGGCTGGCCGACGAAATGGGTTTGTACGCCGACGATCTGGGCCGACTCGGCATGCTGGCCGGGGATTCGTGGCGTTCCTGCCGGTTGGTCGTCGACACCGGTATCCATGCCATGGGCTGGACCCGGCAGCAGGCCGTCGACTTCATGATCGCCAATGCGCCGGTGGGCGAGAACCACATTCGCATGGAGGTCGATCGCTATATCGCGATGCCCGGTCAAGCCGTCGCGTACAAGACGGGGCAGATCGAAATTCGCTCCCGGCGTGCGGAAGTCGAACGGAAACTCGGAAACGCGTTCGATATCAAAGCTTTCCACGACGTCGTGCTCGGCTCCGGTTCGGTCAGTCTGCCGGTGCTACGGGAACTCGTTGCCACACTGTGACCCGCGGAGGGCCTGCCCGAGTTGCAGGCCCCCGCGCCGTCGGCTTCCATAGAAGGGCGTCGACGGACCTTGGTCAGGGGGAAACATGAACCAGCCGTTGACATCTCGCCAGCCGCCCCGAAACAGTGGGCGCGGGCTCCCGGTCACCGCGATTTGCGGCGCGATCGCCATCATCGCCATGGTCGGTTTCGTCGTGGCCGCGGGATGGCCCGCGGGCGCACCCCGTCCGGCCGACCGGGCCGGTGCGATCGCGATGGGCGCCGGGCTCGCTTTCGGTCCCGGATTCACCGGCGCCCCTTCGGATCCCGCGAAACCGGCCGGCTACTCCGCCGCGCCGGTGGATCCGGTGCGACTATCGGGCGCGGCGCAATTCCCCTCCAGCCGGCAGGTGTACGCGCTGGCCGATCACCCGTTGTTCGCCCAGCATGTCGGGTTGACGAAGGTCGACTGCACGCTGCCGGGGTGGGGCGCGGACGCCGAGTCGGCCCGCGCGTTCTACGTTGCCGCCATCGACTGCCTGGACGCCGCGTGGGAGCCGACGCTGCGCGGTGCGGGGCTGCCGTTCCGCTCGCCGCGGGTGGCCGTGCCCGCGCAGGCCGGGACCCGCAGCAGCCCGTGCGGCCAGGAGGAGGGTGACACCGCCGAATCCTTCTACTGCACCCTCGACGAGACGATCATCCTGCCCTTCGACGGCTTGCGCTCGGTGACCACCGGATCCCGGCGCGGCGCCCAGCTGGCCGCGCTGGCCCACGAATACGGGCACCACATCCAATCGCTGATCGGCGTCATGCGCGCCTATCTGGACAAACGCACCGGCCTCGGCTGGGACTCCGGCCCGGGCCAGGAGCAGAGCCGCCGGCTGGACCTGCAGGCCGCGTGCTTCGCCGGGATGTTCCTCGGCAGAAACTACGGCCGCGCTGATCTGGATCAGCAGACCTGGGACGAGGCGGTGCGGGTCACCCGGGTCGCCGGTGATCGTCCGGGGTACGCGCGGCTGCACGGCACCGACTTCAACGTGTGGGGCTGGTGGAAATGGGGCGCCGATCTGGGCGATACGGCCGAGTGCAACACCTGGTATTCGGCCGCGCCCTATGTGGCGTGAGCAGTGATTCCCGCCCTGCCGTGGACTTGTCGGTGGGTCTCAATAGACTCTGACACGTGACTCCAGCGACCACCGATCAGCGTCCGAGTTCAGGCTCCAGTACCTCCGTCGAAGCGCCGGGGGAGCGGCCGACGCTGCTGTTGCTGGATGGCCATTCCGTGGCCTATCGCGCGTTCTTCGCGCTGCCCGCGGAGAACTTCAAAACCGTCACCGGGCAGACCACCAACGCGGTGTACGGCTTCACCGCGATGCTGATCAACCTGTTGCGCGACGAGAAGCCCAGCCATGTGGCGGCGGCGTTCGACGTGTCCCGCAAGACCTTCCGCTCCGAGGCGTATCCGGAGTACAAGGCCAACCGCAGCCAGACGCCGGACGAGTTCCGCGGGCAGGTCGAGCTCACCAAAGACGTGCTGGGCGCGATGGGCATTCCGGTGATGGCGATCGATGGTTTCGAAGCCGACGATTTGATCGCCACGCTCACCACCCAGGCCACCGCGCAGGGTTTCCGCGTGCTCATCGTCTCCGGCGACCGCGACGCCATCCAATTGGTCAATGACGATGTCACCGTGCTGTACCCGCGCAAGGGCGTCTCGGATCTCACCCGCTTCACCCCCGACGAGGTGATGACGAAGTACGGCCTCACCCCGGCCCAGTACCCGGATTACGCGGCGCTGCGCGGCGACCCGAGCGACAACCTGCCCGGCATCCCCGGGGTGGGGGAGAAGACCGCCGCCAAGTGGATCCGCGAGTACGGGGATCTGAACACCTTGGTGGAGAAGGTCGACGAGGTGAAGGGCAAGGTCGGTGACGCCTTGCGCGCCAACCTGTCCAGCGTGGTGCTCAACCGCCAGCTCACCGAGATGGTCCGCGACGTCCCGCTGCCCTACACCCCCGATCAGCTGGCCCAGCAGCCGTGGGACCGCAACAAGATCCACCAGCTCTTCGACGACCTGGAATTCCGGGTGCTGCGCGACCGGCTGTTCGAGACGCTCGCGCCCAAGGAGCCGGAAGCCGAGTCGGGCTTCGAGATCAGTGGTGGCGCCCTGGAAATCGGCGGCGTCGCGTCCTGGCTCGCCGAGCACGCCGGAGCCGGTGTGCGCCACGGTGTTTCCATTGTCGGCAGCGGCATCCCCGGCAACGGTGATGTGAAGGCCCTTGCCATCGCGGCCGCCGACGACGAGAGCGGCTACATCGACGTCACCGTGCTCACCCCGGAAGACGAAGCGGCCCTGGGCGCCTGGCTCGCCGACCCGGCGGTGCCCAAGGCGCTGCACGAGGCCAAATCCGCCATGCACATGCTGCGCGGGCGCGGCTGGACCCTCGGCGGGCTCACCAGCGACACCGCCCTGGCCGCCTACCTGGTCCGCCCCGGCCAGCGCAGCTTCAACCTCGACGACCTCTCGCTGCGTTACCTGCGCCGCGAGTTGCGCGCCGAAACCGATGACACGCAACAGCTCTCGCTGCTCGACGACGCCGACACCGTCGACGCCGAGACCGCGCAGACCGAAATGCTGCGGGCCCGCGCGGTGCTCGATCTCGCCGCGGCGCTCGATATCGAACTCCAGCAGATCGAATCCGTAGCGCTGCTCGACGATATGGAGCTGCCGCTGCTGGGTGTGCTGGGCCGCCTGGAGGATGCGGGTATCGCCGTCGACGTCGACCAGCTGGAGACGCTGCAGCGCCAGTTCGCCGACAAGGTCAGCGAGGCAGCCAACGCCGCCTACGAGGTGATCGGCAAGCAGATCAACCTGGGCTCGCCGAAGCAGCTGCAGGTGGTGCTGTTCGACGAGCTCGACATGCCGAAGACCAAGCGCACCAAGACCGGCTACACCACCGACGCCGACGCGCTGGAATCGCTGTTCGAGAAGACCGAGCACCCGTTCCTGCAGCACCTGCTCGAGCATCGCGACGCGACGCGGCTGAAGGTCACCGTCGACGGCCTGCTCAAGTCGGTCGCCGAGGACGGGCGCATCCACACCACGTTCAACCAGACCATCGCCGCCACCGGCCGGCTGTCCTCCACCGAGCCGAACCTGCAGAACATCCCCATCCGCACCGACACCGGCCGCCAGATCCGCGACACCTTCGTCGTCGGCCCCGGTTACACGGAGCTGATGACCGCCGACTACAGCCAGATCGAAATGCGCATCATGGCGCATCTTTCCGGTGACGAGGGCCTGATCGAGGCCTTCAACTCCGGCGAGGATCTGCACACCTTCGTCGCCTCGAAGGCCTTCGACATCCCGCTCTCGGAAGTGCATCCGGAGATGCGCCGCCGCATCAAGGCAATGTCCTACGGTCTCGCCTACGGCCTGAGCGCTTTCGGCCTGTCCGCGCAGCTGAAGATCAGCACGCAGGAGGCCAAGGAGCAGATGGACGTCTACTTCGAGCGCTTCGGCGGCATCCGCGACTACCTGCAGGACGTCGTCGACCAGGCCCGCAAGGTCGGCTACACCGAGACCCTCTTCGGCCGCCGCCGCTACCTGCCCGACCTGGATTCCAGCAACCGCCAACGCCGCGAAGCCGCCGAACGCATGGCCCTCAACGCCCCCATCCAGGGCACCGCCGCCGACATCATCAAGGTGGCGATGATCAACGTGAACAAGGCGATCCAGGCCGCGGGCCTCCAGTCCCGCATGCTCCTGCAAATCCACGACGAACTCGTCTTCGAGGTCGCCGACGGCGAGCGGGAAGCCCTGGAATCCCTCGCCCGCGAACACATGGCCTCGGCCATCAACCTGTCTGTGCCACTGGACGTCTCGGTCGGCACCGGCCGCAGCTGGGATTCCGCGGCACACTGACGCGCGAGACCCGTTCGGAAACGGCGGCCGCCACGCCAGGTGGTGCCGCCATTCGGCGGGTTCCCTTGCGGTCGCGTCGGTTTCGGTGATCGACGGGAGTGATATCGGGGCTGGTGTTCGGTGTGTCGGCCCCGATATGACTCCCCTCGATGGCTCTCGTTCAGCGGGGTTGCAGGCCGAGCATTACGTGGTCGACGAGGTCCTCGAGCCATTCGTCGGCGGCTTCGGGGGCGACGAGGCCGGAGGCGAGGAAGGTGGCCAGGCCCTGCAGGGCGGCTACTGCGGTGAGGGCGATGCGGCGGGGGTCGCCGGGAATGATTTCGCCGCGGGCTTGGGCCTCGGCGATCAGGGTGACGGGGATGGCGAAGGCGCGGTCTACGGCCTGGGACATGACGTCGCCGGCTACGGGGCTGTGGCGGCGGGCAAACATCAGCGCCAGCAGGGCTGAGTTTTCGGTGGCGAAGCGCAGGTAGGTGCGGGCCATGGTGTGGATCGTGTCGGTGGATGACGTTGTGGGGGTGAGGTTTTCGAAGTCGGCGCCGAGGCGCTCGAAGCCGGCGACGGCGAGTGCGTCGAGCAGCGCCTGCTTGTCGCGGAAGTGGCGGGTGGGTGCGCCGTGACTGACCCCGGTGTCGCGCGCCAGTTGACGCAGCGACAGTCCGTCGACGCCGGATTCGCGCAGCGTGGCCTCCGCGCGCTGCAGCAGCTCGGCGCGGAGGTCGCCGTGGTGATACGAGCGTGCGCGGATTGCGGTCATGGTGAGTGCAGGATAACAACATGTAGGCGTTGACTACTTTGTAGGCACTGCCTACATTCGACTGCATGACGGTTCGGACCTTCACCGCCCCGGTCGCGCTCCTGACGGTGTTCGCGGCGCTCCTCGCCACCATGTACCTCGGCTACGCCAGCAATACGGAAAAGAACCTGCACGACTTCCCGATCGCGCTCGTCAACCAGGATCTCGGCGACACGATCGACGGCACGCCGACCAACATCGGCGCCCAGATCACCGATGCGTTGGTCGCGGGCATCCCGGCCGACAAGGTCGATCTGCGCGTCGTCGGAATCGCCAGCGCCCGAGCGCAATTGGAGAACGGTCAGGTCTACGGCGCGATCGTCATCCCCTCCGACTTCACCAAGCGGCTGGCCATTCTCGGCGCCGCGTCCGTGATCCCCGGTGACATCGAGCGCCCGGTCATCACGGTGCAGAGCAACCCGCGCATCGGCCCCTATACCGCCGGCATCATGTCGCGCATCGCCGACCGCGCCCTGGCGCAGGTGCAGCAGACCGTCGGCAAGAATCTCGCAGACCGCGTACACGCCACCGTGGGTCCGGAGGGATCCGCCCAGATCAGCGGCGCGGCCCGCCTGGCCATCGCCGACCCGATCCGCATCGTCGACGTCCCGTTCCGCCCCATGCCCGACGGCGCGGGCCAAGGCCTGGTCGCCTTCTTCTACACCCTGATCCTACTGCTGGCCGGCTTCACCGGCGCCATGATCATCCACACCCTCATCGACTCCGTCCTCGGTTTCACCCCCACCGAATACGGCCCCTGGTTCGTCCATCCACCCGCCACCGGCACCAGCCGCCTGCGCACCCTGCTCATCAAATGGGCGGTCATCGGCGCCGCCGCCCCCATCCTGTCGGCCGTATTCCTCGGCACCGCAAAGCTTTTGGGCATCCCCGTGACCAGCCCCCTGCTGCTCTGGCTCTACGGCACCCTCGCCATCATCGCCGTCGGCTTTACTGCCCTGTCGGTCCTGGCGACCTTCGGCACCGCAGGCCTGATGATCAACCTCGTCCTCTTCATAGTCCTCGGCCTCCCGTCCTCAGCCGCCACCGTCCCCCTGGAAGCCGTCCCCACCTACATCGCCGCCCTGGCCCGCTTCGAGCCCATGCACCAGATCTACCTGGCCGTCCGCGCCATCCTCCTCTTCGACGGCCGCGCCGAAGCCGGCCTCGCCCAAGGCATCTGGATGACCATGATCGGCCTGGCAGTCGGCGCAACCCTCGGCGTCGCAGCAACTTTCGCCTACGACCACCGCGGCTTGCACCGCACAACCGACGCCCCCACCTCGCCGAACGCAACCCGCACACCAGCACTAGCTTCCTGACCAGAGCGGGGCCAGCGGAGGCCCACGTAGCACCCGCCCCCCACCAAGTCCTCAGCACCTCAGGGTGAACGCCGAGCGAAGCGAGGCAAGCCCGAAGCAGTGCGGCACCGGGGAAGCGAAGCGCCCCCGGTGCCCATCCGAACTCAGTAGGCGGGACGAAAGCCGAGCGACAGCGAGGCTTCGTCGCGACTACCTGCGCGGATGATACTCATGAGTAGCGAATTCCACTGCGGAATATGCTTGCTAATACGCCTCGTTATGCCTATTCTCGATCGCGTGCCGAATCCCGCCTGCCGCCACAGCATCGTGCTGACCGTCGCGACCCGCGACGCACTCAGTGCTGTGCTCCCGCTCACCGCGATGGTGGCGCAGGCGCGACTTCTCGTAGTACCCCGCCGTAGCGGGGTCTGATTCGGACCGGCCCCCTCGCTGCGGGCTGTTGATTGTTGAAGCTGGTCCCCTCCACCGACATTCTTCGGGAAGACCTGAATCGCAATGACCACATTGACTTTTGATACGCACATGTTCATCTCCGCCGCGCCCAAGGGCTTGCGCGCCGAATGTGCCGGCCTGACGCCGGAACAGTTCTACGACCGGTACTGCGGCCACGACGGCCCGATCCGGATCAGCGACTGGGCCGCGACCGGCGGGCGCCTGGCCGCCTTCACCGCGACGCTGGAGTTCGCCGATCATCTGCGCTCGGTCGCCGCCATCGGCAGCCCGGTGGCGGCGCTCACCTCGGCGCTCTACGACGAGGGCTACCCGGTGGAGATCCTGCAGTTCCATCAGCGCCGCACCGAGCTCGGCACCGCCACTTTCGTGCAGTGCGAGTTCAACGGACGACGCGGCTGGGGCGCGGCACTCGCGGATGGCAGCGCCGAATCCACTGCTCGCGCAATGATTTCCGGCGTCAACCGGCTCGGCTCGTAACCCACGCGGCAAGCGGGCCGTTCACCACGAATGGTGAACGGCCCGCTGCTGGGTCGTCCTACTCCGCCGTCGCCTGCTGCTCGGCCAGCTGCTTGCGCACCTCGTCCATGTCCAGGTCCTTGATCTGGGTGACGAGGTCCTCCAGCGCGGCCGGCGGCAGCGCGCCCGGCTGCGCGAAGACGAGCACGCCCTCGCGGAACGCCATGATCGTGGGGATCGAGCGGATGTTCGCGGCGGCCGCGAGCCCCTGCTCGGCCTCGGTGTCGACCTTGCCGTGCACGACATCGGGGTACTTCTCCGAGGAAGCCTCGAAGGTCGGTGCGAATTGCTTGCACGGTCCGCACCAGTCGGCCCAGAAGTCGACGAGTACCACGTCGTTTCCGGTGACTACCTCATCGAAGTTCTGCTGCGTCAGCGTCTGGGTGGCCATGACGTCCTCTCGTCTAGTTTGTCGCCAGCTGTAACGCCCGGCGCGGGCTCTATCTTCCCCGCGCCGATTACCCAGTGCGGGCGGGGTGCAACCTCGCTCGGCGTGTCCGGAGCCCGGTGGGCCGACCCGGGCCCGGTGGGCGGGAGGATATGGCCGTGAGCAGAGCGAAGGAACGGCTACGACTAGGCCTGATCGACGGTGACGGCATCGGACCCGAGGTCGTGCGGGCCACCCGGCAGGTGGTGGACGAGGCCCTGTCCGCGGCCGGCGCGCCGCCCGTCGACTGGGTGCCGCTGCTGATGGGCCACCGCGCCATCGAGGAATTCGGTGACCCACTCCCGGAGCAGACGCTGCAGACCCTCGAAGGTCTCGACGCCTGGATTCTCGGCCCGCACGACAACGCTTCCTACGCTGCCGAACATCGCCGCGGCGTCGCCCCGGGCGGCGCGATTCGCAAGCACTTCGGGCTCTACGCCAACATCCGGCCCGCCCGTGCCTTCCAAGGCGTCCGCGCCACGGCCCCCGACATCGATCTGGTGATCGTCCGGGAGAACAGCGAAGGCTTCTACGCCGACCGCAATATGTTCGCCGGATCCGGCGAGTTCCGTCCGACTCCGGACGTCGCGATGGCGGTCGGCGTCGTCACCCGGCGCGCCTGCGAGCTCATCGCCCACGAAGCGTTCCGCCTGGCCTCGGTGCGCCGCAAGAAGGTCACGATCGTGCACAAGGCCAACGTGCTGCCGATGACCATGGGCCTGTTCCGCGATGTCTGCTATGAGATTGCGCACTCCTATCCCGGCGTCCAGGTCGGGGACGAACATGTCGACGCCATGGCCGCGCATCTGGTCCGCGCGCCGGCCGAGTTCGACGTCGTGGTCACCGAAAACCTCTTCGGCGACATCCTTTCCGATCTCGCGGGCGAGCTCAGCGGCTCGCTAGGCATGGCGGCCTCGCTGAATTGCTCGGCCACCCGCGCCATGGCGCAGGCTGTGCACGGCGCCGCGCCGAGCCTGGCCGGGCACAACCGAGCCAACCCGGTCGCACTCCAACTGTCTGCTGCGATGTTGCTGAATTGGCTGGGTACCCGCGACAACGAGTCCGCCCTGGTGCACGCGGGTGAACGGATCGAGCACGCGGTGGCAGCGACCTTCGAGGCCGGGATCGCCACGGCCGATCTCGGCGGCATCGCCTCCACCAGCGAATTCACCGAGCAGATTTGTGCTAGGGTCCACCGCCGGTAGTCGATTGCCTGTCTGGATGAGTTCTGCACAGGGCGGGGTTAATCTTCCGTTTCTTGCCAGCACGAAGCGTCTCGGTCGCTTAGATTGCCAAACGGGTGGTAAAACCCGGGTTTCACGTATCCGAAATGTGGAGGGCTGCTGTGTCTGTTCGTACCGTGCTTGGCAGGCGCGCGTTGGAGGTGATGTGCGTACTCACCGGTGGCGCACTGATCCTGACGGGTTGTTCGAATACCGAAGAGACCGGACCTGCGGTCTCGAAGGAAAAGGTGGAGAAGGTCGACTCGATCGCGTCGACGCTCCCTGACAAGATCAAGTCCTCCGGCAAGCTCGTAGTCGGGGTCAACATCCCCTACCAGCCCAACGAGTGGAAAGACGGCGACAAGATCGTCGGCTTCGACGTCGACCTGATGGACGCCGTGGCCAGCGTGCTGGGCGTGAAGGCCGACTACGTCGAGTCCGCCTTCGACAAGATCATCCCCGCGACCCAGGCCGGCACCTACGACCTCGGCATGTCCTCGATCACCGATACGAAGGAACGCGAGCAGCAGGTCGACTTCGCCAACTACTTCATCGCCGGTGTCCAGTGGGCGCAGCCGAAGGGTAAGGCGATCGACCCGGACAATGCCTGCGGTAAGCGAGTCGCGGTGCAGGCCACCACGTATGAGCACACCGAGGAAGTGCCCGCCAAGAGCGCCAAGTGCGTCGCCGACGGCAAGGCCCCGATCGACATCAAGGCTTTCGACGAGCAGAGCGCCGCGACCAACGCGCTGATCCTCGGCCAGGTCGACGGCATGTCCGCCGACTCGCCCGTCACCGCGTACGCGATCAAGCAGAGCGAAGGCAAGATCGAGGAAGCCGGCCCGGTTTTCGAGTCGCAGCCTTACGGCTGGGCTGTGGCCAAGGGCTCGCCGCTGGCGGGCGTTCTGCAGAAGGCGCTGCAGCACCTGATCGATAACGGCCAGTACAAGAAGATCTGCGAGAACTGGGGTGTCCAGGAAGGCGCGATCACCAAGGCCGGTATCAACGGAGCCGTGGGCTGATCGATGTCCGACCCGAATACCGACACCGTGCCCGGCGATCCCGGGCACGGTGGGGGCTCAGCCGAGCCGGAACCGATCAAAGCGGTTCCGCTGCGCCGGCCGGGCCGCTGGATCGCCGCGGCCCTCATTCTCGTTCTGCTCGGACTGTTCCTCTACGGCGCCGCCACCAAAGAGGAATACAAGTGGTCCACCTTCGGGAAGTACCTCTTCGATAAGCGCATCCTCGACGGCGCGCTGGTCACCCTGGAACTGACGGTGCTGTCGATGGCGCTGGCCATCGCGCTGGGCATCGTGCTCGCGGTGATGCGGCTGTCGCCGAATCCGGTGCTGCGCTCGGTTGCCTGGGTGTATCTCTGGATCTTCCGCGGCACCCCGGTCTACGTGCAGCTGGTGTTCTGGGGCCTGTTCCCCTCGCTGTACAAGCACATCGTCCTCGGCGTGCCGTTCGGGCCGTCGTTCGTGGACTTCAATGTGCAGGAGTTGCAGGCCGCGTTCCTGTTCGCGGTCATCGGCCTCGGCTTGAACGAGGCCGCGTACATGGCCGAGATCGTCCGGGCCGGAATCAATTCCGTCGGTGAAGGACAGCGGGAGGCCTCGGTCGCGCTCGGCATGTCCTGGACCCAGACCATGCGCCGGACCGTGCTGCCCCAGGCGATGCGGGTGATCATCCCGCCTACCGGCAACGAACTCATCGGCATGCTGAAGACCACCTCGCTGGTCACCGCGCTGCCGCTGACCACCGACCTCTACGGCCGGGCCCGCGACATCTCCAGTGTCAACGCCCAGCCGGTACCGTTGCTGCTGGTCACCGCGGCTTGGTATCTGGCGATCACCAGTGTGCTGATGGTCGGGCAGTTCTACCTGGAGCGGTACTACTCGCGCGGGATCTCCCGGCAGTTGACCGCCAAGCAGTTGCAGGAACTGGCCGATGCCCAGGGCCCGGTGGAGAAGGCGAAATGACAGACCTTTCCAAGATCGACAAGGTCGAGACGACCGCCCGGCTGCCCATGATCGTCGCCGATCGGGTGTGCAAGAACTTCGGTGCGCTGCAGGTGCTCAAGGGCATCACGCTCGAAGTGGGCCGTGGTGAGGTGCTGTGCCTGATCGGGCCCTCGGGCTCGGGCAAGTCCACCTTCCTGCGCTGCATCAACCACCTGGAGCAGGTGAACGCCGGCCGGCTCTACGTCGACGGCGAGCTGGTCGGCTACCGCCAGAAGGGTGACAAGCTCTACGAGCTGCACCCGCGCGACGCCGCCAAGCAGCGCCGCGACATCGGCATGGTGTTCCAGCACTTCAACCTGTTCCCGCACCGCACGGCGCTGGAGAACATCGTCGAAGCGCCGACTCAGGTGAAGAAGGTCAAGAAGGCCGACGCGATCGTCAAAGCGAAGGAACTGCTGGACCGGGTCGGCATGGCGGACAAGGCGAATGCCTATCCGGCACAGCTCTCCGGCGGCCAGCAGCAGCGGGTCGCCATCGCCCGAGCGCTGGCCATGGATCCGAAGCTGATGCTGTTCGACGAGCCCACCTCGGCGCTGGACCCGGAGCTCGTCGGTGAGGTGCTGCAGGTGATGCGGGAGCTCGCCGCCGACGGCATGACCATGGTCGTGGTGACCCATGAGATGGGCTTCGCCCGCGAGGTCGCCGACCAGCTGGTGTTCATGGACGCCGGTGTGGTGGTCGAATCCGGTGTGCCGCGTGAGCTTTTGGCGGACCCGAAGCACGAACGCACCAAGTCGTTCCTATCGCGGTTGCTGTAGTCACTGCTCTGATCGACAGTGTGGACCGGTCCCTGGGGCCGGTCCACACTCGTTTATGGGGTGAGTGCGATACGCAGTTGACCCAGTAGGACTTTCGTCGCCGGGTTGCCGGGGCGGTCGCGTCGCCAGACCAGGGCCAGCTGACCGCGCAGCTGCGGGTCGGTGATTTCTAGTGTGTGGACACCGAATTCGGCTGCTTCTTGCGCCGTGAGCGCGGGAACCACGGCCGTGCCGAGCCCATGGGAGGCGAGTTGCAGCAGGACACCGGGATTGGCGGCCTCGAAGGCTACCTCGGGTTCGAGTCCGGCTGCGGCGCACGCGTGTTCGAGGACGCCGCGTAGGCCCGTACCGCGGGGCAGGCAGATCAACCGGCGTTCGGCCAGCTCCGCCAAGGTGATTCGGGTACGGGACGGCTCGCTGTCCGGCGCGACGGCGGCGACGACCGCGGTATCCAGCACGATATCGACGCCGAAGGTCGCGTCGAGCGCGGTGCCGGTCAGGCCGATCAGCGCGATATCGAGATCGCCGTGCCGCAGTGCGTCGAGCATTTCCTCGGAGGTGTGTTCGCTCAGGCTGATTCCGACCTGGGGGTGGTCGGAGTGGAAGGCCGCCAGCACCGCGGCCAGATCGAAATTCTCACCCGCGATACCGGAGACGAAGCCGAGGCGGACCTGCCCGCGCAGCAGGCCGGTGAATTCGTCGACGGTGTCGGTGACCTGTTCGACCGCTGCCAGAGCGGCGCGGGCGTGCGGGAGTACCGCCGCGCCGACGGGCGTGAGCGTGACCGACCGGGCCCCGCGCTCCAGCAGCGGCTGGCCGAGCTCCCGTTCCAGCTGCCGGATTTGTGCGCTCAGCCCCGGCTGGGCGAGATGCAGGCGCGCTGCGGCACGGGTGAAGTTGGCTTCCTCCACGACGGTGACGAAGTAACGGAGCTGACGCAGTTCCATAACTGATGATTCTAGCTACGATAAAAACTATCTGTTGTACTTCTTGCTCTGGGCGGAGCAAGGTCGAAGGCATGGGAAACGCAAAGCAGTTCATCGACTCCAAGGCCGGTGTGATCTTCCGGCTCGGCGAGGCCGGGTACGACGAGGAGATCGCGGGCTTCCAGACCGCCTACACGCACCGGCCCGCCGTGGTGGTCGCCGCCCGGCACGCCGAGGACGTGCGGGCTGCGGTGGAATACGCCGCGCGCCAGGGCCTTCCGGTCGCGGTGCAGGCCACCGGGCACGGGCTGTCCGTTCCCGCCGATGGCGGCGGCGTGCTGATCAGTACCCGCCGGATGACCGATATCCGCATCGATCCCGAGACTCGGACCGCGCGTGTCGCCGCGGGTGTTCAGGCCGGTGATCTGATCCGGGCCGCCGCCGAGCACGGGCTCGCGCCACTGAACGGCTCCTCGCCGTCGGTCGGTGTGGTCGGATACACCCTCGGTGGTGGAATCGGGCTGCTGGCACGGGAATTCGGCTATGCCGCGGACCATGTCCGGCGGATCGAACTGGTCACCGCCGACGGCCGGATGCGCACCCTGACTCCCGGTGACGAGTTCTTCGGCGCGGTCCTCGGTACCGGCAGCAACTTCGGTGTGGTGACCGCATTGGAACTAGATCTGGTGCCGGTAACCACCGTGTACGGCGGGCAGTTGATGTTCGACACTCCGCTGGTCGAACCGGCGCTTCGGGCCTGGCGGGAGTGGACCGCCACGATGCCCGATCAGCTCACCTCGACCATCGCGATGCTCGCCTTCCCGGATATCCCGCAGGTGCCGGAGCCGATGCGAGGCCGGTTCGTGGCATCGATCCGGGTGGCGTTCAACGGTTCTCGCGAAGAGGGGGAGCGCCTGGTTGCCCCGCTGCGCGCGGTAGGGGACCGGTTGAAGGACGACCTGCGCGAGATGCCGTACACCGAATCGCACACCATCCACAGCGACCCGGACCACCCGCACGGCTACGCCGCCACCAACGCCATGCTGGGCGAGCTGACCCCGGACACATTGTCCGCCTTGCTTTCCGTGGCCGGACCCGGTGGACCGGTGCAGGCAGTACTCGACATCCGGCACCTCGGCGGCGAACTCGGCAAGCCCAGCCCGAACGGATCCGCGGTGGATCATCGTGAGGCGGCCTATGTCGTCCGGGCCATCGCAATGAGTGACGGCATCGCATCGCCGGAGAGTCTCACGAAGATCCGAACCGCGCTGGGGCCGTGGACGATCGGCCATAGCCTGAACTTCCTCTACGGCGCTGCTGCCGCCGCGGACGAAGTCCAGACTCGCGCCGGGTACGCACCGGACACCTACGCCCGTCTCGCCGAACTCAAGCGCGAGTACGACCCGCACAACATGTTCCGCTTCAACCGAAATATCCGGCCGATCTGAATTCCGGACTGCCGCCCCCGGGCAGGCGCAGCGGCGTGTTCGCCGCCTCGAGCGCCGTCCGGATCGCGGCCGTCGCCTTGGCCGGGTCGCCAGGCTGGGTGCCGCGAAGTCCGCGGCCTGGCCTCGAGCGAACTCGCTCTCGCCTGGCGTCGAGACGACAACAGTCCGCTGGTTCGCGGCTATATCGAAGCGTGCCGACTGGCTACATCCGGGCGGCTCTAGCCGAGGTTCCGCCGACGCGCTCGGCACCGGTCGGCGGCTGTTACCGGGGGCGTCCCGGCGGTACGGTGAGAACAACGGCGGAGTTGCACATACGGATTCGCGCGGCGCTGCCCTCGATTCGAGAGGGGTGTGCACAGTGGACGACTCATCGAACGGTCGCGCCGGCCCTCCGGGCGGGCGCGACCGCTTTCCCGAAGCGGATTTCCGGCGCATTCCGGAGACGTCGCTGTTCATCGGCATCAGCACACTGTGCGCCGCTGCGGTGCGGTTGACCGGTGCCGACGGGGCCGCGGTCGCGGTGCTGACCTCCGATACCTCGACCCGGGAATTGGTCTACGCCACCGACGCGGTGGCCCAGCAACTCGACGAGTTGCAGTTCGTCGTCGGTGAAGGACCGTGCCTGACCGCCTACCGGGACAACCGCGCTGAAATATGGCCGGAATTGGGTGCCGGCCCAGCGGCCGAGCGCTGGCCGGCCCTGACGCCGGAAATGCTGAACCTCGGGGTGCGGGCGACGTTCGCTTTCCCGGTACCCGGTGCGCGCCGGCCGATCGGAGTGCTCGAGCTGTACAGCAAGACCGTCGGTGCGCTCGCCGAGGGTGCGGAGCACTCGGCAGCCGGGTGCGCGCTTGCCATCGGGAAGGCTCTGCAAACGAATTGGCAAGAGCGGGTGGTCGCCGCGGGCGGCGTCGAATCCGCCTTGGAGCGCAGCGGATTCCAGGATCCGAGCCTGGGGGAGCTGGGGGAGTTCTCCCGCTCCGAGGTGTACGTGGCCTCCGGCATGGCCGCGGTGCAGCTCGGAGTCTCGGCCGAGCAGGGCCTGGACCGGTTGCGTGCCTACACCTATGCGCAGGGGCGCCCGATCACCGAAGTGGCGGCCGATATCGTCGCTCGGCGGTTGTCCTTGCGGGACCAGCGCGACATCGAGGGGCATGGATGACGAATACCGCACGAACGCGGCTGGCGGTGGCGGAGCTGACTGCGACGCTGACCACCGATTTCGATGTGCCGACGCTCCTTCAGTCGGTTGCCAGGCATGCCCGGGACGGATTCGACGCGTACTCCGCGGTCGTCGTGCTGCTTGACCGCCATGGCGGGAGTCACCCCGCGGTCCATCTCGTCGCGGAGGCGCTGCGGCACGGCATTTCGGCAGATCCGTTGTTGCACAACGCCGGGCCCGGCCTGAGTAGCGCCCGCGACGGCACCGTCACCATGATCGGCGACATCGTGGCGGAGAAGAATCCCCGGTGGGCTTCGTATCGGCAGCGGGCGATGGCCGCCGGGCTGCGCGGGGTCCGCGCGTTCCCGGTGACGGCGTTCGGCCTGCCGCTCGGCGCGCTGGTGGTACACACCGACAACGCCTGGGGTACGTTGCGGCCCAACGATTTCGGTCAGACCCTGGCCGACCTGGTGGCGATCGCCTTGTCGTCCGGCCCGATCGAGAGCCGCCGGGCCAGCACCTCCGACAACGTGGACGCGGTCCTGCGAGGCACCACGGTGATCTCGTTCGCGGTGGGCGTTCTCGCCGAATATTTCCAGCTGGATGTCGAGCAGGCTCGGGATCGTCTGCTGCGGCTGGCTCGCACCCATGGGCGCACCCCCACCGCGCACGCGCGCGAAATCATTGCCGCACTACATGTTTCGCCGGTCGATCCGGCGGTCTCCGGTGCGCTGCACGAGCCGCCGGAGCTCGCGCCACCGCGCCATATCGATCTCTGAATGTCCGAGGCTGTATTCGAGCGGGCAATCCGTGCTATCTTAGTGATATCACTTTGATACTCGGAGGATGTCATGAAACTCAGGCCCGCTTTCCACGTCAACGGCTTCCTCGTGCTGTTGGGCTGGTTGGTGCTCACCCTCTTCTTCGGCGGTGTGGCCGTGTTCGGCTTCATCGCGGCCAAGGACGAGAACGTCCCCGCCCTGATCGCGGCGATCGCGGCCTGCGTCGTGGTCGTCGTGCTGTTGCTGCTGGCCACCGGGCTCACCATCGTGAACCCGAACGAAGCCAAGGTGGTGCAGTTCTTCGGCCGCTACGTCGGCTCGATCAGCGAACCCGGCTTCTACTCGACGATTCCGCTCACCGACCGCAAGAGCATCTCGCTGCGCGTGCGTAACTTCGAGACCCAGAAGCTGAAGGTCAACGACGCCGACGGCAACCCCGTCGAGATCGCCGCCGTGGTCGTGTACCGCGTCTTCGACAGCTTCAAGGCCGCCTTCGCGGTCGACGATTACGAGGAGTACGTCGAGACCCAGTCCGAGGCCGCCGTCCGCCACCTCGCCACCACCCACCCCTACGACGCCCACGACGACGAGCGCACCAGCCTGCGCGACGGCGCCGAGGTCGCCGAGGAGCTCACCATCGAGCTGCGTGAGCGCACCGAGCTGGCGGGCATCGAGGTCTTGGAAGCCCGCATCACCCACCTCGCCTACGCCCCGGAGATCGCCCAGGCCATGCTGGTCCGCCAGCAGGCCAACCAGGTCGTCGCCGCCCGCACTCGCATCGTCGAGGGCGCCGTCGGCATGGTCGGCCTCGCCCTGGATCGCCTCGCCGAGCAGGGCTTGGTCGAACTCGACGAGGAACGAAGGGCTGCAATGGTTTCCAACCTGCTGGTGGTGCTCTGCAGCGACCGAGCCATTCAGCCCGTCGTCAACACCGGCACCCTCTACAACTAGAGGTCGGCTCATGCCCGCCGAACGCAAGAAGCTCTTGCTGCGGCTCGACCCGGCCGTCCACGAAGCCCTGGCCAAGTGGGCGGCCGACGACCTCCGCAGCATCAACGCCCAAATCGAATACGCGCTCCGCCGGGCCTTGAAAGAGGCCGGGCGCGACCCGAAACAGAAATAAGCCGGCCTGGCCTTCAGGCCGGCTTTTCGGTGACGAAGATGGCGGTGCCGGGGAAGAGTTCGCCGCGCAGCGGACTCCACTGGCCCCATTCGCGGTTCAGCCATTCCGGCCAGTCGGGTTCGATGATGTCGATGACGAGCAGGCCGGCGGCGACGATCTCGCGGACGCGGTCGCCGATGGTGCGGTGGTGTTCGACGTAGGTCGGGTCGCCGTCGGAGTCGACCTCTACATAGGGGGTGCGGTCGAAATAGGGGATGGCGGCGGTGAGGCCGGCGGGGCCCGGATCGTCGGGGAAGATCCAGCGGATCGGGTGGTTGACCGAGAAGACCCAGCGCCCGCCCGGCTGCAATACCCGGGCGACCTCGCGCATCACCTGGGCGGAGTCGGCGACGAACGGGACCGCGCCGAAGGCCGAGCAGGCCAGGTCGAAGGAGGCGTCGGCGAAAGGCAGGGCTTCGGCGCCCGCCTGGACCAGCGGGACCCGGGGGCCACCCGCGGCCATGGCGGCCAGGCCGCGCTCGAGCATCTTGCCGGAGATGTCCAAGCCGACCGGGTGCGCGCCGTGGCCGGCCAGCCAGCGTGAGCACGGCGCCGAGCCGCAGCCGATCTCCAGGATCCGCTTACCGACGATGTCACCGAGCAGGTGCATGTCACCTTCGTGTAACCCCTCCGGGCACCAGACGAACTCGCCGCCGGGGGAGTCCACACCCAGGAAGTCGGCGTGCGTCTGGTGATACTGGTCGGCGTCGGCGTCCCACCATCGGCGGCTGGCTCGCTGACTGTCGGCCGAGCCGATTCGGGTACGCGTCGTCCCGGTGGTTCCTAGCAGTGCATTTGCTTGCGCATGGCGATCTTCCGACACGCCGTCACCATATCGCGGCGTGGCGTGCGGACCGGTTTGCCCGCGCCCATCAAGGTCGCGTACGCTGAACGTCGCGAGTTCCTTGTTCCTTGCTGTGTATCCGTCCGGAAGTAACGATCCATCGACGGTTACAGAGTACTGAGTAACGACAGGACCCGTGCTGAGTTTCACGAGTGGGGTTTGCGGTACGTTCCTTTGTGTCCGTCGTCGCATCGTCGCGGTGAGAACGCAGCGTACCGAAAGTTCCAATGTCCGCAACCGACCACAATCCGTCCGGAGCAAACCGACATATGCCCACCACCGTCACCTCGCCGCAGGTAGCCGTCAATGACATCGGCTCTGCCGAGGATTTCCTCGCCGCCATCGACGCCACGATCAAGTACTTCAACGACGGCGACATCGTCGAAGGAACCATCGTCAAGGTCGACCGCGACGAGGTCCTGCTCGACATCGGTTACAAGACCGAAGGCGTCATCCCCTCCCGCGAGCTCTCCATCAAACACGATGTCGACCCGAACGAGGTCGTTTCCGTGGGTGATGAGGTCGAGGCTCTCGTCCTCACCAAGGAGGACAAAGAGGGTCGTCTGATCCTGTCGAAGAAGCGGGCACAGTACGAACGTGCGTGGGGCACCATCGAGGAGCTCAAGGAGAAGGACGAGGCCGTCAAGGGCACCGTCATCGAGGTCGTCAAGGGCGGCCTGATCCTCGACATCGGCCTCCGTGGCTTCCTCCCCGCCTCGCTCGTCGAGATGCGTCGCGTCCGCGATCTCCAGCCGTACGTCGGCAAGGAGATCGAGGCCAAGATCATCGAGCTGGACAAGAACCGCAACAACGTGGTTCTGTCCCGCCGCGCATGGCTCGAGCAGACCCAGTCCGAGGTCCGCAGCGAGTTCCTGCACCAGCTGCAGAAGGGCCAGGTCCGCAAGGGCGTCGTGTCCTCCATCGTCAACTTCGGTGCCTTCGTGGACCTGGGTGGCGTCGACGGCCTGGTGCACGTCTCCGAGCTGTCCTGGAAGCACATCGACCACCCGTCCGAGGTTGTCGAGGTCGGCACCGAGGTCACCGTCGAGGTTCTCGACGTCGACCTGGACCGCGAGCGTGTCTCCCTGTCGCTCAAGGCGACTCAGGAAGATCCGTGGCGTCAGTTCGCCCGCACCCACGCGATCGGCCAGATCGTCCCGGGCAAGGTCACCAAGCTGGTTCCGTTCGGCGCCTTCGTGCGCGTCGAAGAGGGCATCGAGGGCCTGGTGCACATCTCCGAGCTGGCCGAGCGCCACGTGGAGGTCCCGGACCAGGTTGTCGCCGTCGGCGACGACGCGATGGTCAAGGTCATCGACATCGACCTGGAGCGTCGCCGGATCTCGCTGTCGCTGAAGCAGGCGAACGAGGATTACCACGCCGAGTTCGACCCGTCGAAGTACGGCATGGCCGACAGCTACGACGATCAGGGCAACTACATCTTCCCCGAGGGCTTCGATCCCGACACCAACGAGTGGCTCGAGGGTTCGGACAAGGTCCGGGAAGAGTGGGAAGGCCGCTACGCCGAGGCGGAGCGTCGCCACAAGATGCACACCGCTCAGATGGAGAAGATGGCGGCCGACGCGGCTGCCGAGGCTGCCAACGGCACCACCGCCGGCAACTACTCCTCCGAGAGCGGTTCGCAGGCTGCGTCTTCCTCGTCCTCCTCCAGCTCGACCGAGTCGACCGGCGGTTCGCTGGCCAGCGACGCGCAGCTGGCGGCTCTGCGGGAGAAGCTCTCCGGCAACGCCTGATTCGCATAGGCAATAACTCGAAGGCCCCGATCCAATGGATCGGGGCCTTCGGGCTTTTCTAAGCGGCGGCGACGGTGAAGCGCCGCTGGAGATAGCGCGGGCGCTCCGCCTCGTCGATTAGTGCGACCGCGAGATCCTCGGCCGAGATATCCGCTTCGCCCGGCAGCATCTGGTCACCGCCGATGCGGTACCGGCCGGTGCGGGTGCCGGGATCGATGCGGCCCGAGGACGGGCTCAGGTAGGCCCAGTTGCGGTTCGACAGCCGGTAGACGTTCAACGCGTCGCGCAGCGCGAGCACCACCGTGCGGTATTCGGCGGGCACGCCGAGCACGTCGGTGAGGATCTCGGTGAATTCCGGTCCGGTGTCGACCAATTGGAGCCCCGGCGCGACCTCCAGGCTGCCTCCGCCGCCGACGGCGATGAGCCGGGTCTCCGGGTGCTGTTCCAGTGCGCGGACCATCGCCTGTGCACCGAGCACGAAATTCTCGGCCTTGGCGATGGTGTCGTCGATGCCGTGGCCCGCGTTCACCGCGCTGATCACCACATCCAGCCCGCTGATCGCGGTGGCGATGCTGTCGGTGTCGAGCCAGTCGGCCACCTGCCAGTCCGCACCGTCCGGTGCGGCGGGAAAGCGTGCCGAATCCCGCGCGAACGCGGTGACCTGATGCTCGCGGCGTTGGGCCTCGGCCACCACCCGGGCCCCGATGACCCCGGTCGCGCCGAACACTCCGATCTTCATGATGCTCCTAAATCTGCATGCGGTTCATTTACTACACGGCGTTCAGTATTTGCACGGCTGATAGTAGCGAAACGCTGTAGAGTGTCAACCGTGGTACAGAGTCGACGGGAACGTCTCCGGGTCGAAGCGACGGCGGAGATCAAGGCGATCGCCCTGCGTCTGCTGGCCGAAAGTGGCCCCGACGCAGTGACTTTGCGCGCCATCGCGCGTGAAATGGGCGTGACCGCCGGTGCGCTCTACGGCTACTTCGCCACCCGCGACGAGCTGATCACCACCCTGATTTCCGACGTCTACACCGCGCTGGTCGACCGCGTGGAAGCCGCACGCGATGCCATTCCCGAGAGCGATCCGGCGGCCCGGATCATCGCCTGGGGCACCACGGTGCGGGAATGGGCCATCGAGAACCCGGCCGGTTTCCGCCTGATCTACGGCGATCCGGTCCTCGGCTACCAACCACCGCCCGGCGGCCCCGCCCGCACGGCGGAGATGCGTGCCTGCAACGGCCTGGTGGGCTTGGCGTCCGCGGCTTGGCCGCGCGCCGCGAAGTCCCAGACCATCGGTGACGCGAAGTGGTCCGACTTCGACCAAGGCTTGGCCGACCATGTGCGCGAGGAGTTTCCGGATCTGCCCCCGGCGGGTCTCGCGCTCGCTCTGCGGATGTGGGGTCGCATGCACGGCCTCGTCGCCCTCGAGATCTACGGCCATCTCCGCCCGCAATCGCAGGATCCCGCCAAGCTCTTTCACACCGAGATGCTGGATCTGGTGCGCTCACTGAGCCTCTGAGCTCGCTGAAATCCATTGGGGGACGCGCTGTTTGCCGGGTAGTGTGCGGCCATGGGGAGCAATCCGGGCAAGAACACGTATTTGGACCAGGTCGTAGCGCAGTCGGCCGCCCTCGAGGACGATCTGCGGACCCGTAAGCCGGTGCCCGTTGCGGCGGCGGCGCCGGGTGCGCCCGCACCGCGTGGGGCGCTGGCGAAGCGGGCGGATCGGGTCGGGTCGACGGCGCAGGGGGAGGGGGCCGGGCCGGTCGAGGTGCGGGTGACCGGGTTCTGGCGGTGGCAGACGGTGCTGGTGCCGCCGAATGCTTTTGTGGTGCATACCCGGCGGGGCCGGAGCGAGCCCATGCATATCGGGCTCGGGGTGTCGTTCGGGTTCAATCCGGCCACCGATTCGTACCTGGTGGTGCCGGGTGCGATGCAGACCATCCTGATCAACGCCTACTGCATTTGCAGTGAGCTGCAAGGGGTGCTGGTGCAGGGGTACGTGCAGTGGATCATCGAGGATTTCGCCACCGCGTACCGCAAACTGGATTTCTCCGACGCGGAGGATCCCATGCGGCTGGTCAATATTCAGCTGCGGGAGCAGGCCGAGGCCGCCATCAAGGACAAGGTCTCCACGATGGGCGTGCGAGATGTGCTCAGCGACAAGCAGCCCATCATCGAAGAGCTCACCGCGCGCCTGCGGGCGGTCGCCGAGGGATCCGCCGACGCGACCGGCAACGGACCGGGCGACCGCGGCCTCGGGCTGCGCATCGTCACTGTGCAGATCAAGGAAGCGGTGGTCAGTTCGTCCACGCTGTGGGAGAACTTGCAGAAGCCCTACCGCAGCGAGCAGAACCAGATCGCCCGGCTCGCCGAACTCGCCGCGCAGGAGGTGATTTCGGCGCGCGAGACGGCCGCGAACCGATCCGCCGAGGAACGCCGCATCGAAAACGAACGCGAGCTCGCCGAGCTGCGCGCCCGCAACGAAGCCGCCCGTTTCGACCGCGAAACCGTCGAACAGCTGCGCCGGACCACCCGCGAACACGACGACCAGCGAGCGATCGCCGACCTCGCTCAGGAAACCGCGCTGCACGCCCTACGCCTGGAACGCGAACAGCACGACCAGCAGGTCGAGAACCTGCGCCGCCGACAGGAACTGGAGAGCCAGGAGCTCGACGCCAAGCTGGCCCGCGCCGCAGCCGAAGCGCAGGCCCAGCACAACGGGGAACTACTCGCCCTGGAACGCGACCGGGTCCGGGTCGACACCGCGAACACGCAGAACGCCGCGAATCTGCAGTCGCAACTGGTCGACGGCCTGCCGGAGATCGTCGGGAACTTGCCCAAACCGGCGGAGTTGAAGTCCTACCAGATCGGCGGAGACCTCTCGACGGTCTCCGCGTTGCTCACCCAGATCGGCGCAGTAGTCGAATCCTGGTCGGCGGCAAAGGGGTCTGAGCTCAATGGTGCGCCGCCGAAGCCGGACCCGCAGTAGCTCGAAAGCCGCGGGCGTCTCAGCGGCGGATCACTTCGCCGAGCCGCGGCAGGAGATTGCGTTTCCAGCTGCGCTCCATGGCATTACGGGCCATCTTCTGTCGACGGTCTGCGATATCGAAACCTGTCTGTGTCAACAGAAGTCGAGTGCCGCGACCCTGCGGCCACAGCGTCCAGTCGACAATCCACCGGGTGGGATAGTCGGCCTGCGGATAGTTCGAGCTGTAGGTCAGCCGCTCGCGCGGCTGGGCCGTGAGCACCTCGCAGACGATCTCATTGATAATGGCATTGGGGATGGTGAAGCGGAATCGGGTTCCGGCCGAGGCGGCGAAGCCGGTCGGTCGAAGCAGCCACCGCTCCAACAGGTCGGGTTCGGTCAATGCGCGCCACACGGCGTCGGATGGCTGCGGGAAGAAGCTGCCGAGTTCGATCGCGGCTGGATTCAAATGGGTGTCGGCAATCAATTCCCTTGGCCTTCCTTGAATTTCGCCTCCATCTCCGCGGCGAGTCGCGGCTGCTCGGCCTCCATCTTCTGGACGTAGACGACCGCGTCTGCGACGGTTCGCAAGCTCGCCAGGTCTTCGTCCGGGATCTTGACGGCGTACTTGTCCTCGAGCTGTACGGCGATCTCCACCAGCGACAGTGAGTCGATGTCGAGGTCTTCGACGAAGGCTTTCTCGACCGTCACCTCGTCGGCCTCGATGCCCGTCACTTCTTCGACGATCTCCGCGATGCCGGCGACGATTTCTTCCTGCGTGGTAGCCACGAATCAGTCTCCTGTGTAATCAGTTGTCCGGTACGCCATTACGCTAGGAGCTCCACCGGGGTGGAGGTTCAACAAGTTGTGACAGACAACACACAAGCCAGCGTGGTGATGAGCATCGGGGAGTTGGCGCGCAGCGCTGGTCTCGCGGTGCGAACAATCCGGTTCTATTGCGACGAGGGCATTCTGGAATCTCGCCGTAGCGCGGGCGGGCATCGAATCTTCGATGCCGAGGCCGCCACCGAACGAGTGCTGCTGATTCGCCGTTTGCGTGCGCTCGGTCTCGGGCTGGGCGCGATCACCGAGGTGCTGCACGGAGAGCGGTCGCTGGAGGAGGCGATAACTGCCGAAAGTGCGCGCCTCGACGTCGAATTCCGGTCGCTGGGCTGGCGGCGGGCGGCACTGCGAGCAGTCGAGGCCGCTGCCCCGGGGCAGCGCGCCTCGCGCCTCGCGTTGCTTGCCGCCGCGCACGACGGTGTTGCGGCACATGATTGCCTCGTGCAGTTCTGGAGACGTGTCCTCGATCCGCTGCCGCGCGGGGATGTGGAGATGTGGCTGTGCGGGAATGTTCCAGACCCACCGGCTGATCCCGGTGTCGACGAAGTTGTCGCCTACGCCGAGTTGGCTGCGCTCGTGGCCGACCGTGCGATGGACAGTGTTGTGCGACAGCAATTCTGGCGGTATCGGCCGGACCTCATTCGTGACCGCCACGGCCTCTACATCGAGATGGGCGACGTTATGTGCGACGTGGTGTCGCGCATCTCCGAAGGGGCGCGACCGCGCGAGGGCAGCGAACTCGACGGCTTCGTCAACGCTCACGCCGACGCCCGCGGTGAACGCGACTCCCGGCGCTTCCGTGCGCAACTCCTGGCCGGCGCCACCGACGACGACCAGCGGATTCATCGTTACTGGGCATTGACAGATCAGGTCCTCGGCGACCGCGTCACTGTCGGGCGAGCCCACAACTGGGTGTACAAGGCACTGGCCGACTCCGCCGACGCGCACTGAAACGCTATGGCATGGGTCACCATGGTACTGACAATCATTGTCAGTAAGGTTTAGGATGCTGTTCTATGACCCAAGCCATGCACGTATTGACCCGGACCGATTTGCACGACGTCGAGCTCACCCCGGCCGAGGTCATCGAAATCGTGGAAGAGGCCTATCTGGCTTTCGCGCAAGGGGATTCGCGGTGCCCCGTGAAGCTGATGATGCCCATCCCGAAGACCGAGCGGGATGCGGTGTCGTATTCGATGCTCGGATATGACGGGTCGCTGGAGCAGGTCGGGTTCAAGACCTCGTATCGGCAGGGTAGTGAGAGCGCCGAGAAGTACTACACGACAATCAGTTTGTACGACGATGTGACGGGGCTGCCGTTCGCGTTCATGGATTGTCAGCGGGTGGGTGCGGCTCGCACGCCGGCGACCACGGCGATCACCGCGAAGCATTGTGCGCGCGAAGGGGCGACGAGTGCGTTGATGCTCGGCACCGGGGTGCAGGGGCGAAATACGTTGCCGTACTTGGCAACCGCGCTGCCGCGGTTGGAAAGATTGCGGTTGTTCGGCACTCATCCGGACGGGATCGCCGAGAGTGTCGCCATCATGCGGCGCTGGTTCCCCGACCGCGAGATCGACCTGGTCGACGACGTGCCTTCGGCGGTGGCGGAGTCGGACATCGTCGTGGTCGCTTCCGGGCGGGCGGCGCATCCGAAGGTGCGCACCGAGTGGTTGCGGCCGGGTGGGTTGCTCATCTCGGTGGCGAGCAAAGGAGTGGAGAGCGGGGCGTTGCGGCAGGCCGACTACGCGATCGCGACCAGCACCGGCCAATTGGGTGTCACCGGAACACGTTTGGCTGGGTCCGGTGAAACGGTCCGGATCGATGCCGAGCTTCCGCAGATCGTTGCAGGCCGGGCTCCGGGACGGCGCGCCGACGATGATCGAGTCTTCGCGTTCTCCAGCGGAATGATCATCACCGACATTCCGGTGGCGCATGCGCTGGCCACCCGCGCGGTGGCGGCCGGGCGCGGACAGCGGGTGGAACTGTGGACCTGAGCACCGAGTTGATGAAACTGACTGCACTGGAACAGGAGTGGCAGCGTCGGGTGCGGTCCGAGCCGGACTTGCTGTTCGACATCCACCATGCCGTCGGCGGGCCGTTCCATGTCGTCTACCCGCAGCAGTTCGAGCAGAACCTGCGGTCGTTTCAGGAAGTGCTTGCCGTACATCGGGTTCCGGGGCGGGTCTACTACGGAAAGAAGGCGAACAAGGCGGGCTGCTGGCTCGATGTCGTCGCCGACTTCGACGGATCGGTGGACGTGGCGAGCGAACCGGAGCTGGTGCACGCGCTCGCGCATGGTGTGCGAGGCCGCGATATCGGCGTGACGGGCGCGGCCAAGAGTGCCGAGCTGCTGCGGCTCGCCGCCCGGCACGATTGTGTGGTGGCCGTCGACGCGCTCGACGAGCTCGAGCGACTCGCCGAGATAGCCGGAAGGTCCGGCCGGGTACGAATCCTGTTGCGCCGCCTACCCCCTAACGCACCGCACAGCCGGTTCGGCTTGTCGGAGCCCGACCTCGAAGCGGCCGTCACCCGGTGCGGACAACTCGATGCGGTCGACCTGATCGGCTTCTCCTTCCATCTCGACGGCTACCAGGTGCGGCCACGCGCCGAGCTCGCCTATGACCTGATCACCCTGTGCGCCAAGGCAAAAGCTCAGGGCCACCCGATCTCCGCCATCTCCATCGGCGGCGGCTTCGCTTGCAGCTACCTGAGCGAGGCGGACTGGGCGGCGTTCACCGAACGCGGCACCGGCCAGCTGTTCCACGCGGGCAAACGATTCGACAAGTTCTATCCCTACGCGCAGGGGCCGAACGGCGCGGCCATGCTCGACGCGATCCTCACCACCGGCTTCGACGGCCGGACCTTGGCAGATCACCTGCGCGCCAACGACGTCGAACTGTTCCTCGAACCCGGCCGCGCCCTGCTCATCGACGCCGGTTTCACCGCTTTCCCGGTACTCGGTTTCAAACGCAATGCCGACCACGGAATCACGACGGTGCAGGGATTGAGCATGAGCGTGTCCGAACAATGGAAAGGCAGCGAATTCCTGCCCGATCCCATTCTGCTGCCGCGCAACGCCGATTCCGCCGCGACCCCGATCGCCTCCTGCGTCGGCGGCTCCAGCTGCATGGAATACGACGTGCTCACCTGGCGCAAGATCATCCTGCCGCAGCGCCCGGAATTCGGTGATCTGCTGCTGTATCCGAATACCGCCGGATATCAGATGGACAAGAACGAAAGCGAATTCCATCAACTGCCGCTACCGCCGAAGGTGGTGGTCACCGACGACGGCGACCGGCTGCACTGGAGGCTGGACCGGTGACGCGGCTGCCCCGGATCCGGGAGAACGTCGTTCGGCACGCCTCCGAATTGATCGGCGCCACCCCACTGCTCGAACTCACCCGCACCGGCGCGGGCAGCCGCCTGCTGCTCAAGCTGGAGCAGTTCAACCCGACCGGCTCGGCGAAGGTGCGGATGGCGCGGGAGATGGTGCTCCAAGCCGAACGGGACGGCCTGCTGCGTCCCGGCGGGCACATCGTCGAACCCACCTCCGGCAATACCGGGACCGGTCTGGCCCTGATGGCGCTGGAACGCGGCTACACCTTCACCGCCGTCGTCGACGGGCACGCGGCCCAGGACAAGTTGCGCGCCATGAAAGCCATGGGGGCACAACTGGTTCGAGTGGACGGCGCGGATACCGGCGGTCCGAGCACGGTCGAGCGCCGCCGGGTCGCCGGCGAGATCGCCGCGGCCACCGGCGCGTATCGCCCGGACCAGCACAACAATCCGCACAACAACGCGGGCTATCGCGAACTGGCGGGCGAACTGCACACCGATCTGAACACCGACGTCGACTACCTGGTCGGCGCGGTCGGCACCGGCGGATCCCTCTGCGGCACAGTCGAAGAGCTACGCCGACTGGGTTCGCGGGTGCGGGCGATCGGCATCGAACCCGCCGGTTCGATCATCTTCGGCGGTCCCGCCGGTCGCTACTGGCAGACCGGCGCGGGCAGCCCCGCCGGATTCGCGGTCGGCGGCAACGTGAAATACGCCGCCATCGACGAGGCCTGCCAGGTCGGCGACGTGGACGCTTTCGCCACCGCGCGGGTGGTGGCGCGGCGCATCGGCATCCTGATCGGCGGTACCGCGGGCGCGGCGGTGTTCGCGGCCTTGCGCAGGCTGGTGCAGCTGCCGGCGGGCAGTACCGCGGTGGTGCTGGCCTGCGACGCGGGGGAGAAGTACCTCGACACCGTCTACGACGAGGACTGGCTGCTGGCCCGCGGGCTGTATTCCGAAGCGGCACAACAGCGCGTCCTCCGGCTGTTCGACGCCTACGACGCATCGCTGCGGCTGGCCGCCGCCGATGCCTGCCGCGCGGGGTTCGACAGCGACCGCGCGCTGGCCAAGACGGGAAGTTGAAAGACCCATGAGATTTCGAACAAGCGACTATCGCGTGATCGTCGCGCTGGCCGCGCCCATCGCCGGCATCCAGCTCGCCCAAGTCGCGCTGACCACTGTGGATCTGGCCATGATGGGCCTGCTCGGCATCGCCGCGGTGGCGGCGGGCGGCTTGGCGCTGCTGCTCTACAACCAGATCCGCACCATGTGCGTCGGCATGGTCACCGGCGTCGGCAACATGGTGGCGGGTGCCGTCGGCCGGGGCGAAAAGCGCACCGGAACAGGCGAACTCGACGACCAGGCGCGGGCCGAGGTGCGCGGTTACGTGCGGGCCGCCTTGGCCGTCGCGACCGTGATCGCAGTGGCGGGCGCGCTGATCCTGAGCGGGCTCGGCTACGCACTGACCTGGCTCGGCCAGGATCCTGCCGTTCTGGATCTGGCCCGCCCGATCATCTGGACGCTGGCGCCCGGCCTGATCCCGATGCTGTGGCTGAACGTGCTGCGCCAGTACGCGGTCGGCATGCGCCGCGCCGGTTCGCTGCTGCGGGTGACGCTGCTGTCCATCGCCGTCAACGCCGGGCTGAACGCGCTGTTCATCTTCGGCTGGTTCGGCGTCCCGGAACTCGGCCTGGCCGGAATCGGATTGTCCACCACGCTGGTTCAGCTCTGGACCTTCGGCACCTATCTGTCCAGCGTGCGCCGCGATCCCGTGCTCGGCGAGCTGCTCTCGCTGCAAGCCTGGCGCGCCGACCCCGGCACCGTCCGGCGCATCGTCTCGATGGGCACCCCGATCTCGCTCACCTACGGCGCGGAAGCCGCCGTCACCTCGGTCGCGACGCTGCTGATGGGTGGTTTCGGGCCGGTCGCGCTGGCCGCGAGCAATATCGTGAACCAACTGGCCTACATCGTCTATCAGGTGAATATCGGCCTGTCCCAAGGCTCGTCGATCCTGGTCAGCCGGACCATCGGACAGGGGGAGTGGGAGCAGGTGCGCGGTGTCGCCCAGCGGACCTTCGTCCTCGGGTTCGGATTCATGACCCTGGTCGGCGGCTGCTACGTCCTGTTCCCGCGCACCGTGCTGGCACCGTTCCTCGGCTCCCACCACGACGACACGGCAGTGGTCGCGGCGGCCTCGGCGCTGTTGTGGTTCGCGATCGCGCAGCAGTACTGCAAGGGCTCACAGAACCTGTGCATCGGACTGCTGCGCGGCATCGGCAATACGAAAGCCGGACTACGCAATACGTTGATCGGCTACTTCGCCGTCGGAATCCCCGCCATGGTGGTGTTCGGATACGGCCTGGATTGGCGGGGTCCCGGTATCTGGCTCGGGTTGTGTCTGGGATTCGGCACGACTGCGGCGCTGGTGTGGCGCACTTTCCTGCACAGCGTGCCGAAATCGGGTCAGCTGGCGGTAGCGGGTGCCGGTGCCCAATAGACCGCCGCCGTGGAGCGCTTCCGCATGGCGGCGAAGCTATGGCGGGCGGGGCTGAGCAATGCGGTGAACCAAGAGCGACGATGCTCGGCGAGCGCGGCCGCGACGGCAGGGATCTGGAGGCAGTGCACGCCCCCTGCCATACCCAAACGGTGGCGACCCGTCTGGTGGATTCTGGTGCTCAATCGTGTTCCTTTGCTAGCTGGTTCTCTGGCCTGGATCGCCTGCGCCGAAGATTAGCCGAAGAAATGGGTGTGTCAGAGTATTTTGCGGAAGTAATTGGCGTGGCGTGTCGGAAAGTTCGCGGGTCGGAGCCCGCTTCTGCCGAAAATGTTGCGAATTGGTCTCAGCGGCGTCACGGAACGGGAAAGGGTTAGCTGGGCGGGTGAATCCGGCTGCGGCGGTGGGTAATCAGCTGAGCCGGAGCATCGGACGGCGGGGGGTGCGCGGCGGTGTGGGCGGTGGATGCGAGACTGGTCCGATGTTGCGGATCGGCCTCACCGGAGGCATGGGAGCGGGCAAGTCGACGGTGGCGCGGATTCTGGCCGAACGCGGCGCGGTCCTCATTGATTCCGACGTGATAGCCAGGGAAGTCGTCGCGCCCGGCACCGAGGGGCTGGCCGCGTTGGTGGCCGCGTTCGGCGACGACATTCTCGCCGAGGACGGCAGCCTGGACCGGCCCGCACTGGCCGCGCGCGCGTTCGCCGACGACGAATCCCGCGCCACGTTGAATTCCATTACGCATCCATTGGTGGGTAAACGCACCGGCGAGTTGATTTCCGCCGCGGCGCCGGATGCGATTCTGGTGCAAGATATTCCGTTGCTTGTCGAGAATGGTCTCGCGCCATTGATGAATCTGGTTCTGGTCGTCGATGTCGAGGCCGAAACCCGGATCCGGCGGCTGGTCGAATTCCGCGGTGTTTCCGAAATCGATGCGCGCGCGCGTATTTCGGCGCAGGCCACCGACGAGCAGCGGCGCGCGGTCGCGGATGTGCTGCTGGACAACAACGGTGCGCCCGGCGCGATCGACGCGGTGGTGCACCGGTTGTGGGACGAGCGGCTGGTGCCCTTCGAGCAGAACAAGCGCACCGGCAGTCCGGCCAAGGGTGAGCTGCGGCTGGTGCCCGCCGATCCGGACTGGGCGGCACAGGCGCAGCGGATCATCGCGCGGTTGTGGGTCGCCTGCGGTGCGGCGGCGCAGCGGATCGACCACATCGGGTCCACCGCGGTGCCCGGGCTCGACGCCAAGGACGTGATCGACATCCAGATCACCGTGGCCGATATGGCAGCCGCCGACGGACTGCTGACCGCGTTGGCGGAGGCGGGCTTCCCGCGCAAAGACGATGTGACAGACGACAATCCGAAGCCGACCGAGGGGGATCCGGCGGGCGCTGATCATGCACTGTGGACCAAGCGGTTGCACGGCAGTGCCGACCCGGGTCGCCCGGCCAACGTGCATATCCGCGCGGAAGGCACACCCGGACAGCGGTTCGCGCTCGAGTTCCGCGACTGGCTGCGTTCGGACGCGGCGGCCCGCGCCGAATACCTCGAGGTGAAGCGCGAAGCCGAAGCCAAGGCTGCCGGGCTGTCCGGCGCGGCGGCCGCCGACGCCTACTACGGCGTGAAGGAACCTTGGTTCGACGCGGCTTACGAACGGCTGCGCTGAGTCAGCGCCAGGTCAGCTCGATGCCCTGGCCGGTCAGCCAGCGTTCCAGCGAATAGCCGTTGGCGGCGATGCCGTCCATGGTGCTGGCGGCGTGCTCGATCGCGGCCTGCGCCTCGGTCAGGTCGAGGTAGCCCGCGGCGTGCGCGGCCAGCAGTTCGTCGACATCGAGCAGTTCGCTGTCGCGCCCGGTGCGCACCGTGATGTCGAGATAGTGGTCGACCGACTTCCAGCGCTGCGGGCCGACCTGGCTGTACGCACCGAGATCCAGGTAGTAGTCCTGGTCGCGCTGATGCGCGGGGTTGAAGTGGAAGACGGTCGCGCGCAACGACAGCTTCGGCAGCAGCCAGGACTCGATGTAGTGGAACTCCACGTGATCGGAGGAGCGCGCCATGTACAGGCCCCAGGGCGCCACCTGATAGCTGTCGACCTCGCGGACGAACCCCTTGGGGTCCGTATTGGTCAGGCTCGCGAGGTCGAAGTACTCGACCTTGGGTGGGTGCAGGTCCACTGCCGGTGCCTGTGTCATGCACTCAGAATCTACCGTCGACGGCGCTACGTCGAGTCGTAAAGGTAGCTGTGTTGTTCACGGCGCCTTATCGCGGCCGCGAAACTTGTCGGTGCCTGCGCTTACGCTGGGTACATGGCTTTCGCTACCGAGATCCCTGATGAGGCTCAGCCGCCGCTCGCGCATTCGGAGTTCCGCCCGGTCGGGGAGATCGAGCGCTCCGAAGCGCGGATCCAGGTGGTCAGTGATCTGAAACCGGCCGGCGACCAGCCCGCCGCCATCGCCGAGCTGGAACGGCGGATCACCGCCGGCGAGCGCGATGTGGTGCTGCTCGGCGCCACCGGCACCGGTAAGTCGGCCACCACGGCCTGGCTCATCGAGAAGCTGCAGCGACCCACCCTGGTGATGGCGCCGAACAAGACGCTGGCCGCCCAGCTCGCCAACGAGCTGCGGGAGATGCTGCCGAACAACGCGGTCGAGTACTTCGTTTCGTACTACGACTACTACCAGCCCGAGGCGTACATCGCGCAGACCGATACCTACATCGAGAAGGACAGCTCGATCAACGACGATGTCGAGCGGCTGCGGCACTCGGCGACGTCGAGCCTGCTGTCGCGGCGCGATGTCGTGGTGGTCGCGTCGGTGTCGTGCATCTACGGCCTCGGTACCCCGCAGTCCTACCTGGATCGCTCGGTGTCGCTCGAGGTGGGCAACGAGATCGATCGCGATGCCCTGCTGCGGCTGCTGGTCGACGTGCAGTACACCCGCAACGACATGTCCTTTGTGCGTGGCTCGTTCCGGGTGCGCGGCGACACCGTCGAGATCATCCCCTCCTACGAGGAGCTCGCGGTCCGCATCGAGTTCTTCGGCGACGAGATCGAAGCGCTCTACTATCTGCATCCGCTCACCGGCGACGTGGTGCGGCAGGTCGATCGGCTGCGTATCTTCCCGGCCACCCACTATGTGGCGGGCCCGGAGCGGATGGAGCGCGCGGTCAAGGAGATCGAGGCCGAGCTCGAGCAGCGCCTGGCCGAGTTCGAGCGTCAGGGCAAGCTGCTGGAGGCACAGCGGCTGCGCATGCGCACCCAATACGACATCGAGATGATCCGCCAGGTCGGGTTCTGCTCCGGCATCGAGAACTACTCGCGCCATATCGACGGCCGCCCCGCCGGTTCCGCGCCCGCCACCCTGATCGACTACTTCCCCGACGACTTCCTGCTCGTCATCGACGAATCGCACGTCACTGTGCCGCAGATCGGCGGCATGTACGAGGGCGACATGTCGCGCAAGCGCAACCTGGTGGAGTTCGGCTTCCGGCTCCCGTCCGCGATCGACAACCGCCCGCTCACCTGGGAAGAGTTCGCCGACCGGATCGGGCAGACGGTGTATCTGTCGGCCACTCCCGGTCCCTACGAGCTGGGCCAGGCCGGTGGTGAGGTGGTCGAGCAGGTCATCCGCCCGACCGGCCTGGTCGACCCGAAGGTCATCGTCAAACCCACCAAGGGCCAGATCGACGACCTGCTGCATGAGATCCGGCTGCGCACCGAGCGCGACGAGCGAGTGCTGGTCACCACCCTTACCAAGAAGATGTCCGAGGATCTCACCGACTACCTGCTCGGCCTCGGCGTGCGCGTGCGCTACCTGCACTCCGAGATCGACACGCTGCGCCGCGTGGAACTGCTGCGTCAGCTGCGCCTGGGCGAATACGACGTCCTGGTCGGCATCAACCTGCTTCGTGAGGGCCTCGACCTGCCCGAGGTTTCGCTGGTCGCCATCCTCGACGCCGACAAGGAAGGCTTCCTGCGTAGCAGCACCAGCCTGATCCAGACCATCGGCCGCGCGGCCCGCAACGTCTCCGGCGAAGTCCACATGTACGCCGACAAGATCACCGACTCGATGCAGCACGCCATCGAGGAGACCGACCGCCGCCGCGCCAAACAGGTTGCCTACAACGAAAAAATGGGCATCGACCCGCAGCCGCTGCGCAAGAAGATCGCCGACATCCTCGATCAGGTCTACCAGGAAGCCGACGATTCCGAGGTCGCCGTCGGCGGCTCCGGTCGCAACGCCAGCCGCGGCCGGCGCGCCCAGGGCGAACCGGGCCGGGCCGTCAGCGCCGGCGTCTACGAGGGGCGCGACATCAAGTCGATGCCGCGCGCCGAACTGGCCGACCTGGTCAAGGAAATGACCGCCCAGATGATGAACGCCGCACGCGAGTTGCAGTTCGAGCTGGCGGGCCGCCTCCGCGACGAGATCGCCGACCTGAAGAAGGAACTGCGCGGCATGGACGCCGCCGGCCTGAGCTGAGCCGCACCGATGACAGCGGGATCAGCTCTGCTGCGCCATCCATTCGTTGACGCGGCGCTCGGCCTCTTCACGCGGCACGTCCTCGACCCGGGTCATGACCGCCCAGCGGTGGCCGAACGGGTCGATGACGACCCCGAAACGGTCGCCGGTGACGAAAGTTTGCGGGTCCTCGGCGGTGCGGGCGCCGTGTTCGCGGGCGCGGGCGATGGTGGCATCGACATCGGGGCAGTAGTGCACGATCGAGGTGTGCACCCATTCGCCGTTGGGGGCTTGGACGCCATTGTCGGGGATGGGCATGCCCATCTGCAGCGTCGAGTCGCCGATCTTCAGTTCGGCGTGGGCGGCCTGTCCGTCGGGCAGGTCGCTGCGGCTGATGACTTCGGCGCCGAACACTGCGCTATAGAAATCGATGGCCTTGTTCGCGTCGGCGACAGCGAGGAAACAGGTGATCGAATGGTAGTCGGCGGGAATCGGATTCACGGTGTTCGTCATGCAAACAAGTCTGCTCGGCGGCCGGAAAATGGTCTTGTAAGAACGCGACACCACGATCGGCAGGCGCGCTGATGCCCAGGTGGACGCCCGCGACCGCGCCCCTCGAGGATGTCAAAGGCATCCTGCACCCGGGCGAGCAGGCGCGGCATCGCACCTTGAACCGATTACCCGCGGGACCGGGTGTCGCCGCCTTCGTCGACTGGTATTGGTCGGTGCGCTGGGACCTGCGCGGCAAGCCGCCCTACTCCGCCGAGGTGCTGTCGTTCCCGTGCGTGAACGTCACCTTCGAACGTGACAACGCCCGGGTGGGCGGTTTCGTCAACGGCGTGTGCACGACCAAGTACATCCGCGAATTGTCCGGTGCCGGAGAGACTTTCGGAGTCCGGTTCCGCGCGGGCGGTTTCGGCGCTTTCACCGGCCTGGACGTCGGGACGCTGCGGGACCGCGTGGTCGACCTGGCCGAGGTATTCCCCGATGCCGCCGCCCTGACCGATCGGGTGCTCGCCGCGCAGACGGACGAGCAGCGCCGCGTCCTCGTCGAGGACTATCTCGCTCCGCGCGCCGCCCAGGAAGACCACGCCTATCGGCAGGTGCTCGAGATCATCGCCGCAATGGCCGAGGATCCGGCACTCACGCGCGTCGACCAGATCACCGAACGCTTCGATATCCCCATCCGCACTCTGCAGCGTCTGTTCCGCCGCTATGTGGGCGCCGCGCCGAAATGGGTGCTGCGCCGCTACCGGCTGCAGGACGGCGCCGATCTACTCGCCAAAGGGCGCAGCGCGGATTTGGCCGCGCTCGCGATAGAACTCGGCTATTTCGACCAAGCGCATTTCTCCCGGGAGTTCGCCGCCGAAGTCGGAATGCCTCCGCTGGAATACGCCCGTAATTCGATACGCTCGGCCGAGGATCTTCAGCAAATACTCGGAGAGGTGTGACTGTGGACGCAGTAGTGCTGATCGGGCGGGTTTTGTTCTCGGTGTTGTTCCTGGGTTCGGCAATGGGCCATTTCACGAATACCGAGGCGATGGCGGGCTACGCGCAGAGCCAAGGGGTCCCGTCGCCCAAGGCCGGTGTCCTGGCCTCCGGGGCGCTGATGGGCCTCGGCGCGCTGAGCGTCCTGTTCGGGATCTGGGCCGATGCGGGGATGCTCCTGCTGGCCATCGTCCTGCTCCCCGTCACCTTCATGATGCACGCGTTCTGGAAGGACACCGATCCGGAGGCCAAGCAGGCCCAGATGATCCAGTTCAACAAGAACCTCGCGCTGATCGGCGCGGCGCTCATGTTGTTCGCGTTCTTCGCCCGCACCCCCGAACTCGGCCTCACCCTGACCGGCCCGCTTTTCGATCAGGACTGACGCGCAATACTGTGTTGTGATGAATCTCCCAGAGCTGCAACGAGGTTCGTGACAAGTTGTGATGCGTCACAGAAATGGCCGCAACGAATTGGATCGGCGCAGGTAGCTTCGGCCCCGGCGCCATTCACTCGGCCGGTGCGTGGCTCTGAAAGCCGGACACCACCGAGTGTGATGTGTTGCGATTTCTGATATTTCCCCCCGTTTTACGGCTATGGTCGACCGCAGTCGCCGCGACGGTGCTCCGACTTGTCCGGATGCGCCGACCGTAGGCACCCGACCCAAAGTTGGAGGAAAGATGACCGCCTACCGGACCATTGTTGTCGGTACCGATGGCTCGGACTCGTCGTATGTCGCCGTCGAGAAGGCCGCCGCGCTGGCCGGCGCCGCCGATGCCACGCTGATCGTCGCCTGCGCCTACTACCCGACCGACGACCGCGACGTAGCCGCCGCTGCCGACGTGCTCAAGGAAGAGGCCTACCAGGTGCGCGGCTCCGCGCCGACGAACGAGATCCTGCGGGTCGCCCGCGACCGCGCCACCGAGGCCGGCGCCAAGGACATCGTCGAGCGCGCCGTCGTCGGCGAGCCCGTCGAATCGCTGCTCAACCTGGTGCGTGAGGTCGACGCCGACCTGCTCGTGGTCGGTAACCGGGGCCTGAACACCCTGGCAGGTCGTCTGCTCGGCTCGGTGCCCTCGGATGTGGCGCGCAAATCGCGGTCGGACGTGCTGATCGTGCACACCGTCCGCTAGTCGGCCGCGTCCTACCGCGGTCGTCCCGGCGAACGCCGGGATCCAGACAGCAGCGAAGCCCCGTACGGCCCGGAGAACCGGTGCGGTACGGGGCTTCTGTGTCAGCTCAGTGCGCCGAGCACCCCGGGCAGCTCGCCCGTGTGGAACACCGTGAGCCGCTGGGTCGCACGCGTCAGCGCCACATAGAGATCGTTGAGCCCACGAGGCGACTCGTCCAGAATTTTCTGGGGCTCCGCCAGGAACACCGCGTCGAATTCCAGACCTTTCACATCGTGCACCGTCAGCACCGACACCGATTCCCCTGCCAGCTCCGAGAATTCGGTCAGCAGGTCGTGTGGCACGATCACCGCGCTGGTGCCGGGCCCCTGCTCCCGCGCCACCGCTTCCCGCACCGCCGCGACCATCTCCTCGGCCGAGACTTGGTGCGCCACAGGAGGATTCCCGCTCTCGCGCACCGACCGCGGCACCGTCGCGTCCGGATCGATGGCGGCGAGCACATCGGCCGCAACGGCCATGATCTCCGCGGGCGTGCGGTAGTTCACCGTCAGCTCGGTCAGCTTCCACCGTTGCGCCACATAGGGTTCCAGCATTCGCTGCCACGACGACGCGCCCGCCGGGTCGCCGGTCTGCGCGACGTCACCGACCACTGTGATCCACCGGTTCGGGATGCGCCGCATCACCATTCGCCACGCCATCTCCGAAAGTTCTTGCGCCTCATCGATGATGACGTGCCCGTAGGTCCAGGTGCGGTCGCCCGCGGCCCGTTCGGCGGTGGTCTGGTTGCTGCGGTAGGCCTGCCGGTCGGCGAGCTGGGAGGCGTCGATGAGGTCGTAGGCCATCAGGATCTCGTCGGCGTCCAGTGCGTCCTCGACCTCGGCGGCCGCGGATCCGGTCAGGATGTCGAGAGCTTCCTGCGCCTCGGCGATCTGCGCGTGCCGGCGGCGGCGCGCCCGTTCGCGGTCCTCGGTGTCGTCGACGCCGAGTAGTTCGGCCAGCTCGTCCAGCAAAGGCGCGTCGGCGGCACTGAATTCACCGTTGTGCGGGCGCAGCAGCTCGGCCCGATCGCCGGCGGACAGCGCCGACGCCACCCGGTCGAGCCGCTTCGGATCGGCCAGCAGGTCGCCCAGCACCTCCTGTGGCGTCAGGATCGGCCACAGCTTCGCGATCGCCGCCTGCACCTCCGGATCGGACTTCATCTCGTCCCGGATCTCGGCGATATCGGTTCGGCTGAGCAGACTTTGACCACCGGACAGGTCCGCGCCCATGGTCTGGGCCACCTGATCGGTCAGCGCGTCGATGACCGAGCTCGCGAAGATCGGCCGCGCCAGGTTGTGCGGCCGCCGCGAGGACCGGGCCCGGCCGCGCGCCTTGGTGGCGATCCGGCGATCCAGGGTCGCCGGATAGCCGTCGAAGCTGAGCCGGATCGGATCGGCGGGCGCCTCCTGCCGGTCCCGCACCGCCTGCTTGAGCACCTCGACGATCTCGAGGGCCCCCTTGATCTCGCCGGCCCGCAGCGAATCCTCCCGGGTCGCTTTGACTCCCGGGTACAGGTCGCCGACGGTGGACAGCAGCACACCGGTCTCACCGAGCGAGGGCAGCACCTGCCCGATGTAGTCGAGGAAGGTCGCGTTCGGCCCGATGATCAGCACACCGCTCTTGGCCAGTTGCTGCCGATAGGTATAGAGCAGGAAGGCCGCGCGGTGCAGCGCGACGGCGGTCTTGCCGGTACCCGGCCCGCCCTGCACCACCAGCACGCTTTTGTGCTCGGAGCGGATGATCGTGTCCTGCTCGGACTGGATCGTCTCCACGATGTCGTTCATGTGGCCGGTGCGCGCGGCGTTCAACGCCGCCAGCAGTGCGCTCTCGCTGCCCACACCGCCGTCGCCCTCGACCATGCCATCCCGTTCGGCGGCTGCGAGATCGAGGTATTCGTCGTTGACGGCGGTGACCCGGCGATTGCGGGTGCGAATGTGCCGGCGCCTGGTCACGCCGTCCGGGGCGGCGGTGGTGGCCAGATAGAAGGGCCGGGCCAGCGGGGCCCGCCAGTCCAGCAGCAATGTCTCGTAGTCGTCCTGCTCGTCGAGGATCCCGAGTCGGCCGATGTAGCGGGTGGCCTCGTCACCGGTCAAATCGATGCGCCCGAAACACAATCCGTGTTCGGCGGCGTCGTACTTCGCCAGATCCTCGTGGTAGAGCTGACTGAACGACTCCCGCTCACTGCGGGCCTGCGGCGTGCCACCGTTTTCCAGCAGCACGGTCTTGAGGCGGTTCTGCGCGTAGGCGCGCATACCGTCGAGCCGGTCGTACAGGACCGACAGGTAGGCCTGTTCCTGTTCTAACTCGCGGTCCTGAGCGAGAGGGTCGGGCAAACTGAACTCCTTGGGTAACCGCGTGAAAACAAGGTTGTCGAGTCTACTGCGGATTTCCCGCCCTCGCCGCCACCGCAGGTAGGGTCACCGGCGCGAAGTGCAGCACCGTCGGAAACGGATCGTAGAAGTGGTGCAGCAGCGCCTTCCACTCCTGATACTCCGGCGAGCCGCGGAACCCCTCGACGTGGTCTTCGAGCCGGTCCCATTCGACCAGAAGCAGGTAGTTGCCGGGGTCTTCGACGCACCGGGACAGCGACAGCGATCGGAACCCCGGCATCCCGGCGATGATCGGCTGGGCGCGCGCGAAGGCTGCCTCGAACGCCTCCGACAATTCGGCTCGGACCGGCAGCAGGACATGTTCGATGATCACGAGAGAAGCCTTCAGGACGCGTGGGTGTTGTTGGGGCGGCGGCCCTTGACGGTGGCTTCGCGGTCGCCGACGGGCTTGGCGCGGTACATGGCCACATCGGCGTCGTGGAGTACCGCTTCGGGGGAGCGGTGGTCGCCCTGCACCAGCTCGGTGACGCCGATGGAGGCGTTGACCTCGATGCGGTGGCCGCGCGCGACGATCGGCTCGGACATGGTGGAGCGCAGCCGCTGGACCAGCGCGTCCAGGTCCTCGCGGCGGGTCGGCCCGGCCAGCAGCACCAGGAATTCGTCGCCGCCGAGTCGTCCGACCACATCGTCGCCGCGCAGCGCCCGCTGCAGCCGCTGCGCGACGATCTGCAGGACGGTGTCGCCGATGGCGTGGCCCAGTGTGTCGTTGATCGCCTTGAATCCGTCCAGGTCGATGAACAGCACCGTGGACACCTGCTGATCCGCGCTGGACCTACCCGCCCCGCCGGCTGCCGTCCCCGAGGTGGCCAGGGCGGCCGCGAGCTGGGACAGGATCAGCGATCGGTTCGCCAGCCCGGTCAGCGAATCGTGGGTGGCCTGATACTCCAATTGCCTACGGCTGGCGCGGAATTCGGTGACATCGGCGAAGGAGGACACCGCGGGGGAGGCCGGGTCGTCCGGATTCAGCAGCCGGCTCGAGCCGGAGAGCCAGCGGCGCTGCCCGTCGGCGCGGTCCACCCCGAAGGTGTAGCCGGTGATCGTTTCGCCGGTTTCCAGGGTGCGCGCGATCGGGTGCCGCGACGGCGGCAGCGGCTGCGCGTTCGCGTCCAGCAGCACCATCGGTAGTTCGTGGATGCTCAGGCCGACCAGCTCCTCGGCGTGTTCGGGCTTACCGAAGATGCGCCCGGCCGCCGGATTGGCCGATTCGATGCGGCCGTTGCGATCGATGACGACCACGCCCTCTTCGAGCTGCGAAACGACCGTGGTGAAGTGTTCCTCGGCCAGGCGCTGGGCCTGCTCGGCGGCGCGCTGGGCGGTCAGATCGTGGATGACCACCTGGTAGGCGAAATGGTGCTGCCAGGGCGTCAGCACCGACACCGTCTCCACCGGCACCGGGCGCCCGTCCAGGCGCAGCAGCTGCATCTCGGTGGGGTGCGAGGCGGCACCCGCGGTGGTGAGGTGGCTGATCCGGTCGAGCATGCCCGGCACCGAATCGGGATGGACGAATTGGGTGACCGGTTTCCCCAGGAGGTCCTCGGCGCCGGCGGCCCCCAGTAAGCGGATGGCGGCTCGGTTCACGTAGACGACGAGACCGTCCTGGTGCACACAGACCCCGTCCGGGGTGTGATCGACCAGTGACCGGTACCGCTGCGCGAGCTCCTCGGCCTCAGACGTACTGGCCGGGGTGTTCTCGCCGCCTATCCCTTCCGAACCCAACTCCGAACCCCCGATCGTTCGACCGACTTATGGCAATTGGAACATGGGAATTATCCTGGTATCGACATGAACAAGATCACGTCGGTATAGCGGTATTTTTCGTGGCTGTTCGATCACAGTCCGGCTCTTCATCGGGTGCTGCCCGGAGATCATTACAGGTTTATCGAACATCGACAGCGCAGGCCGAGGAGCAAGGCTATGCCAGGGGTCAACGCGAGAACGATAAAGCACCAAGATCATATAGCCGGCATCGGCGCGGTCACCGGATACGGCTGGGGCCGTGAGGCGCTCTGGCAGGGGCTGATCAGCGGCAAATCCGCGGCTACGCTGCAGTCCGGCTACGGCCGGGACCGGAACGAGCACGCCTGGGTGGCGCTGGTGCCCGACGGCGGTGATCCGTCGATCAGCAAGAGCCGCTACGGCCGCGCCATTCACGAGGCGGCGCGCGAGGCCATCGCCGACGCCACCGCGCGCGGCTGGCGCCCGGGCGGCACCGTCGGCCTGGTGCACGCGATCGTGCTCGGCGACGTGGTGAATTGGCGTGACTTCTACCTCGTCGACCACGGGCACCGCCGCTCCCGCGACTACCTGCCGCTGCTGCCCTCGACGCCGATCTCGATGCTGATGCAGGAGTTCGGTTTCCACGGTCCCTCCATGAATGTCTCGGCGGCCTGCAGCTCGGCCAATGTCGGTCTGATCACGGCCAAGCTCTGGCTGGACGCGGGCGTCGCCGATGACGTCATCTGCGTGGCTTCGGATATGTCCGCGACTCCGGACATGCTCGAGCATTTCGTGCATATGGGCGCGGCGGTGGCCGACGCCGAACCCATGGACGCCTGCCGCCCCTTCCAGCGCGGCAGCCGCGGGTTCAGCATGGCCGAGGCCTCGATGGCATTCGTACTGACCAAAGCCGTGGATCGGCCCTACGCCGCGATCGTCGGCGGCGGCATGACCAACGACGCCTATCACGTGGTGTCGGTGGAGCCCGATCACAAGCAGATCATCGATTGCGCGCGGCGCGCGCTGGCACAGGCCGGTCTGAGACCGGAGGACATCGCCTACTTCAACGCGCACGGCACCGGCACCCGCCAATGCGGTGCCGCCGAAACCGACCTGATGGCAAGGATGTTCGACGACGGACCGCTGATCTACGCGCTCAAGCCGCTGGCCGGGCACAGTCAGGGCGCGGCCGCCGGCGTCGAGGTGGCGGCCGCGGCCATGGGCTACGAGCGCCGCATCGTTCCGGCCGCGCCGATCGTCGCGCAGGCGCATCCGCGGCTGCTGGACGGCCCGCAACCGTTCCAGGGCGGGTACACCCTCAAAGCGGCTCTCGGAATGGGCGGTCATAATTCCATGCTCGTCCTCGGGGAGCCGGGCTAGCCGGTCGGCAGCGGCACCGACCAGCACAGCCGGGTACCGGGTAGCTCGTCCGGATTGCCGCTGGGCCGGATCGCGGGCCCGATGATGAACTCGCCGTTGGCCTTCTCGGCGCGCTGCTCCAGATTGCGCAGTCCACTGCGGATGACGTGATGTGGGATGCCCCAGCCGTCGTCGATCACCACGATGGTCAGGTTGTCGTCGACGCTGATCTCCACCGTGACGACGCTGCCGCCGGAATGCCGCACCGCGTTGCTCACCGCTTCCCGCACCACCGCCTCGGCGTGGTCGGCGAGTTCGGCCTCCAGCACCGACAGCGGCCCGGTCACTTGCAGGCTGCCGCGCAGCGGAGTGTCCGAAGTCTGCTGGCGCACCGCGTCTTCCAGGCGCTGCTGCAGCCGGCTGGTCTGCGCGTCGCCGCCGTGCAGGTCGAAGATCGAGGTGCGGATCTCCTGCACCACCTCCTGCAGATCGGCGACGCCGGTCGAGATCCGTTGCCGCACATCGGGGACCTGGGCCTGTGGCTCCGCGGCCTGCAGGCTCAGGCCGATCGCGAACAGCCGCTGGATGACATGGTCGTGCAGGTCGCGCGCGATGCGGTCGCGGTCGGCGAGGATGTCGAGTTCGCGCATCCGGCGCTGGGTGCCGGCCAGCTGCATGGCCAGCGCCGCCTGATCGGTGAAAGCCGCGGTGAGTTCGACGAGTTCGTCCGGGTAGGGCGCGGAACCGGCGGGGCGCACCGCGACCAGCACGCCCAGCGTCGCGTCGGGCGTGCACAGCGGCAGGATCAGCACCGGCCCCACGTCGGCCAGCGGCACACCGAGATCGATGGCGCCCGCGTCGTCGAAGCGCAGCGGCGTACGGCGATGGAACGCCTCGCCCAGCGCGGTGCCTTCGGTGAGCACCAGCCAGCCCTCGTGCCCGGTTCCCGGCCCGGACCACTGGGTCAGCGTCAATTCGCTGACCTCACCGGCACGGCGCTGTATTCCGGTCGCGCCGGCCAGGAACGCGCGGTGCGAACCCGTCAGCGTGCGCGCGTGGTCGACGACGTGGGCGAGGACCTGTTCGGATTCGGTGCCCGCGAGGAATTCGGTGGCGATATCGCGGGTCGCCTCGATCCAAGCCTGCCGGGTGCGCGCGGATTCGTAGAGCCGGGCGTTGTCGACGGCGATGCCCGCGGCGGCGGCCAGCGCCTGGACCAGGACGTCGTCGTCCTCGGTGAACGGCTGACCACCGGCTTTCTCGGTGAGATACAGGCTGCCGAAGACTTCGTCGCGGATCCGGACCGGCACGCCGAGGAAGGTACGCATCGGCGGGTGGCCGGGTGGAAGGCCCACGGACTCCGGATGTTTGGTGAGGTCTTCCAGGCGCAACGGTTTGCTGCGATGGAACACCGCGCCGAGCACGCCGTGCCCCTCGGGGAGTTTGCCGATGCTTCCCCGGACCTGTTCGTCCATGCCCTCGTCGAGGAATTGGGCCACCTGCATGTCGTGGCCGAGCACCGCGAGCGCGCCGTAGCGGGCGTCTACCAGACTTGTCGCGGTGCGCACGATGGCGCGCAAGGTGTCGTCCAGGTCCAGCCCGGAGGTTACTGTCAGCATCGCCTCGACCAGGCCGTCCATCCGGTCGCGCGAGTCGATGATGAGCTCGACGCGTTCTTTGACCTCGCTGAGCAGCTCGCGCAGTCGTAGCTGGGACAGCGTGTCGCGCACCGAGTACAGGTCGTTGCCGCGGTCGTCGGGCATCTCGACTTCTCTCCTGAGCGGGGCGCGAAGTGCGTTGGTCCCAGTCTAATTCGCGGATCAAGGACTTTCGGCCCTGTTCGCGGCAGCGTTGCGGGAGTGGGATAGGGGCATCAGGTGAATAGAGAGCAGAGGTGTCCTATGAATTCGTCGCAGGCGTTGTATTCGGAGCGTGGCAACACGCGGGGCAACTCGGAGCAGTGGACTACCGCCGCGGATCCGGGTCTCGCGGTCACAACGCGCGGTGCGGTACCCGCGGCGGATGTCACCCGGGCGGTGCGGGCCATCGGCCGTGTGCTGCGCCGGCATCACCTGGATGTCCCTGCCCGAGTGCGGGTTACCGCGCCCGCCGACGGCGATCAGCCCACGGTGGTGCAGGCCAATGTGCGGTTGCACGACACTCCGGCGCGGGTGCAGGTCACCGGGCCGCGCGGGTTCGCGGTCACCTTCGCGGTGGAGCGGCTGGACCGGCAGATCGCCCGGCTGGCCTCGAATCAGTCTCGGGCCTGGCCGGATCCGGCCCGGCCGCCGCTGGCTCGGGTCACCGAGCCGCGTCCGGTGGTGCGCCGCAAGTCGGTCTCGCTGCTCACCGGCACTCCCGGCGAGGCGATGGCGATCCTGGACGCGATGGATTACGACGCCTACCTCTTCCTCGATCAGGAGACGGGGGAGGAGGCGATCGTGCACTGGTGTGAGTTGCTCGGCGTCGGGGTCGCGCGCCAGCACAGCACCGAGGAGCCCGAGGAGCAGACGGTGAATTCGCTTCCGCTCAGCGTGGATTCGGAGCCCGCCCCGCAGCTCACCGAGCTGGATGCCGCCGCCTGGCTGTGCCGGTCCGGCCTGCCCTACCTGTTCTTCACCGACGCCGACAGCGGACGCGGCCGGCTGCTCTACCGTCGCTACGACGGTGACTTGAGCATCGTGGTGCCCGCCGAATAGCAGGTCAGCCCTCACGCAGTTTGGAGGCCAGCACCGCCGCCTGGGTGCGGCGCTCCATACCCAGCTTGGCCAGCAGCCGGGAGACGTAGTTCTTGACCGTCTTCTCCGCCAGGAACATCCGTGCGGCGATCTGCCGGTTGGTGAGTCCTTCGCCGAGCAAGGCGAGCAGGCGGCGCTCCTGGTCGGTGAGACCGGCCAGGGGGCCGTCGTTTTCGGTGCTGTTGCGCAAACGCGCCTTCAGCGCCGCCGCCGCCCGGGTGTCGAGCAACGAGCGGCCCGACCCGACCGCCTTGATCGCCTCCGCGAGCTCCATCCCCTTGATGTTCTTCACCACATAGCCGCCCGCGCCCGCCAGGATGGCATCGAGCATGGCGTGCTCGTCGGTGTAGGAAGTCAGGATGAGACACCGCAATCCGTCGTTTTCGGCGAGCAGATCGCGGCACAGTTCGATGCCGTTGCCGTCGGGCAGGCGAACATCGAGCACCGCCACGTCGGGGCGCAGCGCGCGGATGCCGGCCATGGCATGAGCGACATCGCCGGCCTCGCCGATCACCGACAGCTCCGGATCGCTTTCCAGCAGGTCGATGAGGCCGCGGCGGACGATCTCGTGGTCGTCGACCAGGAACACTCTGAGCACCACGGCCTCCCACCGGCGAACGGGCTACTACGCCAAGGTATCTCGTCGCGGGTAGTCGCGGCTACACCCGGGCGAGGCCGGTTCGAGATCGCACGGTGAATTACGAGTAATGCCGACTCGAATTGCGTGACACGCCAGAACTCTCCCGCCCGGAAAGAATCTTGCTCACAAAAAACAGTGCCGCGATTGCGGTTTCGAGTATCATAGGACCGAAGTCATTCAAAGAGGGCTTATGGCAGCGGAGCCGCGGGGCCCGTGCACAGTAATCTCGGACAATGGCATATTCAGCAACTCTTGATTTCAGTAATATTTTCGGTCCACCGCGCAACTGTCCTGGTTGTGGTTCGGGTGCGGTCGGTATCTACGACGACCAGCGGGATGCCCGCTTCCACTGCCTCGACTGCGGTGCGCGCTGGCGACTAGCGCACGGGAGGACGATTGTGGAATCCCTGATCGGAGAAGACGACAGCGGCATACGGGCGGCCCGATGAAGATCGGACTTATTGTTCCGCCCTGGGTTCCGGTTCCGCCGCCTGCTTATGGCGGCACCGAAGCCGTAGTCGGAAACCTGGCTATCGGTCTGGATCGGCTCGGCCATGATGTTCACCTTTTCACCGTTGGCGAGTCGACCTGTCCGGTCAAATGTTCGTATCTGTTCGAACATCCGACCGCACAGATCGGCGTCGGTGAGGCCGAATTGATGCACGTGCTGCACGCCTACGAGGCGCTCAGCGATTGCGACATCATTCACGACCACACCTCGCTCGGGCCGTTCATCGGTGCCTCGGCCGGCGGTCCGCCGGTGGTGGTGACCAACCACGGCCCCTTTACGCCCATGCGCCAGGACATGTTCCGCGCCATGGCCGAACAGCACGCGCACATCATCGCGATCTCCGAATCCCAGAAACGGGCGGCGGGCGACAAGGTGCCCATCGACGAGGTCATCCATCACGGCATCGACCTCGACGACTACCGGTACGGGCCGGGCGACGGCGGCTATGTGGTGTTCGTCGGCCGGATGAATCCGGAGAAGGGCGTGCATCGCGCGGTGCAGGTGGCGCGGCTGGCGAAGCGAAAGCTGCTGCTGATCACCAAGATCAGAGAACCCGAGGAGTGGGCCTACTACAAAGAGCGGGTGCGCCCGCTGATGGGGCCCGACGATCCGGAGCCGCGCGAAGAGCCCCTGGCGACGCGCGTGGAGCTGGTCCGGCACGCCGACGCGCTGATCAATCCCATCGGCTGGCCCGAACCTTTCGGTCTGGTCATGGCCGAGTCATTGGCTTGCGGCACACCGGTTCTGGCGTTCCCGAACGGCGCCGCGCCGGAGATCGTGGAACACGAGCGCACCGGGTTCCTGTGCCGCGATATCTGGGACATGGCCGACGCTTTGGACCGTGTCGGCACCATAGATCGGCGCGTTTGCCGGAATTCGGCGGAGCGACGGTTTAGCCTGCTCCGCATGGCCCGTGACCATGAGCGGCTCTACCGCCGCATACTGACCGGTGAACGGACGAGCCGGGCGATGGTGCCCGAAACGGTGTCGTGAGGGAGGACGAAGCGCGACCCGAAGTCACACCGTGGTGAACAATCCCTGGGGTGACGCCACCGGTGAGGTGAGCGAGCCCAGTGTTGTCGGTGCCGGTGTGACGCTGGTGGAAGGTTCGACCTTCTGCATCAGCGAAAGCGGTGGCGTCATCAATCCGAACCGTCCGGAAGGGTTGTTCGTACGGGACACCAGGGTGGTGTCGCACTGGCGGTTGACCGTGGATGGTCAACCGCCGCAACCCCTTACCGTGCAGTACGCCGATCCGTACAGTGCGACGCTGCTGGCCCGCACGCCGCCGCGGGCCGGCCGTGCCGACAGCACCGCACTGGTGGTGCTCGGCCGGCACGTCGGCGATGGCATGCGAGAAGACCTCACCGTCCGCAACCTCTCCGGTGACCCCATCACCTGCGTCGTCGCCCTCGAAATGGATGCCGACTTCGCCGATTTGTTCGAGGTGAAGGAAGGCCGCATCGGTGAAGGCGTGGTGACCCAGTGCCGGGTCGTCGACGAAGGCGCGTTCGAGATCAGCCGGCCCGATCTGAAGCTGGCGGTCACCGTCGCCGGATCCGGGGCCACCGCCACCGAGCGTGAATTGCGCTGGCGGGTCATGCTTCCCGCGCGCGGCGAATGGTCGACCTGTATCCAATACCAGCCCGCCCTCGGCACCACCCCGGTGACGCCGCGCTACGGCTGCGGCAGCCCGGTCTCGCACAGCGAGCCGTATCAGCGGCTGCGCGACTGGTACCAGAACTCACCGAACGTGCTCACCGAGGACGAAAACCTGGCCGCCGTCTTGCAGCGTGCCGTCGGCGATCTCGGCGCGTTGCGCATCTTCGACCCCGGCCATCCCGAACGCGCGGTTGTCGCGGCGGGTGCGCCCTGGTTCATGGCGCTGTTCGGGCGGGACTCGCTGCTCACCTCGTGGATGGTGCTGCCGCTGGATCGGCAGCTCGCCGTCGGCACGCTGCAGAGCCTGGCGGGCATGCAGGGCGATCAGATTCGCCCTGTTCAGGAGGAACAACCCGGCCGCATCCCGCACGAGGTGCGGTTCGGCCGCGCCGCGACACTGCTGCTGGGCGGCGACACCGTCTATTACGGCACCGCCGACGCCACACCACTGTTCGTCATGCTGCTCGGCGAACTGAACCGCTGGGGCCTGGACGCCAAGACCCGCGACGAACTGCTGCCGCACGCCGACCGCGCGCTGGAGTGGATCGAGCAGTACGGGGACATGGACGGCGACGGCTTCGTCGAATACGCCCGCGCCGCCGAACACGGCCTGGCCAACCAGGGCTGGAAAGACTCCTGGGACGGCGTCAATTTCGTCGACGGCAGCATGCCGCACGCGCCGATCGCGCTCGCCGAGGTGCAGGGCTACGTCTACGCGGCCTACCTGGCGCGCGCCGACCTGGCCGACGACACCGGCGAGGACGAACTGGCGGTGCGGTTGCGAGCGAAGGCCGCGCGGCTCAAGAAGGCGTTCAACGAACAGTTCTGGCTGCCCGAGAAGGGCTGGTACGCCATCGGACTGGACCGGGACAAGCGCCCGATCGACGCGCTGACCTCGAATATGGGCCACTGCCTGTGGACCGGCATCGTGGACGACGACAAGGCGCAAGCCGTCGCCGATCATCTGCTGTCCCCGGAGATGTTCAGCGGCTGGGGGATTCGCACCCTCGGCACCAATATGGGCGCCTACAACCCGGTCAGTTACCACAACGGCTCGGTGTGGCCGCACGACAACGCGATCTGCGCGGCCGGGCTGATGCGCTACGGCTTCACCGAGCACGCCAACCGCGTGGTCGACGGCGTGCTCGATGCCGCGGGCCGGTTCGGGCATCGCCTGCCGGAGCTGTTCTGCGGTTTCGACCGCTCCGAGTTCGCGTCCCCGGTGCCCTACCCGACCTCCTGCTCGCCGCAGGCCTGGGCCTCGGCGACGCCGCTGCTGTTCTTGCGGACCATGCTCCGGCTGGAACCCGGGAACAGTGACAAGGTGGTCGACCCGGTGATCCCGCAGCGCTATCTGCCGTTGCGCGTGACCGGGCTGCGGGTCGGCGACGATGTGCTGACCGTCACGGTGAACGACGCCGGGTTCCGCGTGCACGGACTCTCCCGGGACCAGTGACGACCGGGCGCTGACCCGGTCATCTCGGTGTCACCCCGCATCGCCGATGCGGGGAATCCGTGCGTCCGGCATCCTGTTGAAAAGGGGAGGTCAGTCGGGCGGGGCAGTCGCTCGGCAAAACTTGTCGGTGGGTCGGCCTAGCATGACGGCGGGGGTCAGTCTGTACGCAAGCCGACACGTTCGAGAAGGGACTCACCTGGTGGCGGAACGCCTCACTGTGCGCGGAGCTCGGGAGCACAACCTCAAGGGGGTCGACCTCGACCTGCCCCGCGACAGTCTCATCGTGTTCACCGGTCTTTCCGGCTCGGGCAAATCCAGTCTTGCCTTCGACACGATCTTCGCCGAGGGCCAGCGGCGGTATGTGGAGTCGCTCTCGGCCTACGCGCGCCAGTTCCTCGGGCAGATGGACAAGCCCGATGTCGATTTCATCGAGGGTCTCTCGCCCGCGGTGTCGATCGACCAGAAGTCGACCAACCGCAACCCGCGCTCGACCGTCGGCACCATCACCGAGGTCTACGACTACCTGCGCCTGCTCTACGCCCGCGCGGGCACACCGCACTGCCCGACCTGTGGCGAGCTGATCGCGCGGCAGACACCGCAGCAGATCGTCGATCAGGTGCTGGCCATGGAGGAGGGCATCAAGTTCCAGGTGCTCGCCCCGGTGGTGCGCACCCGCAAGGGTGAGTTCGTCGATCTGTTCGAATCGCTCAACACCCAGGGCTACTCGCGGGTGCGGGTGGACGGCGTGGTGTATCCGCTCACGGATCCGCCGAAGCTGAAGAAGCAGGAGAAGCACGACGTCGAGGTGGTCGTCGACCGCCTCGCGGTGAAGCCGGGTTCCAAACAGCGCCTGACCGATTCGATCGAGACGGCGTTGCGCCTGGCCGACGGCATCGTGGTGCTCGACTTCGTCGACCGCGACGAGCACGCCCATGATCGGGAGCGCCGCTTCTCCGAGCGGCTGGCCTGCCCGAACGGCCACCCGCTCGACATCGAGGATCTCGAGCCGCGCTCGTTCTCGTTCAACTCGCCCTACGGCGCCTGCCCGGACTGCACCGGCCTGGGCATCCGCAAGGAGGTCGACCCGGATCTCGTTGTGCCCGATCCGGAGTTGAGCCTGGCCGAGGGCGCGATCGCGCCGTGGTCGCGGGGCCAGACCGCCGAGTACTTCAACCGGCTGCTGTCCGGTCTCGCCGCCTCGGTCGGCTTCTCCATGGACACCGCGTGGCAGGACCTGCCGCAGAAGGCCCGGAAGGCGGTGCTCGAGGGCAGCTCCGACCAGGTGCATGTCTCCTACACCAACCGCTACGGCCGGAAGCGTTCGTACTACGCCGATTTCGAAGGCGTGATGCCGTTCCTGCAGCGGCGCATGGAGAACACCGACTCCGAGCAGATGAAAGAGCACTACGACGGGTACATGCGCGATGTGCCGTGCCCGGTCTGTGACGGTGCCCGCCTGCGCCCGGAGATCCTCGCGGTCACCCTCGGCGCCGGTGGCGATCACAAGTCCATCGCCGAGGTCAGCGATCTGTCCATCGGCGACTGCTCGCACTTCCTGAACGCCCTGACGCTGGGGGAGCGGGAAGCCGCGATCGCCGGGCAGGTGCTCAAGGAGGTGCAGGCGCGGCTGGGCTTCCTGCTCGATGTCGGCCTGGAGTACCTGTCGCTGTCCCGTGCCGCCGCGACACTGTCCGGCGGTGAGGCGCAACGCATCCGGCTCGCCACCCAGATCGGTTCCGGTCTGGTCGGCGTGCTGTACGTGCTCGACGAGCCGTCCATCGGCCTGCATCAGCGGGACAACCGGCGGTTGATCGAAACCCTCACGCGCCTGCGCAATCTCGGCAACACGCTGATCGTGGTGGAGCACGACGAGGACACCATCCGCGCCTCCGACTGGGTCGTCGACATCGGCCCGCTCGCGGGTGAGCACGGCGGTCAGGTGGTGCACAGCGGTCCCTATCAGGAGCTGCTCACCGAGCCGAAATCGCTGACCGGCGCGTACCTTTCGGGCCGCGAACGGATCGAGCTGCCGCTGGTGCGGCGCCCGATCGACAAGAAGCGCCAGCTCACTGTGATGGGCGCGAGCGAGCACAACCTGCGTAATGTCGACGTCAACTTCCCGCTGGGCGTGCTCACCGCCGTCACCGGTGTCTCCGGTTCCGGTAAGTCCACGCTGGTCAACGACATCCTGGCCACCGTGCTGGCGAACAAGCTGAACGGCGCCCGCCAGGTGCCGGGCCGGCATCTGCGGATCAAGGGCCTGGATCATCTGGACAAGCTGGTGCAGGTGGACCAGTCGCCGATCGGACGCACTCCGCGCTCCAACCCGGCCACCTACACGGGTGTGTTCGACAAGATCCGCACCCTGTTCGCCGCCACCACCGAGGCGAAGGTGCGCGGTTACCAGCCGGGCCGGTTCTCGTTCAACGTCAAGGGCGGGCGCTGCGAAGCCTGTTCCGGCGACGGCACTTTGAAGATCGAGATGAACTTTCTGCCGGACGTGTACGTCCCGTGCGAGGTGTGCCAGGGCGCGCGCTACAACCGGGAAACCCTCGAGGTGCACTACAAGGGCAAGACCATCGCCGAGGTGCTGGACATGTCCATCGAGGAGGGCGCGGAATTCTTCGAGCCGATCACCTCGATCCACCGGTACCTGAAGACGCTGGTCGACGTCGGCCTGGGTTACGTGCGGCTCGGCCAGAGCGCACCGACCCTGTCCGGCGGTGAGGCGCAGCGGGTGAAGCTGTCGGCGGAACTGCAGAAGCGTTCCACCGGCCGCACCGTCTACATCCTGGACGAGCCGACCACAGGCCTGCACTTCGAGGACATCCGCAAGCTGCTCAAGGTGATCAACGGGTTGGTCGACAAGGGCAACACGGTGATCGTCATCGAGCACAACCTGGATGTCATCAAGACTTCCGACTGGGTCATCGACATGGGTCCCGAAGGTGGTTCCGGTGGCGGCACCGTGGTCGCCGAAGGCACTCCGGAAGATGTTGCCGCCGTGGCGGGCAGCTACACCGGGCAGTTCCTGAAGGAAGTGCTCGAGCAGCCGGCCGCGCCGAAGAAGGCCGCCGCGAAGAAGGCGCCGGCGAAGAAGGCCGCCGCCAAGAAGGCAGCGGCCCCGAAGGCCGCGGCCGCGAAGGAGCCGGCGAAGAAGACGCCGGAGCAGACCGCCAAGCGCCTGGCCCGAAAGGCCGCCGCGCTGCGCTGATGTCCTGAACAGACCTGTGGCGTCGTCCGATTCCGGGCGGCGCCACAGTGCTTTCCGAAACCGCCCCGAAAGTGAAACACGCGTGTGTACGATCTGCTCACCTGTTCGAGACCGACCGGACAGCAGTGAGAAAGGAACACGCGATGGAAGGCGTGGATATCGGTGCCATCATCACCCAGATCCTGGGCTTGATCACCGGCTCGTCGCTGAACTACACGCCGGGCAAATAGGCGCCGGCGATCTCGGAAGGAAGCACACCATGGACAGCGGAAGCGCGGGCTTCGGCGCCCTCTTCACGGCACTCGCCAACTTGATCTCCAGCGGCTCATCCATCTCGGTGACTCCGCCGCCGGCGTAAGACCGGCTGAACGACAGAACGGGATCGGCGCGCGGCCGATCCCGTTCTGGTATTTCCAGGTACTGCGGCTCAGTACACCGGGCCGGTGTACTTCTCGCCCGGGCCCTTGCCCGGCTCGTCCGGATGCGCCGACGCTTCGCGGAACGCGCGCTGCAGCGACTGCAGTGCCTCGCGGATCGGGCCCGCGTGCGGCCCCAGGTACTCCACCGACGCCGTGACCAGCCCGGCCAGGGCGGTGATCACGCGCCGGGCCTCGTCCAGATCGCGGCGCGGGCTGTTGTCCGGATCCTCGTCGGCGAGCCCGAGCTTCTCCGCGGCCGAGCTCATGAGCATGACGGCGGCGCGGCTGATCACCTCGACGGCGGGGATGTCGGCCAGGTCGCGAACGGCGGTGTCGTCGGGCTGTTCAGTCATGGTCGAAACCCTAGGCGGCGAACTCGGCAGGACATCGAGCGGCGTCCTCATATATGGTGCAGATCGCTCCCGCGCGCGGAATTTCCCCTGCTGAACAGGCGGTCGAGCCACGATTTCGGTTATAGCCGTCTGGACTGTTAGACTATTCGCTGACGACCGCCCCGGGTCGTTCTCGTTTGTGAGTGCATCCTGGGGCAGATAAGTGGAGCCCGACTCCCACCGTTGCCCGCGAGTAATCGTAGAGGTCAAACGGTCCGGTCATCCGCTCAGCTTTGAGCGGATCTTGTGTGGTAGTGCTGGTTTGAATAAACCCAGCTCGTGCACGAGGTAGGCGTGCGTTGCGTACGTCTGAAGACCGGTCGACTCGGGCCCCGTAGCGGTAGAAATACCGCTCGGGGCCTTTGTGTTGAAAAAGGGGTTGCAGTTATAGCGTCGTCCGACGACACCGCTTGACCTAGGAGGCCCCATCAGCACTGAGACCCGCATCAACGATCGCATCCGTGTTCCCGAGGTTCGGCTCATCGGACCCAGCGGCGAGCAGGTTGGGATCGTGCGTGTTGAAGATGCACTACGCGTCGCCCTCGAAGCCGATCTCGACCTGGTCGAGGTGGCCCCGGATGCCCGTCCGCCGGTCTGCAAGATCATGGACTACGGCAAGTTCAAATACGAGACGGCGCAGAAGGCGCGCGAGTCTCGCAAGAACCAAGTTCAGACCGTGATCAAGGAGCAGAAGCTCCGGCCGAAGATCGACGATCACGACTACGAGACCAAGAAGCGCAACGTGGTTCGCTTCCTCGAAGCCGGATCCAAGGTCAAGGTGACGATCATGTTCCGTGGCCGCGAGCAGTCGCGTCCGGAACTGGGTTTCCGGTTGTTGCAGCGCCTGGGCGCCGACGTCGCCGAGTTGGGTTTCGTCGAGACCTCCGCCAAGCAGGACGGTCGCAATATGACCATGGTCCTCGCCCCGCACAAGGGTGCGAAGACGCGGGTTAAGGCTCAGGAGGATTCGGCTGCGCGGCCTGCGTCGCGCCCCGCCGCCACTCCGGCGCCTGCGGCTCCCGCCCCCGCCGCGGAAGCACCCGCCGCGGAAGCACCGGCCGCCGAGCCTTCGGCTCCGGCCGATCCGCAGTAGTACCGATCAGCACACCGGTGATCCTCCCAGGGAGTACCGGCACGACCAGATAGAGGAACCCCATGCCGAAGATGAAGAGCCACAGCGGCGCCTCGAAGCGTTTCAAGGTTTCGGGCCGCGGCAAGCTGCTGCGCCAGCAGGCCAACCGTCGCCACCTGCTCGAGCACAAGTCGAGCCGCCGGACTCGTCGTCTGGACGGCACGGAGTCGGTTGCGGCCGTCGACGTTCCCCGCGTGAAGCGGCTGCTCGGCCTCTGAGGCCTGAAGCAGCATTCGACACCGACCAACCGGGCGCCACATCGCGCCCCCTATTTCGACTTAAGGACTGACCAGTGGCACGCGTCAAAAGGGCCGTAAACGCTCAGAAGAAGCGCCGTTCCATCCTCGAGGCCTCCAAGGGCTACCGGGGCCAGCGCTCGCGGTTGTACCGCAAGGCCAAGGAACAGCAGCTGCACTCGCTCACCTACGCCTACCGGGACCGCCGGGCGCGCAAGGGTGACTTCCGTAAGCTGTGGATCGCCCGCATCAACGCCGCGGCGCGCATCAACGACATCACCTACAACCGCTTCATCCAGGGCCTGAAGGCCGCGGGTGTCGAGGTCGACCGCAAGATCCTCGCCGAGCTCGCCGTCTCCGACGCCGAAGCCTTCGCCGGCCTGGTCGCGATCGCCAAGGCCGCGCTGCCGGCCGATGTCAACGCTCCGGCTTCGGCTGCCTGAGATTGACCGATACTTCGGAACGACCCGTGGATCCGCTCGCACCGAGCAATCCACGGGTCGTTTCCGCTTCTAAGCTGCATCGGTCGGCGCAGCGCCGCAAGACCGGGCAGTTCCTCGCCGAGGGCGCGAACTCCGTTGCCGCCGCGCTGGATACCGGCCGCGTGCACGAGCTGTTCTACTCGCTGGACGCCGCGACCCGCGAGCACGAGCTGATCGCCGGTGCCGCCGCCTCCGGTGTGCGCACCACGCTGGTCAGCGACCGTGCGGCCCAGCACCTCGGAGAAACCGTCACCGCACCGGGTCTCGTGGCCGTGTGCGATCTGCTCGATGTGCCGCTGGCCGACGTGCTCGCCGAGCAGCCCCGCATTTTGGCCGTCCCGGTCGAAATTTCCGAGCCCGGCAATGCGGGCACCTTGATCCGGGTCGCCGATTCCGTCGGCGCCGACGGTGTGGTGCTGGCCGGTGACACTGTCGATCCGCACAACGGCAAATGCGTCCGCGCCAGCGCGGGCAGCCTCTTCCACGTCCCGGTCGCACGCAGCCGCGATGTCACCGAAACCCTGGATGCGATTGCGGCAGCGGGCATTACGCTCCTCGCCACCGCCGCCGACGGCGAAATCGACCTGGACGACGCCGACCACCTCTTCACCGGTCCGGTCGCCTGGCTCTTCGGCAACGAGGCCCACGGCCTCGACCCCGCCGTCACCGCCCGCGCCGACCACCGCATCCGCATCCCCATCCGCGGCCGTGCCGAAAGCCTCAACCTGGCCACCGCCGCCGCGATCTGCCTCTACGCGAACTCCCGCATCCGCTACGCGAAATAGCCTCGGCGGCAACGCCTCTCGTCGTCCGTGCACCGGTGCGGGAGCTCAGTGAAATTGCTCGAACATCAGCTGATATCCATCGAGATCCTGACCCGTGAACACGCGGGCCCAGCCTGCCTCTTCGGGTTCCAGCACGATCGGCAAGCCCTCGGTACGCCACAGTTCGTACATGGCGTCCAGATCCTTGGTGGGTATGCCGAAACCGACACCGAGGCCGAGTGGACCTGATCGGACCCGCCGTTCCTCTTCGGCGTTGTAGTAGCCGTGATTGTTCAGGTCCGAGAGGATCAACCAGGTGTTGCCGTAGGTCAGGTAGCGCAGATTCGGTTCTTGGTCGTTGGGGATTTCCCGGAAACCGATCTTCAGGTAGAGGCGGCGGGAGGCTTCCAGGTCGCGGACCCGCAAGCCGACTTTCAGTTGTTTGGCGCCCATCATGATCACCGAGCTTAATCGCGGTCCACCCTGCCGATCTCGGGCGCGGGCGTGCCGATTCGGTGTGCTGAATGGTTGCCCGTAGCCTTGTCCGGTGACATCGCCCAGCACTCTGCGGTCCGGAGCGCTCTCCCTGGTCTCCTCGGTGGTGATCGGGGTGGCCTCGGCGGGACCCGCCTACAGTATTACCGCCACCCTCGGTCTCGTCGTGGCGGCAGTGGGGTTGCAGTCGCCGATCATCGTGGTGCTGGCCTTCGTGCCGATGTTGCTGGTGGCCATCGGGTATCGGGATCTGAACGAGGTGGAACCCGATCCGGGCACCACGTTCGTGTGGGCGACGCGGGCGTTCGGGCCGTTCACGGGGTGGATGGCCGGGTGGGCGATCGTGGTGTCGGATCTGCTGGTGATGGCGAGCTTGGCTCAGGTGAGCGCGCAGTACACCTTTCATCTGTTCGGCGCGGACGGCATCGGTTCTGATGCCACGAGCTTGTGGGTGCTGCTGGTGGGCATCGTCTATCTCGTCGTGATGACCGCGGTGGCGGTGGCGGGCATCGATGTGTCGGCGCGCTTGCAGTCGGTGCTGCTGACCATCGAATTCGGGATGCTGGTGGTTTTCTCGGTGGTTGCTCTGATCCGCGTGGCCTTCGGGAACGCGGCGGCCGGGGCGAGCATGCCGCAGTGGGAGTGGTTCAACCCCTTCGCGATCGGGTCGTTCTCGTCGTTCGTGAACGCGCTGCTGCTGATGGCGTTCATCTACTGGGGCTGGGATTCGGCGGTCTCGGTGAACCAGGAGACAGTCGATCCGCGGCGCACCCCGGGCCGGGCGGCGGTGCTGTCGACGATCACGCTCGTTGCCCTGTACCTGTTGGTGACGGTGGCGGCCCAGGCGTTCGCGGGCACCGGCACCGACGGGCTCGGCCTGGCCAACCCGGATCACGTGGACGACGTGCTCGGCGCACTGGGTGTGGCGGTGTTCGGGGACAGCGCGATTGGTAGCGTCGCTGTGCACCTGTTGTTCTTGATGGTGCTCACGTCGGCGGCGGCCTCCACTCAGACCACCATTCTCCCCACCGCACGCACCACCTATTCGATGGCACTGCACCGCGCCCTGCCAGCGGTATTCGGCCGCATCCATCCCCGCTTCCGCACACCGGTGGTCTCCACCATCGCCTTCGGCGCGATCTCGATCGTGCTCTACGTAGCGTTGAACTTCGCCTCGGGCGGCCGCCTCATCGCCGAGGCGGTCACCGCGATCGGCATCTCCATCGGCGTCTACTACGGCCTCACCGGCGTCAGCTGCGCCTGGCTCTACCGCCACCGATTCGCCTCCGACCCACGGGCACTCGTCATGAAGGGCCTGCTCCCGGCCTTCGGCGGTTGCATGCTCCTGTTCGCGGCGGCCTGGACCGCCGTCACCTCCTGGCAGCCGGAAGACGAGGGCTCCTACTGGCGACTCCCGTTCCCGCCGCACTGGCAGATCGGCTCGATCTTCTTGCTCGGCGTCGGCACCCTGCTCCTCGGCATCCCGCTCTACTTCACCCTGGCCCGCCGCATGCCCCCGTTCTTCCGCGGCGAGATCCTCGCCCGCGAACTCCCGCACCCCACCGAGGAGATCATCGAATCCGACGCGATGGAGCACGTCGGCAACCCGAAATAGTCCGCACCGCAGACCTTCTCGTGACTGGCTGCACGCCAGTGCGGAACGTAGAGTCTGAGGGTGGATGACGTGCGGTTACTCGATGATGTGGCGCTGGAACTCTCCTCGGTCGTCGCGAACAACGCGATGAACCGGGAGCGGCGGCTCACGGGGTCCAATGGATACGGGCGCGATCTCGGCATCGATGTGGCCGAGCTGATTCGACAGCGCCTGGCCGACGGTGCGGAAACCTTCCGCTGGCTCGACTTGTGTTGTGGCTCGGGCAAAGCGCTGCTCGAATGCAGGGAAGTCGTTGACGACGAACGACTGCGGATCACCGGCGTCGATCTGGTGGACGCTTTCGTGAGTGCCCCGCCCCGGGGCGTCGAGTTCGTCACGGCTTCGGTCACCACCTGGAGCCCAGCCGATCGCTTCGACCTGATCACCTGCGTGCACGGCTTGCATTACCTCGGTGACAAACTGAGAACCCTTGCCGCGATTGCCTCTTGGCTCACCGACTCCGGATTGTTCGTCGCGAACCTGGACCTGTCCAGCATCCAGTCGGCCGACGCGCGTCCGCTCGATCGCCGCCTGCGCACCGCGTTGCGCTCGAACGGTTTCGACTACGACGGGCGGCGCCGGCGGATCTCGCGCCGGGGCGGCGGCTCGGTGGTACTGCCCTTCGACTACGCCGGTGCCGACGACCAGGCGGGCCCGAACTACACCGGACAACCAGCTGTGAACTCCTACTATCGGTCGCGGTAGCTATCGTGTGGTCGTGACTGGAGGTTGGTGGTTTCGGCGGGTCGCTGTGGTCTGCATTTCCGGTCTGCTCCTGGCAGCGTGCGCGAATCCGCGCCCTGACACTCGAACAGAGCACTCGCAGGTCCGGGTATGGGGACGCGCGATCACGCTGATCACGACTGGTGGCGCTGCCTCAGCGAACATCGTGAACGCTCAGTCCGGCGACTCCGTGTGGCTCGAGCGTGCAGGTGGCGAAAGGCTGGATACCGCAATCATTTCCGCGGCGGCCACGGCGGGGGAGACGCGGTCACACCGGCGCGGCGACGGGCTGTTGCGCGCCTGCGGAAAAGCCGGTGACCGGGCGGAAATCCGCTGTACCCGATGGACCGGTCCGCGGGATACCGCACCGGACCGGCGGGCTCGGGCTGTCGACCGGTTGCTGGACCGATACGACCACGGGACCGGCCTCTGGGAGAACGATTCCAGCACCTGGCAGAGCGCGAACGCGCTGACCACCGTCCTCGATTTCGTGGCCCGCACCGACGACACCCAGTACCTCGCCTACGTAGCCGAAACCTATCGGCACGGTGACGTGGCCCGGCTTGGAATCCCCAGGCGGACCGGCTACAACGACGACGAACTGTGGTGGGCGTTGGCGTGGATCCGCGCCTTCGACCTCACCCGCGATCCCCGCTATCTCACTGCCGCACAGGCGATTGTCGACGGCCTCGCCGATCAACAGGCATCGTTCTGCGGCGGTGGGCTGGCGTGGGCGCGCACCGGAACCGATCCGGAGCAGCGCCCGTGGACCCAGGTGAACGCCATCACCAACGCCCTGTACCTCACGGCGACCGCCCAGCTGAGCACCCGCGTGGACACCGCGAACCGTTCGTCGTATCTCGCTCGCGCACAATCGATCTGGGAGTGGTTCAGCACCGGTGCCGGCCGTGCCTTGCTCGACAGCTCCGGACTGGTCAACGACCATCTGGACCAGTACGCCGATACCTGCGTACTCGTCGACCAGGACACGCGGTGGACCTACGGCCAAGGCGCGATGATCGGCGGGCTCGTGGCCATGTTCCAAGCGACAGGCAGCGACGAGCTGATCGCCGCCGCCGATCGCATCGCCGCGGCGACAACCCGCGCGGCCTCACCGTTCATCCGCGATGGTGTCCTCCAGGAGCCGAGCGCCACCGGTTGCCCCGGCCCGAGCTGCCGGGACGCGGAAACCTTCAAGGGTGTCTTCATACGTAACTACCGCGACCTGCTGGACACCCGCCGTTCGCGCGTGGCCACCGTGAACTTCCTTGTCCGCCAGGTGAACTCCCTGCCCGGCGCTGATGAGTTCGGCTTCCGTTGGCTGGGCCCGCCGCAACCCGACGACCTGCCCAACTTCGCCACCCAAGCAGCGGCACTGGACGTTCTCAACGCCGCATGAGCCGTAAAGCTCAGTGCCCGGCGTGGACCAGCCGCGGAACGAACAGTGAGACCACAGCGCCGACCGCCACGATGACCGCGCCGACCCAGATGGCCGGGACCAGCCCATCGACGTAAGCCTGCGGGTCGGTGTAGGAGCCATAGGAGGCGAATACCGAGGCCAGGATGGCGACACCCATCGCGACGCCGACCTCGCGCACAGTGCTGTTGGTGCCCGACGCCATCGCTTGTTCGTCGGGTCCGGCACTGGCCATGACCACGGTGGCGCTCGGAGCGAAGGTGAGGCCCATGCCGATACCGCCGAGCAGGAACGGCCCCACGAACGCGGCGTAACCGACGTCGACGGTGGTGATGAGCGCCATCCAGGCCAGCGCCGCGGTCAGCATGAACTGCCCGGTCGCCAGCAGGGTGCGGGCCCCGACCTTGTCCACGATGGCGCCCGCGAGCGGAGCGACGAACATCGGCGCCAGTGTCCACGGCATCGTGCGGATGCCCGATTCGAGCGGCGAATAGCCTTGCACCACTTGGAAATACTGCGCGACCAGGAAGATCGTGCCGAAGACGCCGACGGAGAAAGCGAAGCCGGTGATGTTGGCGACGCGGAAGGCGCGGGACCGGAACAACCGCAGCGGCAGCATCGGGTGCGGTGTCTTCAATTCCCACACGATCATCGCGGCCAGCAGGGCCGCGCCGCCGATCAGGGCGCCCAGCACCTGGGCGGAGGTCCAGCCATCCTCGGCGCCGTGGATGACACCCCACACGACGGCGAGCACGCCACCGGCCGACAGCACCAGCCCGAGCGGGTCGAGTTTGCGTGCGCCACCGAAGGATTCGTTCAGGGCCCACGCCACGAACGGCACCGCCAGAATCCCGATCGGCACGTTCAGCCAGAAGATCCATTGCCAGTTCAAGCCTTCGACGACCGCGCCGCCGACCAGCGGGCCGAGCGCGATGCCGAGTCCGGTGATGCCACCCCAGATGCCGATGGCGGCGCTGCGCATTTGCTCGGGCACCGCGACCGACAGCAGCGTCAGCGACAGCGGTAGTACACCGGCCGCGCCGACACCCTGAATTGCCCTGGCCAGGATCAGCATCCACGGTTCGGTGGCCAGCGCGCAGGCGGCCGAGGCCACGGTGAACAGCGCGATGCCCGCCAGGAAGATCCGGCGGCGGCCGAGGCGGTCGCCGATGGCGGCGGCGGTGAGCAGCAGCGAGGCGAAGGACAGCGTGTAGGCGTTGACGAACCACTGCAGGTCGGTCAGCGAGGCGCCGAGTTCGGTGCGGATCACCGGCAGCGCGTTGGTCACGACGAGGTTGTCGAGCACGACCATGAACATCGGGATGCCGACGGCGGCGAGGACCGCGGCGATCGGGCGGGGGCGGCGTGGCGCGTCCGTGGAGTCGATCTTCGGCGCGAGGGTTTCGGTCATGTCCAGCCTTATTTGTAATTGACTGATAACTAACTGATCGAAGAGTATGCATCGACTGATAACATGTCAACACCGCCGTGAAAGGAGCCCAGTGAGTTCCACCAGGCCGAGTTCGACAAGGACTCGTATGACCGCGACCGACCGTCGCACCGAAGTGCTCGCCGCCGCTGTCTCCGCCTTCGCCGAATCCGGCTATGCCGCAACGAAAACCGACGAGATCGCGCGCCGCGCGGGTGTCTCGCAGCCGTATGTGATCCGGCTGTTCGGCACCAAGCAGCAGCTGTTCGTCGCGGTGATCCAGCAGGTCTGTGGCCGGATCGAGGAAATCTTCCGCGAGGCCGTCGTCGACCTCGACCCCGGTGCGACCCCGGCTGAGGCGATCCTGGCCCTCGGCAAGGCCTACGACACCTTCCTCGACGAACGCGACCCGCCGCTTGGCATGCTGCACGGCTTCACCGCCAGCGGCGACCCGGTGATCGGCGACGCCGTCCGTGCCGGTTTCGGCGGCATCTACGACCTGGTCCGCGAACTGACCGGAGCCTCGGTCACCGAGGCCCGCCGCTTCGTCGCCACCGGCATGCTGCTCACCGTGATGAGCGCGATGCGGGTGGTCGGCGACGACGCCATCGCGGCCCCGTGGGCAGTCGAGATCTTCGACGACATCCAGGCCTCGCCCGACGCGGGCTGATCAGGCGTTCCGGATCGCCTGATCGAGGATGCCGAGCACCTCGTCGAGCTTGTTGACGACGAACAACTCGACCGACCCGTCCGACAGCTCCAGCCGCAGCCGCCTGCGCAGCCCGCCGTTGAACAGCGAGCCGTCCGCCTCCTGCGCCCCTACCGCCCGGATCGCGCCCAGCGGTGCGTGCCAGGAGCGGCCGCCGGTGGCCCCGTCGAGCTGGTTCGGCTCGAACAGCAGTCGCGTCTGCGTGAGATAGAGCCGCCCGCCGATCGCGCGGTTCCGCGACTGCGAGTGGTTGGCGAAGTGCTTCCAGGTCACCGTTTCGGAGTCCGCCAGTTTGGGTGAGCGCAGCCAGATACCCATGTGTTTCCTCCACCGATAGCCCGCGGTGCGGCGAAAGCCGTTGCCGCCCAATTAGAACCTAGCAGCCGGCCGGGGCGACCGGCCCACGGCGGATTCGGACAATTCGCACTGGTGGCGCACGGTGGGCGCGGCCGGGCGGTAATCCGGATGAAGTGCGCACCGGGCATCGAATACGATTGCGACCAGCAGCAATCCTATTTACCAGCCGATCCCCAGGGGAGAGTCGAACCATCGTGGCCGACAACGACGCAGTCGAGCAGACCGGCACCGCGCTGACCGAGGAGGCCCTCGCGGCCGCCGCGGCCGAGGCCGAGAAGGCGTTCGCGGCTGCTGCCGACCTGGACGCGCTCGCGGTCGCGAAGACCGAGTACATGGGCGGCAAGTCGCCGATCGCGCTGGCGCAGCGGTCCCTGGGCACCCTCCCCAAGGAGGAGAAGGCCGACGCGGGCAAGCGAGTGAACGTGGCCCGGCAGCGGGTGTCGCAGGCGTTCGAGACGCGGCAGCAGGAGTTGCAGGCCGAGCGCGACGCCGCGGTGCTGGTCGCCGAGTCGATCGATGTCACGCTGCCCGCCGCCCGCACCGCCGCGGGTGCGCGTCATCCGATCACCGTGCTCTCCGAGCAGATCGCCGACGTGTTCGTCGCCATGGGCTGGGAGATCGCCGAAGGCCCCGAGGTCGAGACCGAGCACTTCAACTTCGACGCGCTGAACTTCCCGCCGGATCACCCGGCGCGCGCCATGCAGGACACCTTCTATATCGCGCCGGAAACTTCGCGGCAGGTGCTGCGCACCCACACCTCGCCGGTGCAGGTGCGTTCGATGCTGACGCGCGAGCTGCCGATCTATGTGGCCTGCCCCGGTCGCACCTTCCGCACCGACGAGCTCGATGCCACCCATTCGCCGGTGTTCTCGCAGATCGAAGGCTTGGCCGTCGACAAGGGCCTGACCATGGCGCATCTGAAGGGCACCTTGGATCTGCTGGCCCGGGCGCTGTTCGGTCCCGAGTCGAAGATCCGGATGCGGCCGAGCTTCTTCCCGTTCACCGAGCCGTCGGCCGAGATGGACGTCTGGTTCCCGGATAAGAAGGGCGGCGCCGGCTGGGTCGAGTGGGGCGGCTGCGGCATGGTGAACCCGAAGGTGCTCATCGCCAGCGGCATCGACCCCGAGGTGTACAGCGGTTTCGCCTTCGGCCTGGGCATCGAGCGCACCCTGCAGTTCCGCAACGGCCTGCCCGATATGCGCGAGATCATCGAGGGCGACGTGCGGTTCACCGTGCCCTTCGGCATCCAGTCCTGACCTGACCATCACCCGATCGAGGAAGCGAAACAACCCGTGCGAGTAGCGCAGTCCTGGCTGACCGAAATCCTGCGGCGCACCACCCCCGAGTGGGCCGTGACGCCGGAGGAGCTCGACGCCGCGTTCGTGCGGGTCGGCCTGGAGGTCGAGGAGGTCCAGACCCTCGAGCGGATCAGCGGTGACGGCGAGGGGCCGTTCCTGGTGGTCGGCCGGGTCGCCGAGATCACCGAACTGACCGAGTTCAAGAAGCCGATCCGGTTCTGCAAGGTCGATATCGGCAAGCCGGATCACCTGCAGGAGATCGTCTGCGGTGCGACCAACTTCGTGGTCGGCGACCTGGTGGTCGTGGTGCTGCCCGGCGGTGTGCTGCCCGGTGGCTTCCAGATCTCCTCGCGCAAAACCTACGGTCACACCTCCAACGGCATGATCTGCTCGCTGTCCGAACTGGGCATCGGCAAGGAACACAACGGCATCCTGGTGCTGCGGCCCGGCACCGCCGAGCCCGGCGCGGACGCGAACGAGCTGCTGGGCCTGGGTGATTCGGTGATCGAGCTGGCCATCACCCCCGACCGTGGTTACGCGTTCTCGATGCGCGGCGTGGCACGCGAGGTCGCCTGCGGCTACGACCTGGAGTACGCCGATCCGGCGGTCCGCACGCTGCCCGACTCGCAAGAGGAGGCATGGGCGGTCAAGCTCGAGCCGGAGTCGCTGTGCACTCGTTTCGCGGTGCGCCGGGTCACCGGCATCGATCCCGCCGCCATCAGCCCGTGGTGGCTGCAGCGGCGACTGCTGCTCGCCGGCGTGCGCCCGATCTCCCCGGCCGTCGACGTCACCAACTACGTGATGCTCGAACTGGGTCAGCCGCTGCACTCCTTCGACGCGTCGAAGGTCAACGGCACCTTGGTGGTTCGCCGCGCCAACCGGGGCGAGACGCTGCGCACCCTCGACGACGCCGAGCGCACACTCGACGCCGAAGATGTGGTGATCGCCGACAATTCCGGCGTGATCTCCCTCGCGGGCACCATGGGCGGCGCCACCACCGAGGTGAGCGACGACTCCACCGACATCCTGCTCGAGGCCGCGACCTGGAACCCGGTCGCGATCGCTCGCACCGTGCGCCGGCACAAGCTGCCCTCGGAGGCGGCGAAGCGTTTCGAGCGCGTCGTCGATCCCGAGGTGAACCTCGCCGCGCTCGATCGCGCAGCGAGCTTACTGGTCGAAATCGCCGGTGGCACAGTCGAATCCGGGGTCACCGATGTGCGGGTCCCGGCGCCGGCCGCGGCCCCGATCCGGATGGACATCGATCTGCCCGACCGCACCGCCGGCATCGGCTACCCGACCGGTACCTCGGCGCGTCGCCTGGCTCAGGTCGGCTGTCAGGTCGAGGTGGGCGTCAGCGACGGCGGCCACGGCCAGCTGGTCGTCACCCCGCCGAGCTGGCGGCCCGACCTCACCCAGCCCGCCGACCTGGTCGAAGAGGTGCTGCGGCTGGAGGGCCTGGACAAGATCCCGTCCGTGCTGCCCACCGCCCCCGCCGGGCGTGGTCTCACCGCGGCGCAGCGCCGTCTGCGGGCGGTCAGCCGGGCGCTGGCGTTCAGCGGCGCCGTCGAGGTCCCGTCTCCGGTCTTCATGTCCAGTAACGTCTTCGACGTGTGGGGCCTGGATGCCGACGATCCGCGCCGCAACACCATGAAGGTGCTCAACCCGCTCGATGTGGAACGCGCCGACCTGCCCACCACCCTGCTGCCGGGCCTGCTGGAGGTGGCGGGACGCAACATCTCCCGCGGCGCGCGCGACCTCGCCATCTACGCCGTGGCCCAGATCGTGCAGCCGAGCGACAACACCCGCGCGATCGACGCCCTCCCGGTCGACCGCCGCCCCACCGACGAGCAGATCGCCGAACTGAACGACTCGCTCCCGCATCAGCCGATGCACATCGCCGTCGTCCTCACCGGCCGCCGCGACCCTCGCGGTCCGTGGGGCCAGGGCCGCCCGGCCGAAGCCGCCGACGCGTTCGCACTCGCCGACGCCGCGGCCGCTGCCGCGGGTGTCACCCTCGAGCGCCGCGCCGCCGCCCACCTCCCATGGCACCCGGGCCGCTGCGCCGAACTGCTCGTCGACGGCGTGGTCGTCGGCCACGCCGGCGAACTGCACCCGGCCGTCCTGGAACGCTCCGGCCTGCCGAAGCGCACCTGCGCCGTCGAACTCGACCTCGACGCCCTCCCACTCCGCGAAACCCGCCCGGCCCCCACGGTCTACCCGTTCCCGGCGGTCCTGCAGGACGTCTCGGTCAGCGTCGAAAAGACAGTCCCGGCAGCGTCGGTCGAATCCGCTCTCCGCTCCGGCAGCGGCGACCTCCTCGAAGACATCGTCCTCTTCGACGTCTACGAAGGCGCCCAGGCGGGCGAGGGCCGCAAATCCCTCACCTACGCCCTCCGCTTCCGGGCCCCCGACCGCACCCTCACCGAAGACGAAGCCTCCGCCGCCCGCGACTCCGCCGTCGCCGCAGCCGCCGCCTCGGTCGGCGCAGTCATCCGCGGCTAACCTATCCAGATCCCCAAGACCCCTGTGGCGCAACGCCACAGGGGTCTTGTGCCTCTCCCGCCACCCCCATCAAGATCACCAGGACCTGGTGGCGGAGCTACTCGCGCAATGCCGCCACTGTTGCCTGGTGATCTTGATGGGGGTGGACCCGCGGTCAGTGGGATCGGAGGCGGTCCTGGATGAAGGCTGCGGCTTGGTCGCGGGTGTCGTTGACGAAGTATGCGACGTGGCCGTAGGTGAGGGCGTTGGAGAATCCGGCGGCTGGGTCGCCGCCGTTGCAGACCAGGTCTCCGGCGGAGCAGTAATCGCGTAGCCGGTCGGCGAATTGGGCGAGTGCGCCGGTGGGGCGTGGCTGGAGGCCGGTCAGGGCCGGGTCGAAGGTGCCGCGGTTGTAGGGTTCGGCGTTGTTGAAATTAGGGTTGCCGAACAGGGCGACGGCGGAAATCTGGGCCGCTGCCTTGTCTGACAATCGGGAACTGAGGACTTCGCCGGCGACCCGGGCTCCCTGGGAGTAGCCCAGGACGACCAGCTGCTGCCCGGGGCAGGTGGCCGCGGCGGTGTTCAGCAAGTTGGTCAGACTCTCTGCGCCTCTGATGGCGCTGTCCGGATCGCGGTTCGCGGGGTACGGCAGTTCGGTTACCCTGCCGCCGTTTTCCTGGGCGACCCGCATGGCCAATGGGGTCAGCAGGAGGCTGCCGAGCTGGGGCTCGAACGTGCCTCGAATGCTGATGACCCGCAAGTCATCGCAGCCGCCGGAGTTGTCGGCGTTGGCAGTCGCGGCCGGGACGCCCGCCACCGCCAACGCCGCCACAGCGACACCGGCCAAGCGCCGCAAGGAAATCGGGTACTGCAACTGTCCGCGCATGGCACGACCCTATTGGCGAGGGTCTTGCGGCTCAAGCCTTTGTACTGCCTGAATCGAGCTCGACCGTCGTTCCTACGCCGGAGCCGGTGTGCGGCGATAGGCGAAGACCCGGTGGCCGTCGCGGGCGGCCGTGGCAGTCAGCAATGCGCCCGTGGCCAGGACGGTGACGGCGTATCCGCTCATGTCGTCGAAGCCGACAGAAGTGAGCATCGCGAGGGCGAAAGCGGCCAGCAACGCAGACGTGGCGGAAGCGGTTGCCCGCGTGGCGAATCCGACGACGAGGGCGAGGCCGAGCACAGCCTCCAGTGCGGTGGCTGTGACGGCGGCGGGGGAGGTGAGCGCGTGCAGGAAGGTGGGTAGCAGGGAACGGGTGTAGTCGGTGAAGGCGTCGAACGACCCCCAGGAAATGCCGGGATCTCCTGGGGCGCCGAGGAATCCGAAGCGGTCGGCCACCGAACCCAGGAGTAGGAGGCCGAGCGCGGTGCGGACGACGATGTTGATCGCCCGGATCCGTGCCGCGGTGCCGAGTTGGATGGCGACGCAGGCGACAGCGACGGCAGTGATCCACCCGATCGCGCCGTGCATGAACAGGATCCAGATCAGTTCCACCGTCAGAGCGACTCCAGTGAGAACCATTGCGGCTGTGCGCATCTTCGTGCCTCTCGAGTAGTAAGGTTCCTTACTAACAGTAGGAGTGGAAGGAATTATGGTCAAGCGCCTTACTAATCCGTTGGTGGATCGCCCCGCACCGCTGGGGAACTTGCTGTCCGCGGCGGCCCGCACGCTGGCAGCCGAGCTGGATGCGGGGATCGCAGCCGCGGGCTTCGAGGATGTGCGCGCGGCACACGCGCCGGTGTTCCAGCTGATCGAGCCCTCAGGCACCCGGCTGACGGTCTTGGCGGACCGGGCCGGAATGACGAAACAGGCCATGGGAGAACTGGTCCGGCACCTGGACCGGCAGGGCTACGTCGAACTGACCGGCGACCCGGACGACCGCCGAGCCAAACTGGTCCGCCTGACCAAACGCGGCTGGGCCGTCGTCGACGCGGGCGTCGCCGTGATCGAACACTTCGATCAGCACCTGGACGAAATCGTCGGCGCCGACGAGGTCACCCGCCTGCGCCGCACCCTGCTCCGCATCATCGACGGCGCCGCCTCGACCTACGCGAACAAACCCCAAACCACCGCCGCCATGCGCGTCGAATAACCAGTGGCACATGGTTGAGGCGGTGGGAATTGGGGGTGCTGGGTTGGCGTTGAGTGGGAAGACGACCTCGAGGAGGATTATGAGCGTGCGAGCTGTCTGGAATGGCGTGGTGCTGGCCGAGAGTGCCGACACGGTGATCGTGGAGGGCAATCACTACTTTCCGCCGGAGTCGGTCAACAAGGAGTACTTCGAAACCAGCGACACCCACACGTTCTGTCCGTGGAAGGGCACGGCCTCGTATTACACGGTGGCCGTCGGCGGCGAGACGAATCGGGATGCCGCCTGGTACTACCCGGACCCGAAGCCGGAAGCCGAGCAGGTGCGGGACCGGGTCGCTTTCTGGAAGGGTGTCGACGTGGTCGAGGCGGGCGCGGGCGAGTAAGAAGAGGGGCATGCGACATCCGGCGAGCCCCATTCTGAACGCGCTGACGTACATGCGGGATCGGCGGATCCTGCAGACGCCGGACGTGCTCGGGCTGGCGTACCGGGATCTGTCGATCGAAACCGCCGACGGTGAAACCGTCCACGCCTGGTGGCTGCCTGCACGGCGATCGATCGGGCATGTGTTGTTCGCGCACGGCAATGCCGGGAACATCGGTGATCGCGTGCCGATCTACGCGCTGCTGACCGACGCCGGATTCGACGTCCTCGCCTTCGACTACCGCGGATACGGGCGCAGTACCGGGCGTCCGAGCGAACACGGCACCTACCTCGATGCCCGGGCGGCCCGCCAGGCGCTGCTCGAGCAACCCGGCGTCGATCCGGATCGCATTGTCTACCTTGGCAAGTCGCTCGGTGGCGGCGTGATGCTGGAGCTGGCCACCGAGCATCCGCCGGCGGGGCTGATCCTGGTGTCCACCTTCACCGGAATCCGCGACGCCGCCCGCTCGGTGTACCCGTTCTTGCCCGCGCCGTTCGTGCCGAATGCGTACCCGAGTCTGCGGCGCATCCGGAAACTCCAAGCTCCCGTCCTGATTACGCACGGCGACCAGGACGACCTCCTGCCGCTGCGGCACGCCGAGCGCCTGTACGCCGCCGCCCGGGAGCCGAAGCAACTGGAAGTCTTCGCCGGCGCCGGCCACAACGACCTGATCTTCTCCGCTGGTTCGCGGTGGATCGACCTCGTCAGCACCTGGTCGAAAGGCGTCCTGCAGCGCTAGGCCAGGTGCCGCGCGCGTGCGTAGCCTGGCTTTATGACTGAGTACAGCGAGATCTCCGCCCGGCTGGCGGCGTTGCCGGACGCGGAATTGACCACCGTGCTGCAGGCGGCGACGGTCGGTCGGCCCGCGTTCTGGGCGGTGCGCGCCGCCCTCGACGAAATGGCGGGGGTGGGCCATATCGCCCCGGGTGGGGATGTGAGTCCCACCACTGAATCGGTACAAACGCATGACCAGGCCTCGGGCGGTGGGGCATCGGGCCAGGTCGGAGCTGCTTCTGCGGTACCGGTGGTACCGGTACACCCCGCCGGTATCCCGGCATCGCCCGCCGCGGGCGGATATTCCAGCGGTGGAGTCCCTACTTTCGAGTCAGTTCGCGATAAGGTCGAGCAGCGCTTCGGCACCGCGCAGGGGATGGGCGAACTCGACCGGCAGACCCCGGCGGGCCGCAGCGCCGATGAGCAGTGGGAGGCGCGCGAGAAGGCCGCGCGCGAGCGTCTGGATCAGATTCGGAAATCGGTGCACGACAACGACAATCCGTAATTCTGGTCCGGGCATACCGGACGAAGGAAGAATATGAGCGAGCCGCGCGAGATCGCCGAACGACTACTCGATGCCCAGGTGGAGTTCCTGCTCGCCGAGGTGACCGGCGAGCGTTTCGCGGAGGTCGTCGCGCGCGACACCGAAGCGGTGCTCGGGGTCGCCGACACCCTCGTCTTCCGTGATGTCGTGCAGATCGACGACGCCAAGGAAACCGTCCGCAATGTCATCGAGCTGATCGGCGGCAGCCCTGTCATCGCCGATATGGTCGGCGTCTTCGCCGATTCGATCTACGACAACATCGCCGAGAATCACGACTACACCCTCGGCCAGGTCGTCGACCGGGAGCCCGTGGAAGCGTTGCTGGAGAAGATCTTCGGCATGCACCAGGCGCAGGAGCGGATCCTGGACCGGCTCACCGAGAGCCCACTGGTCGCCACCGTCGCCTCCAAGTTCGTCGACAAGCTGATCAACGACTTCATGGCCACCAATCGGGAACGCGCGGAGAAGATTCCGGGCGTCTCCTCGCTGATGTCGCTGGGCCAGTCCGCCGCCAACCGCGCCAAGAAGGTCGCCGACAGCACCTTTGTCGGTGATCTCGCCGGCAAGGGCGCGATGTTCGCGCTCAAGCGCACCAACAACGCGATCCGCGAGATGCTGCGCGACGCGCCCGTGCACTCCGCGGCCATGGAATTCTGGGATCTGCACGCCGACGAGCCGGTCAGCGGCCTGCGGGAGTACCTGTCCCAGAAGGACCTCAACGAGCTGGTGCTGATCTGCTATGAGATCGCGATGACCACCCGGGAGAAGGAATTCTTCGGTGAACTCGTCGACGAGTGCGTCGAGGTGTTCTTCACCAAGTACGGCGACTACACCCTCGCCGCGATGCTCCCCGAGCTCGGTTTGTCCGGCGACGACATCGCCAAGGAGATCCTGCGCTACGGCCCCGCCGTGATCGAGGGTGCGAAGTCGAACGGCGTGCTGGCCAAGCTGATTCGCGAGCGGCTGGAGCCGTTCTATACCTCTGATGTGGTGCTGGGCATCCTCGGAGACGTCACCAAGTAATACGTTCCAGCGTAAGCCGGGGTTCGAAGTTCGGGCCCCGGCTTTGACGTATGCCCGCGGTTTGCGGGGAGTTCTGATTCGGGACTGCCGACCGGGTCGGCGTCACCGTCACCGGCGCTCCGGTGTGAGCGGATTGAAACTACGAAAATTGTTGATTACCAGCGTGTATCCATACCTGGGCATTGTCGGTTTCGCGCTGTTCCGCCGTTGACACACGGTACCCGTTGTGGAAATTTGCTCCCTGTCTTTTCCGTGCGCTCGCCGTGGAGCTGCCACGGCCTACGCGATGGAGGAGCAAGGTGGTGCGTACACGTCCGAAGCCGGAATCAGCCGGTGCGGCAACGGCTGTCGCACCCGGATTGGTCCGGCCGCGCACCATTCGCGGGCAATTGGCACGAATCCTGCTGGTATCGCTGACCTTGGTTTTCGCGCTGCTCGGTCTTGCCATCGCCGGGGAAGTCCAATCCTATTGGCGCAGTGGGGATACCGTCGCCGAGGTCGGTCTCGCCCTGGCTGTGCAGGACGTGCTGCACGAGACCCAGCGGGAACGCGGTCTCAGCAATGGCTGGCTGGGCGGTGGTCTGCTCGAGCAGGCGGTCACCGAACAGCGCGGTAACACCGACCGGGCGCTGCGGACGCTCGACTCCGCGCTGGCCGGGAACGCGCCCGGCGTGGTGCCGGTGCGGCCGGCCGCCGGCCACCTTTCCGGGCTGGCCGATATCCGCGCCCGCATCGACGCCAGGCATATCGCGCGCCCGGCGGCGTTCCAGTTCTACACCGATGCCATCAACGCGCTGAACCACCTCGAACCGGGCTTGGACCAGGCCGCTGACGCCGAGGTCCGGCACGGTTTGCAGGCGCTCTACGCGCTCGCCGAAGCGAAGGAGCAGACGGCGCGGGAACGCGGGTTCCTCAACGGTGTCTTCGCCGCCGACGGGTTCGGACCCGGCGAGTATGTGCAGTTCCTCGATATCCGTGCCGCGAAGCTGGCCGGTCTCGCGGCGTTCGGCCGGGACGCCACCAGCGCCCAGCAGGAGCTGCTGGACGCCGCCATGCGCAGCGAAAATGCCACCAGGGCAACCGAATCCGAGAATATCGCGATCGGTTCCAGCGCCGGTCCGCTGACCCGATCGGTGGACGCGAACACCTGGTGGGCGCAGATGACCGCCGTCATCGACGGACAGCGTGAGGTGCAACAGGCAGTCGGCGATGCCGTCCGGCACCGCGCCGAGGGCCTGCGTACCAACGCGGCGCTAGAGCTGGGCGGGTTCGTGCTGCTCGCCCTGGTCGCGCTGGCCGCCGAAATCGCCCTGGTCTTGGCCAGTTTGCGCGCCATCGTGCGTCCACTGGCCACCCTCGCCGCCGAGGCCGACGACATCGCCAGTCGCCGCCTGCCCGAGGTCATCGCGGCCTGGCAGACCGCCGACTCCCGGCCCGACCCGCCCGCCCCGGTCCGCACCCCACCCGGCGCGAGCGTCGAAATCGCCGCTGTCGCAGATGCTTTGGACCGAGTCCAAACCACCGCCTACGAATTGTCGTCCCAGCAGGCGCTGTTGCGCCGCAACAGCACCGAGTCCATGGCGAACCTGGCCCGCCGCAACCAGAACCTGGTGCGCCGCCAACTCGGTTTGATCAGCGAGTTCGAACGCGAGGAAATGGACCCCAAGGCCCTGTCCAACCTCTTCGAACTCGATCATCTCGCCACCCGCATGCGCCGCAACGCCGAAAGCCTTCTGGTCCTGGTCGGCGAGGCCAGCCCCCGCCGCTGGACCGCACCCATCCCGCTCACCGACGTCATCCGCGCCGGCCTCTCCGAAGTCGACGACTACCGCCGCGTCGCCCTGCGCCGCATCGACGACATCGCCGTCACCGGCGCCGTCGGCAGCGAACTGGCGCACATGCTCGCCGAACTGATCGAAAACGGCCTGGCCTTTTCCCCACCCGACCTCGAAGTCGAAATCTACGGCCGCAAAATCCCCACCGGCTACGTTCTCGCCGTCGTCGACCACGGCATCGGCATGCCCGCCGACCAACTCGCCGAAGCCAACTCCCGCCTCCGCGGCGCCACCGACTTCCTCCTCACTCCCACCCGCTACCTGGGCCACTACGTCGTCGGCCGCCTGGCTCGCCGCCTCGGTATCGAAGTGGAACTCACCGTCTCCCCGGTCAGCGGCGTCGTCGCCCGTCTGCTGCTACCGCCGGAACTCCTTGGCGGAGAGCAGGTTCAGCCCAAATCGCCTGCCGCGGCGGCGCAACAGCTGGTGCCGAGAAACGAATCCCCAGCCGCCGAACCAGTGACCAGTGAACCCGCTGTCTTCGCAATCAACAGTGCGAAACCCGCAATGCTGGGCCGCGGGGTGTATATCGGTGCCGACGGAAACCCGTCGGAAGCACGGACTTCCGTGCCAGAGGCCCTCCTGGGAACGCGACTTCCCAAGCATGCGGCGCCCGCCGACGAGCCTGACAGTGTCCAGCGGACCCGGAACGGACTCGTCAAGCGCACCAAGCGTTCTCGGCCGCCCGAGGCTGCGGCGCAGCGCCCTACCGCCCCGCGGCCGCCGAGCACCCCGCAGCCGGAGCGGACCCCCGAGGAGGTGCGCGGCATGCTGGCCGCGTTCCGGGCCGGACATCAGCGTGGTGGTCCTTCGGAGGCCGCCGTAAAGGAGAGCCAATGACCACACATCTACCGACCGCCACCGATCCGCATACCTTCAACTGGTTGCTGGCCAACTTCGTCCGCAATACCGATGGGGTGCGTGACACCGTGGCGGTGTCCTCCGACGGGCTGCTCATCGCCATGTCCGAGGGACTGGACCGCAACGGTGCGGACCGGCTCGCCGCGATGGTGTCGGGTCTGTCGAGTTTGGCCCGAAGTGCCTCGCGCAGTTACGCGTTCGACGGATTGAAGCTGATCATGATCGAGATGCAGCGGGGATTTCTGCTGGTGTCCGCGCTCGGTGACGGGAGCTGTCTCGGCGTGATCGCCGATGGCGGATGCGATGTCGGGCTGGTGGGTTACGAGATGGCGGTGCTGGCCGAGCGGGCGGGTGCGCTGCTCGATCCGGCGCTCATCTCGCAATTGCGAGAGACGCTGCGCAGATGAGAGATTCGGACAGAGACGACGCGTTCGTGCGCCCGTTCGTCGTCACCGCCGGGCGCACCACACCGCTGGTGGACGGCTTGCGGATCGAAACCCTGGTGCAGGCGCCGCCCGCCGCGCTGTCCGCCCCGCTGCGGTTCGAGGAGCGCACGGTGGTGCACCTGTGTCAGGCACCGCATTCCATCGCCGAAATCGGTACCGCCCTTCGCGTTCCGGTGGGCGTCGCGAAAGTCATCGTCAGCGATCTGACCGCCGCGGGCCATGTCACTGTGCGCGATGCGCAGGAACTGTCCACCGCGGCCATCGAGAGGATCAGGGATCTTGTTCGGGCACTCTGAAATTCGCACCCCACTCGCGGAACGTCCCCTGGCTTCCTCGGTGAAAATCGTCGTCAGCGGCGGATTCGGCGTCGGCAAAACAACATTCATCGGCGCCATCTCCGAAATCGAGCCCCTGGTCACCGAGGCCGCCATGACCGAGGTCGCGATCGGCGTCGACGACCCCGGACGGCACGCCGGCAAAACCCAGACCACCGTGGCCCTCGACTTCGGCCGCATCACCTTGGACTCGTCCCTGATCCTCTATCTCTTCGGCACCCCCGGCCAGGACCGCTTCGTATTCCTCTGGGACGACCTCGTCGACGGCGCCCTCGGCGCGGTAATCGTCGTCGACACCGGCCGCATCGAAGACTGCTACCCGGTCCTCGACTACTTCGAAGAGCACAACACCCCCTTCGTCGTCGTGGTCAACCGCTTCGACCAGGGCCCGGCCTTCGCCCTCGACGAGGTCCGCGAAGCCCTCGGCCTCGACGACCTGATCCCGCTCCTGGAATGCGATGCCCGCCAACGCGACTCGGTCCGCGACGTCCTGGTAGCCCTCCTCGAACAAGTCCTCGTCCACCGCCTCGCCGCACCCCACCTCCAGGTGAGCTGACCAAGATCACCAGGACCTGAGGGCGGCATCTCCCGAGAAGCCCCGCCCTCAGGTCCTGTTGATCTTGTGTCCGTAGGCTGGTGGAGTGGGTGAGCAGCGGGAGCGAATGCTTCGGGGTGAGTTGTACAGGGATAGCGATCCGGAGCTGGTGGCGGAGCGGCGGCGGGCGCAGCAGTTGTGCGATGAGTTCAACAGGGCCGGGCCGGAGGAGACGGAGCGACGGGATGGGGTGTTGCGGGAGTTGCTCGGGAAGTTGGGGGAGGGGTCGTGGATCATGCCCCGATTCCAGTGTGACTATGGGTATCTCATCGAGATCGGGGCCAATAGTTTCCTCAACTATGACGCGATTCTGCTGGACTGCGCGCAGATCACCATCGGTGACGATTGCTCGATCGGTCCGCGCTGCCAGCTTCTGACGGCCCTGCATCCCATGCAGGATCACGAATTGCGCAGGCAGCGTTGGGAATCGGCGGCGCCGATCACCATCGGTGACAACGTCTGGTTCGGCGGGGGCGTCATCGTCTGTCCGGGCGTCACGGTCGGCGACAACACCGTCGTCGGCGCAGGCAGCGTGGTCACCCGAGACCTCCCGCCGCGCGTTTTCGCGGCAGGCAACCCGGCCCGCGTCCTCCGCGAGCTGTAGCCGGGCTTGCCGAGCAGTAGCGGCAGCTGTCGGTGGTCGCCGTTAGCCTGGTGGCGTGTTGAGAACGGTGGCTGTCGAGAACTATCGGTCGTTACGGCGGTTGGTGGTGCCGCTGGGCCAGTTGAACGTCGTTACCGGGGCCAACGGGAGTGGAAAATCCAGTCTCTACCGGGTGCTTCGGTTGCTGGCCGATTTCTCGCGCAATACCGCGGTGGCTGCGCTGGCGCGGGAAGGTGGCCTGGATTCCACGTTGTGGGCGGGCCCCGGCCGCATCGATAGGGGCGAGCCGCTCCGGCTGCGGGTGGGTTTCGCCGGCGACGACTTCGGTTACGCGGCTGACCTCGGGATTCCACAGCCGGGGGAGTCGAAGTATTTCCATCGCGACCCGCAGATCAAGGCCGAGGCGGCTTGGGCGGGCCCGGTGCTGCGGCCCTCGACGGTTCTGGCCGACCGAGGTGGGCCCGTGGTCCGGCTGCGGACCGGCAACGGCGGCTGGCACATGGTGCCGCACGTGGTCAAGCCGTTCGACAGCATGCTCACTCAATTGGCCGACCCGCAGCAGGCGCCGGATTTGCTGGTGTTGCGCGAGCGCATCCGATCCTGGCGCTTCTACGACCATCTACGCACCGACTCCGAAGCCCCGGCACGTACACCGCAAATCGGCACCCGCACACTGGCTCTCGCACATGACGGCGCCGATATCGCCGCGGCCTTGGCCACCATCGAGGAGATCGGTTACCAAGCGGATCTGGTTGACGCGATCGATCGCGCGTTTCCCGGCAGCGAAGTCGAAATCGCCAGTCAAGACGGACGATTCGAGGTGTTCCTGCACCAGCCGGGCCTGCACCGGCCGCTGGGCACCGCAGAATTGTCCGACGGCACACTGCGCTACCTACTGCTTGTCGCAGCACTGTTGACACCCCGGCCACCCGAACTCCTGGTACTCAACGAGCCGGAATCCAGCCTGCACCCCGAGCTGCTGAAACCGCTGGGCGAACTGATCGCGTCGGCCGCGGAAAAGACACAGGTAGTCGTGGTGACCCACTCCCAGCCGTTGATCTCCGCCCTCGAGAACAGTGGCCACGAAATCAACACCATCGAATTGGTCAAGCAGGACGGCGCGACCACCATGCGCGACCAGGGCATCCTGGATGCCCCCGCCTGGCATTGGCCGAAACGCTAGCGTGATATCCCACCCGTTCGACAGAGAGAAAAGCAATGAGCAAAGACCTCGCCCTCACCCACGTCTCCGTGCTGGTCGGTGACCAGGAGCAGGCCCTCGAGTTCTATCGCGACGTGATCGGCCTGGAGGTCCGCCAGGACATGCCGTTCGCCGGCGTCCGCTGGCTCACCGTCGGCCCGGCCGCCCAGCCGACCATCGAGTTCCTGCTCGAGGTCCCGGAGATGGTGCCGGACGAGGCGCGCCGGCATGCGGCGCAGGCGCGGCTGGCCAGCGGGGCGCAGGGCACGCTGATCTTCACCACCGACGATTGTGACGCCACGTTCTCGCGGTTGCGGGACGCGGGCGCGGTGGTGGCGCAGGAGCCGATCACCCAGCCGTACGGCATGCGCGACTGCGGTTTCGTCGACCCGTGGGGCAATCACCTGCGCTTCTCCCAGTTCATGGGCTGATCACGCTCGTTTGAACGCTTTACGCCTCGCTTCCCAGAATCTGGGTTACAGGTTGACATTCAGTGTTGATTTGTAAACACTCGTTCCGTTCACGGTCATCGGAAGAGAGGTACGCCAGTGACCGATCATGCTCGGGAAGCGCTGGAGCTCGTGCGCGACAGCAGCCAGTTCAAGTGGTACGTCATCCCCCTGCTGCTGCTCGTCGTCTACGTGTATTCCGTCGAGGTCGAAAGACGGAACTGGAACGTGCTGTTCGGCGGTCTCGCGCTCTGGGGCATGGACCTGTTCAACGAGATCTGGAACTCGCTGGTTTTCCACGTCACCGGCCGGGCGCCGGTCTGGGGCGCCAGCGGTCCCACGGCGTATCAGCTGCTGATCGGGTTGAACATCGAGATCTGCTTCATGTTCGCCATCATGGGTGTGGCGGCCGCGAAGATGTTGCCGCCCAAGGAAACCCGGATCTTCGGATTACCGAACCGCCCGGTGCTGATCGCGCTGAACTCCGCCGCCGCGGTGGGCATCGAGGTGCTGCTGAACAAAGCCGGTGTGCTCACCTGGGATTGGTCCTGGTGGCAGCCGAGCTTCCCGTTCCTGATCTTCCTGATCGGCTACGTCCCGTTTTTCGCCGCCTGTTTCTGGGTGCACGATCTGGCGACGGTGCGCGCGAAAGCCATAGCGGTGGGCACGATCCTGGGGATCGACGCCGTGGCCGTGATCGTCTTCGGGACGCTGGGATGGCTGTGACGACTGCGCGCATATTGGCCTTGCTCACCGGGCTCGTCTTCGCCACCGCGCCGCTGCCGACCGCCGCGGCGGACACCGGATGCGCCCTGGTCGGCACGGTCGGCACACCCGAGATCGGCGTGGACAACAGCTCCGCCGGATTCGAGGCGTTGCCGCTCGCCGAAACCGGGCTGCCCGCGCAGGTCGTGTTCCGGACGTCGACGGAATCGTTCAACCGCCGCTGGTCCTTCGCCGCGCGCGACGGCCGGATCTACGTGAAAGAAGCTGCGGCCCAAGGTGGTTGGCGCGCCTTACCGCTTCCCGGTTGCATGGAAGGCCGGATCCGCGGGGTATCGGCGGACGACGATGAGGTCATGGCCATCGACCACGACGGCCGTTTCTTCACCATGGACCACGCCCTGAGCGCGCCCAAGGACTGGAACTGGAGCAGCCGCTTCGGCGCCCCGCTGTGGACCGGTCCCGGAAACGCGCTGCCCCCGGGCACTCTCGACTGGACCTGGTCGGTGCTGTCGCCGAACGAAGATCACGTCTGGCGCGACACCGCCGGCAACGACCACCCTGTCGGCGGCGCCAAGGTCTCGCATGTCTTCGCGCTCACCGACGGCGGCAGCCGCATCCGCTACATCGATCCGTGGCTGCCGCTCGACCACAGCTACGAGATGGCGACCCCCGAGGGCGGACGATTCCGCGCGGTCGCGCTATCCACGAGCGGCTCGACTTCGCTGGTGATCAACAAATCCGGCGACCTCTACACCCGCCTGTTCGACTTCGACATCTCCGGCGCCGACAAGGTCTTCTTCCGCTACTCCTACGCCGATCAGCGCGGCCTGCCCGAGGCTCCGGACATGCTCTCCGAGCGCGTCGACCAGAACACCGCCGCCATCCAACTCCCAGCACCCGCGTGGGCGTCCCAGCCCCGGATCCCCGGTGAGATCACCGACCGGATCTCCGTCCACAAGACCGGAATCGGTTCGGAAGCAAGGGAACTCCGCGTCGAAGGCCGCAGCGCGGGGCGTACCGGTTACTGGACCAAGCAACTCACCGCAAACGAGTGGACCTTCGTAGCCACCGATCAACCGCTCTCCGGCACGCGGTTGCCCAACGGCAGCGCGCCAGTCGATCCTTCGATCCCGCCCTCGGCATACAGCTACACCGGAAAATCCGCCACGGGCTGGACGGCCTCGATCGAGCACTTCGACGTCGCGAATACCCCTACACCCCTGCGGATGACCTTCGGCGACGGCACACAACTCGATCTGATCCTGCACACCGTCGATGGGCTCCGGCAGACACCGCAACTACCGGGCATCACAACCCAGCCCAGGCACTTCGACGGCACCATCGAAGTACCCCAAGACATCCTGGCCTCACTGTCTCGACAACCGGCACCGATCCGGGACCTCATCAATGCCCTCGCCGACAGCCGATTCACCGACACCGCAGTCGTGGTCACCGAGACGGAATTCCGGGTCGGTGTGCTGAATCTGGCCCTGACCCGCGCGCGGTAGTACCCCCCGGCGGGCTTGAAGCGTTGCACAGCAAGGACTTGCGGTCGATTCAGATGGCGGTCCGGCTGAGCACCGCGATGGGGAGTTTGCGGGGGCTGAGGGCCTGGTAGGTCTCGAAGTCGGGGTAGCCCGCGACCAGGGTGCGCCAGTGGGTGGCGTATTCGTCCGGGTCGGTGATCACCCGGGCGGTGACGGACCAGCTGTCGCGGCCGATCCGGACCGTCCCACGGCCGGCGGCGACCAGGTTGTGCCACCAGGCCGGGGCGGTGGGGCGGCCGCCGAAGGAGCCGCAGACCAGCAGGTCGTCGCCGTCGCGGACGAGCATCAGGATGACGGAGCGTGGCTCGCCGGACTTGCGGCCGATCACGGTCAGTTCGAAGACCGGTTTGCCCATCCACTTGCCGAACCGGGTGCCGCCGAAGCGGTCGTAGACGTGCCGGTGGACTCGGCCCGACAGTTTGCTCAGGCCGGTCAGGCGGGTGCTGCCGAAATTGGCCAGGCGTCCGCTGAGACTGATGCCGGTGGGGTGGTTATCGACCATGTCGACCTCGCTCTTCGCTCGCTTGCCGCCGGTCACGCTACCGGCCCGGGCGCGCCGCCGTCTCGCTGTGAACTCGATTGCACCGGCCGGTCCCTGAGCTCCCGGAAAGATCAACCGCAGTAGGGTCGAGGGCATGACCGTATCGCGGATCGACTCAGCACAGGACGCGACCCGGCCGCTGCGCGACGACATCCGGTTCCTGGGTGGCGTGCTCGGCGACACCATCCGCGACCACGAAGGCCCGGAGGTGTTCGATCTCATCGAGCGGGTGCGCATCGAGGCCTTCCGGATCCGCCGCGAGGAGGTGGAGCGCAGCGCGGTCGCGGACATGCTCTCCGGGGTGGATATCGAGACCGCGATCCCACTGATCCGCGCGTTCAGCTATTTCGTGCTGCTGGCCAATCTCGCCGAGGATATTCAGCGCGATCGGCGCCGGGCCGCGCACGTGGCGGCCGGAGAGCCGCCGCAGGATTCGTCGCTGGCCGCCACCTACCGCAAACTCGACGCGGCGCGGCTCGATGGTGACCAGGTCGCCGACCTGCTGGTGGACGCGCTGGTGTCCCCGGTGATCACCGCGCATCCCACCGAGACTCGCCGTCGCACCGTATTCGACGTGCAGACCAGCATCACCGATCTGATGCGGATGCGGCAGCGCTACGACGAAACCGAGGCCGAGCGCGCCGATTTCGAGTTGCAGATCCGCCGGCAGGTGCTGGCGCTGTGGCGGACGGCGCTGATCCGTTTGGCGCGCTTGCGGATTCAGGACGAGATCGCGGTGGGGCTGCGGTACTACGAGCTGACCCTGCTGGATGTGATCCCGGCGATCAACGCCGAAGTCCGTGCGGCGCTGCGGTCCCGATGGCCGGACACCGAACTGCTGTCGCGTCCGATCCTGCGACCCGGCTCCTGGATCGGTGGCGACCGCGATGGAAACCCCTATGTGACAGCGGAGGTGGTGCGCCAGGCCGCACAACAAGCCGCTGGCGTGGCGTTCGGGCATTACCTGCGGGTACTGGTGGAGCTGGAGAAGTCGCTGTCGCTGTCGGCGCGGCTGGCCGAGGTGTCGCCGGAGGTGACCGCATTGGCCGCCGCCGGATACGCGGACCCGCTGGTGCATGCCGACGAACCGTATCGCCGTGCGCTGCACGCGGTTCGGGCCCGGCTCACCGTCACCGCGCAGCAGGCGCTCGGTAGCCTGCCCGCCGATGGTTTGGCCGGTCGCATCGAAGGGGTCGATCCGTATCCGGCGCCCCGCGCGGTGCTCGACGACCTGGACGCGATCGACGCCTCGCTGCGCGCCAGCGGTGACGGGCTGCTGGCCGACGACCGCCTGGCCGCGCTGCGAAATGCCGTGGAGACCTTCGGATTCCACCTCCAGGGCCTGGACATGCGGCAGAACTCGGAGGTGCACGAGCAGGTCGTCGCCGAGATATTCGCCTGGGCCGGTGTGCATTCCGATTACGCGAGCCTGGCCGAGGCCGAGCGGGTCGAGCTGCTCGCCGCGGAACTGCGCACCCGTCGTCCGCTGCTCGGCCCGCACGCACGGTTGAGCGAACTCGCCACCAAGGAGCTCGGCATCGTCCGCGCCGCCACCGAAGTCGTGGAAACCCTTGGGGCGGAGGCGATACCGAACTACATCATCAGTATGTGCACCTCCGTCAGCGACATGCTCGAGGCCGCGCTGCTGCTCAAAGAGGGCGGCCTGCTCGATCCGGGCCCGCCGGACGGCGCCCCGAGCTGCACGGTGGGAATCGTGCCCCTGTTCGAAACCATCGAGGACCTCGGCGCGGGCGCAACGACACTGTCGGCGGCCTTGGAAGTGCCGGTGTACCGAGATCTGGTGGCCGCCAGGGGTATGCGCCAGGAAGTCATGCTCGGCTACTCCGACTCCAACAAGGACGGCGGGTATCTCGCCGCGAACTGGGCGCTGTACCGCGCCGAACTGGACCTGGTCGAGGTGGCGCGCAAAGCGGGAATTCGGCTGCGGCTGTTCCACGGTCGGGGCGGCACGGTCGGTCGCGGCGGCGGCCGCAGCTACGACGCCATCCTCGCCCAGCCCGCCGGCGCCGTGCACGGCTCGCTGCGCCTGACCGAACAGGGCGAGGTGATCGCCGCCAAGTACGCCGAACCCCGTGCGGCACACCGCAATCTGGAATCACTGATCGCGGGCACGCTGGAGTCGACCCTGCTGGATGTGGAAGGTCTCGGCGCCGACGCCGAACCCTCCTACCAACTCATGGACGACCTCGCGGCCCGCGCCCGCGCCGCCTACGCCCGCCTGGTGCACGAAACCCCCGGCTTCGTCCAGTATTTCCGTCAGTCGACCCCGGTCGCCGAGGTCGGCGACCTCAATATCGGCAGCCGCCCCGCCTCCCGCAAACCCACCAATTCGGTGTCCGACCTGCGCGCCATCCCCTGGGTGATGGCCTGGAGCCAGGCCCGCGTGATGCTCCCCGGCTGGTATGGCACCGGCACCGCCCTCGAAGAGTGGGTAGGCGACGATCCGCAGCGCCTGGCCACCCTCTCCGACCTGTACCGGCGGTGGCCGTTCTTCCGCACGGTCATGTCGAACTTGGCCCAGGTGATGGCCAAGTCCGACCTCGACATCGCCGCCCGCTACGCCGACCTGGTCGACGACAAAACCTTGCGCGACACCATCTTCGAGATGATCCGCGACGAGCACGCCCGCACCGTCCGGATGCACGCCGCGATCACCGGCAACGACCACCTCCTCGCCGACAACGCCTCCCTGGCCGAGTCCATCCACAACCGCTTCCCCTACCTGGAGCCGCTCAACCAGATGCAGGTGGAACTGCTGCGCCGCTTGCGCTCCGGTGACGACAGCGACCTGGTGAAGCGTGGCATTCTGCTGACCATGAACGGCTTGGCCACCGCCCTGCGCAACTCGGGCTAGACGACGTGGCCGGTGAACTTCGGTCGGAAGGAATGTTGTGGAGATCGACGAGAAGGCAGTGGCGGCGCTGGGCGACCGGGTGCTCGGACCGGAGCACAAGAGTGTGCCCGCGGCGGCATGGGGGCGCACTGCGCGCGAGTTCCTCGATACCGAACCGCATCTCGACGATTTCCAGACACCGGTGTTCACCCTCGATCGGTCGGCGCTGACCCACAACCTGGCGGTCATGGGCGAGCTGGCCGAAGCCGCCGGGGTGCGATTGGCCCCGCACGGCAAGACGACGATGGCCCCGCAGTTGTGGGCCGAGCAATTGGCGGCGGGCTGCTGGGGCATCACCTTGGCGACACCCTGGCAGGTGCAGGTGGCGCGGTCGTTCGGCGTGCGCCGCATCGTGCTCGCCAATACGCTGGTCGATCCGCACGGATTGCGCTGGGTCGCCGAGGAATTGGCGCGTGATCCGGCGTTCGAATTCGTCTGCTGGGCCGATAGCGTCGCCACGGTCGCATTGATGGACCAGCAGCTGCGCGCCGCGCCCGGCACCGGCCGAATCCGGGTCCTCGTGGAACTCGGTGGCGCGCAGGCACGTACCGGGGCCCGCACGATCGAGGAGGGTCATGCCATCGCCGCGGCGATCGAGCGCGCCGATCGGCTGATCCTGGCGGGCGTCGGCGGATACGAGGGAGCGCTGGCGCGGGACCGCACACCGGAATCGATTGCGACCCTGCGGCATTACCTGGACGACGTCGCCCGCCTGCATCGCGAATTCGCCGCCGCGGGGCGCTACCGGGACGACGCGATCGTCACCGCGGGCGGCAGCTCCTACCAGGATCTGGTGCTCGAACACCTCGCCGGTCTCGCGGATGAGCAAGGTGCGCAAGGGGTTCCGACCACGGTCGTGCTGCGCTCCGGCGCGTACCTTATTCACGACGACGGCTTGTATGCCGAGGTCTCCCCGCTCATCCCGCAGCGCAGCGCTCGCCCGCTGCGCGCGGCCATGCACGCCTGGGCCCGCGTCCTGTCCCGCCCGGAACCCGGCCTCGCACTGCTGGACGCGGGCCGCCGAGACGTGCCCTTCGATTCAGGGCTTCCGGTACCGCAACATGTTGTGACGCAAGACCTTTCCGGTGTGGATGGCATGCTCGACTCGATGGCCATCGGCAAGCTCGCCGACCAGCACGCCTTCCTCCGGATGCCGAACGCTACCGCCGACGACCTCCCGGTCGGCACGGTACTGCGCCTCGGCCTCTCGCACCCCTGTACCGCTTTCGACAAGTGGCGCCTGATCCCCGTCATCGACGACGCGGACGCCCGCCGTCCCCGCGTAGTAGACCTCGTCCACACCTTCTTCTGACCCCGGGTACCACCGGGCTGCTGGTACCGCATTCCGGACGGTCGGCATACGCTCGGTCGACGTGCTGGAGAGAGTGGGGATTGCGATGTCGAAGGTGATCATCGTCGGCGGCGGTATCGGTGGACTGGCCACCGCTGTGGCGTTCCACCGGCAGGGCTGGGATGTCGAGGTGCTGGAGCGGGCGCCGGAGATCACCGAGGTCGGTGCGGGATTGTCGTTGTTTCCCAATGCTCTTCGAGCGCTGGATACTCTCGGTCTCGGTGACGAGGCGCGGGCGCACGCGCGCGAGCACGGCGCCGTCGGGATCCGGAACAGCAAGGGCGGCTGGCTGGCCCGCCCTGACACAGCCGCTATTCGAGACCGGTACGGCTTGCCGGTCATGGTGCATCGCGCAGATCTGGTCGACATTCTCCGGCGTGCGATCCCGGAAGACGCGGTGCGCACCGGCATTTCGGTGACGGAGGCGCACTCCGGCGGCAGCGTGGAACATTCCGAGGGCACCTCCACCGGTGACCTGGTTGTCGGTGCGGACGGCATCAACAGCGTTGTCCGGCGCGCGGTGTGCGGCCAGATCACCCCGAAGTATGCCGGTGCGACTGCCTGGCGCATGGTGTTGACTCCCACCCAGCCGATGGACGACCTCGGTGAAACCTGGGGCCACGGCGAACGATTCGGCTTCACGCCACTCGGCGATGGCCGCGTCTACTGTTACGCCACCGCGAATCTGCCCGCGGGGACGAAAACCGACGGCCTCGAGGAACTGAAACGCCGCTTCGGGTCCTGGCACGCGCCGATCCCGAGCTTGCTCGAGGCCGCCGAGGCATCCGCTGTCCTGCAGAATGATCTCTACTACTTACCGCCCCTGAAAACCTTTGTGGCCGAACGTATCGCGCTGCTCGGAGACGCCGCGCACGCTATGACGCCGAACCTCGGGCAGGGTGGTTGCCAAGCCTTGGAAGACGCGGTCGTGCTGGCCAAGGTCATGCGGGAGGGTGGAAACCTCGCCCGATACGACGAGCTGCGCCGACCTCGAACGCAAATGATCGCCGCCCGCTCGAACCGGGCAGGGATGGTCGCCCAGCTTTCGTGGGCGCCGCTGGCCTGGTTGCGCGACTCGTTGCTCCGGCTGGTTCCGGCCTCCGCGCAGGTGAAAGCCATGGCGCCGGTGCTGGACTGGAAGCCCTAGTCGGTACCGGTGACGATGCCGCGGACCTTCGCGGTGACCTCGTCGGTGTCCACGCCGAGCGCCCCGAAGACGCGTTTGGCCAGTTCCGGGTCGGCGTCGAGTAGGCCGAGCAGCAGGTGCTCTGCGCCCACGACCTCGCTACCAGCCCGGACGGCCTCGTCGTTCGCATGCAGGAATGCTGTCCGGACCAGCGGTGCGAGCTGCAGGCGGCTCGGCCCGACGGGATGGCGCAGGTCCTCGGCGGTGAGCCCGAGTGTGGTGATGGCCGCGGCGGCGGGGGAGTCGACGTGCGCGGACTCGCTGCGAATGATGCCCAGCAGCACGTGGTCCGGCGTGATCGCGGTGTGACCCAGCGCTATCGATTCGCGCAGCGAGGCCTGCAACGCTTCCTTGGCTCCGTCGGTGAAGGGTAGGAACTCCGGTGCGGCTTCGGAGCCGGTGTCGGGTTGCAGCCCGACTCGTTCGACCGCGGCCGATGGCGTATACCCGTGCAGGTGCAGCGCTTTGGCGGTTGGCGAGTTCTCTTCGGATTCCGCTTCCCGCAGCACCGCGACGAGTAGATGCTCGGCCCCGATGAAGTGATGGTTGAGCGCGCGCGCCTCTTCTTGCGCGAGCACCACTACGCGGCGAGCTCGATCGGTGAATTTCTCGAACAATGCGCCTCCCAGTCCGGAAGCTGTCGTCGGGTTCCATCGTAGTGGGGATTTCCTCCGCCGCCGCCGGATTCAGCGACGCGAAGGCTACTCCGGGAACTCGCGCACCGCGCCCGAGCAGCGCTCGGCCTGCCGGCGCAGCGCCGCGACGAGTTCGGGCGGGCCGGTGAGCAGGGTGAAGTCGAGATCGGAGGACGCGATCATCCAGACCAGGGCTTCGGGCGTATCGGCGCCGACGTGCAGGCGGCAGCTGTGCTCGTCGAACGCCTCGACCACACCCATCCCCGGCCACACCCGGGCGCTGGCGTCATCCGCGGACACGTGCAGCAGCACCGTCGCCTGATACGGCCAGGTACGCACGGACAGCTGGCGCGAAAGGTAGGTCGCCACATCGGTTTCCGGCAGTTCCCGCGGCGTGAAACGGGGACCGGTCGGTATGCGCGGGGTCAGCCGATCCACCCGGAACGTGCGCCAGTCTCCGCGATCGACATCCCAGGCCACCAGGTACCAGTGGCGGCTGAAGTGAACGAGGCTGTGCGGCTCCACTTTTCGGATACCGCTGGCACCGCCGTGCGCACGGTAGTCGAAACGCAGTTGCTCCCGGCGCTGGCAGGCCTCGGCGATGGCCATCAACGTGTCCGGTTCCACGGTCGCTCGCGGTGTGCCGACCCGGACGGTCGCGCCCCGGAGCGTGCGAACGCGATGCCGCAATCGCGGCGGCAGCACCTGCTCCAGCTTGCTCAGCGCCCGCACCGCCGCCTCCTCGATACCGGCGACACTGCCATCGGACGCGCCGCGCAGACTCACCGCGACCGCCACCGCCTCCTCGTCGTCGAGCAGCAGCGGGGGCAGCGCGGCACCGGCACCCAGCCGATATCCGGCCGTGCCCTGGTTGGCGTGCACCGGATAACCGAGTTCCCGCAGCCGCTCCACATCGCGGCGCACGGTGCGCCCGGTGACGCCGAGCCGTTCGGAGAGCTCGGTGCCGGTCCAATCGCGGTGGGTCTGCAGCAGGGCCAGCAGTTTCAGTAGTCGCGCCGAGGTTTCCAACATGAATCCGAGAATGCCAGATACTTAGGAACGAGACGGTCCTAACACCTCTACTGTCGGCATGCCGGTTACTGGCGGTAGTTGTCTGCCATGCCAGCGGCGATCGCGGCGAGCTGGGCGCGCAGCTCCGGCGGATCGAGGATCTCCGCACCGGCGCCGAGCGGCAGAATACTGTGCACTAGAACGGGATACGATTCGGAGGCGAGTTCCACCTCGACCCAGTCGTCCGCGTCCGGTTCGCTCATCGACGCCAAAGCCGCAGTGACGGCGGCGGGTTCGAAACTCAGCCGGAGTAGTCGAATGTGATCGGCCCGGACGCGGCAGCGGGCGCGTACGCGCAGCATGGATTGCGCGAAGCCTTCCTGTGCCTCGGCCCAATGTGCGGCGAGATCGAAATCCTCTGGGCGGGTGAAATATTCATCGGTCTGCTCGGCGACCGTGATCCGGCCGACCCGGTAGGAGCGGATGTCGTGGCGATGACGGGCGACCAGATACCAGGTACCCGCTTTGAGCACCAGCCCGAGCGGATCGAGCAGGCGTTCGACCTCCCGGTCCTTGCGTCCGTAGGTCACCTGCAGCCTGCGGTCGTGCCACAGTGCGTCGGCGATGGTGGCCAGGGTCGGTGTCTCCTCGGGGCGATGGAACCAGCCGGGCACATCGATATGCACGCGCTCGGCGACCCGGGTGGCTCGCCCGCGCAGTTCCGGCGGCAGGGCGGCGAGCACCTTGAGCTGCGCGGTCGCGAGCACCGTGCCCAGTCCGAGGTCGGCGGCCGCGCCGGGGAGTCCGGCGAGCAGCACCGCGTCGGCTTCCTCCGAGGTCAACCCGGTCAACCGCGTCCGGTAACCGTCGACCAGCCGGATACCGCCCAGCCGCCCCGGCTCGCTGTACACCGGAACTCCCGCCTCCGACAGCGCCTCTACGTCGCGATATACCGTCCGCACCGAGACCTCCAGCGCCGCGGCCAGCTCCGGAGCGGTGACCCTGCCGCGGGTCTGCAGCAGCAGGAGAAGTTGCACCAATCGGCTCGCACGCATGGTTTCGAGATTATCCGGAAAACTTGACAGTAGATGTCAAGGTTGGCTCGTAGCGTTGCTGACATGACCGTTTGGAGCGAGTTCGTCCAGGAAGCACCGAAAATCGCGGCCCTGTTCTCGAGTCGGCACAAAGCGACCGACAACCTCTGCATGCTCGGCACCGTCCGCGCCGACGGTTCCCCGCGTATCAGCCCGATCGAACCGCGGCTCTTCGACGGCATGCTGGTGCTCGCGGGCATGCCGAACACCACGAAGTTCAAGGACCTGGAGCGCGACCCCCGGTTCTGTCTGCACACCGCCACCATCGATCCCATGGTCGGCGACGGCGACGTGAAACTCTTCGGCGCCGTCACCGACCTACAGGACAAGCAGGTACACGCCCGATTCGCCCAGGACCTGTTCGACGAATCGGGTTTCGACATTCGCGGCGAGGAGTTCGACCACTTCTACGTCGCCGACCTCACCGGCGCATCGTGTATCGAGGCCGCCGACAACCAGCTCGCGATCACCATCTGGAAGCCGGGCGAGGGCGAGCGCGTCGTGCGGAAGTGACGGTCAGGCCGCCGGGAAATGGCGGTCGAGGAATCGGGCGAACACCTGACGGGAGATCTGGGTGCCCCAGTCACCCCAGCTGAAGTCGTAGACGTGGTCGCCGTAGGGGATCGGCAGCAGATCATGCTGCACCCCTGCGGTTTTCAGCTTTTCCGCCAGCAGCGCCGATTGCGCGTAGGCGACGATGTGGTCCCGGGTCCCGTGCAGGAGGAGGGTGGGCGGCACGCCGGGCCGGACATAGGTGATCGGTGAGGCGGCGGCGTATCGGTCCGGGAACTCCTCCGGCGTACCACCGATATAGTCCCGCAACGCTTTTCGCGCGTACTCCGGATCGCCGGAGTCGCGGTAGCCGAGGGCCAGGTCGGCCGGCGGATAGAACGCGGCGACCGCGCGCACCGAGGTGTCGCCCACCGGGCAGCTCGGCGGCACCCGGTCGTCGGCGTATCCGCCCAGCAGGGCGAGGTTCCCGCCCGCCGAGCCGCCGGCCAGCATCACTCGCTCCGGATCCACGCCGAACTCCCGCGCGTGCTGCTTGACCCAGCCCACCGCGCATTTCACGTCACCGGGCGCCTGATTCCAGCGCGGCGGGGGCGCGAGCCGGTATTCGATGGCGAACACCGCATAGCCCTTGTCGTTGAGCCACTTGTGCCACCGCGGCGCTTCGCCCCGATCACCCTCGGACCAGCCCCCGCCGTGCACCCACACCACCGCCGGGCGCGGACTTTCCGCGGCGCGGGACGGAAGTTTCGGATCCAGCAGCAAATTGGTGCCGTCGACGGTCGCGTAGGTAGTAGACATCGATTCCATCGGCTTACCGGAATTCGACCCGCCGGTGAGGTAATCCAGCACCGACAATTCCGCGCCACGCCGGTGCGCCTCCCGCCACGAGGCGACAAGCGGAAAGCAGGCGGCGATCATCGCTATCACGCACACGATTCCGACCAGCTTGCCGACTATCCGCAATACCCTGGCATTGCGCTGCTGCAAGAGGATCGCGCTGATTCCGAGCCCCAGTAGGCCGACCGGAAGCAAATACAGTCCGAAGTTGCTGACCAGCAGTGAGAGCGGGATCAGGCGTGGCGGAATATCGGCCCAGGCGATCACGAACGTGATGGACGCCAGCAACGCGGCCAGTGCCAACCCGAGGGTGGCAACAATCCAGCGGATCACCATTCGCTCATTAACCCACGGCCCCCTGCGGTTTCCGGGTCCGGCACGCCGCGCCCACTCGCGGACCCGGTTCGATGCTCAGGCCGGCGGTAGTACCGCCCGCACCCGTTCCGCGACTGCCTGCACGTCGCCCACCCCGTCCACGCGTCGCAGCACTCCGCGCTTTTCGTAGAAGGGGAGCAATTCCGCCGTCATCGCCGCATAGTTTTCGATGCGCTGCCGCACGACATCCTCGTGATCATCGGAACGATGTTCCAGCTCCGCGCCCGCCGGCGGCGGATTGGATTTCAGGTGGTAGATCTTCCCGGTGCGTTTGTCCGCACGGCGATAAACGGCACGCTCGATCAACCGCTCCGCCGGCACTTCCAGCGCCACCACCAGATCGATCGCGGCGCCCTGCTTTTCGAGAATTCGATCCAGCCCGGTGGCCTGCGTCTCGGTCCGCGGAAAGCCGTCCAGCAAAAACCCCGACCGGCAATCCGCCTCGGTCAGCCGCTTGCCGATCAACTCGAGCACCACCTCATCCGGCAGCAACCCACCCTCGGACATCTGCCGCCCCAAATGCTCGGGCAGCTCACCAGCAGCCTGCGCGGCGCGCAACATTTCCCCGGTCGAAATCTGCGGAATATTGATCCGCTCACAAAGGATCTCGGCTTGCGTCCCTTTACCCGCACCAGGCGGCCCCACCAGAACCAGTCGCATAGCTGTCCTCCCTATAGGGGCACAGCCTTTGCGCCCGAACCGGATTCGAGATTACTGGAGGAATGCGCGGGAACCGGGGAACCACACGGGCTGCCCGGCCCATCCGCGTTCATGCGGAGGCACGCGGTCGCTGATGCTGTCAGGTGCGCCGTCCGACGGGCAGCAAAGTGTCTGCGCGACGCGCCTACCGCGGGGTGAACGCCTGGATGCCGCCATAACTCGGGATTCCGGTGGGCACCGCGCCCCCGTCGCGGACAGCGCGCGCCGCGTCGAGGGTCGCTGCGAGAGCGGCTCGGTAGAGCAGCGATCCGGTGCTGATGCGGCGGACACCCAAGCCCGAGAGTTCGGCGACCGAGGGGCCGGTGCTCGAGTAGAGGACGTTGAGCGGGAGGTGGGTCGCGCGGACCACCGTCCGGATCTGCTCCGGATCGGTCAACCCGGGGACGAAAATGCCGTCTGCGCCCGATTTTTCGTACTGCGCGACACGGCCGAGGGTGGAGTCGGGATCCAGCCCGAGCCAGTGGGTGTCGACGCGCGCGTTGATGAACAACTCGGGTGCGCGAGCTTTGATCGCCGCGATCAATTCCGCTTGCTGGCCGGGATCAGCCAGCGCAGTGTCCGAGCGCCCGTCCTCCAGATTGACACCAGCGATTCCGAGTCCGGCCAGCTGCCAGGCGAATTCGGCAACCTCACTGGGGTCTTCGCTGAACCCACCTTCGATATCTACGGTCACCGGCACTTCCAGTCGACTGAGACACGTTGCCAGGAGCAAGGTTTCGTCGCGAGTAGCACCCGTGCCATCGGGAAGCCCGGCACCCGCCGCCACCCCGAGACTGGTGGTACCGACCGCCGGAAAGCCTTCGGCCGCAAGCATTGCCGCCGACGCGAAGTCCCAGGCATTGGGCAGGACGAGCGGCTGACCACGATGGTGCAGCTCGCGAAAGATGGTCGCCTTGGAGGCCATTGTGTCTACCTTCTGCTGTGAGGAAATGCCTACGAAGTCGGAAGCGGTGTCAGTCTTCGGCGCGACAGTTGGGATGTCTGTGATAGCCAGTCGGTGTGTCGCCCATGGGCATTCGCGGCGAGCGCGGGGCCCATAACCCGCTGTGGCTCGGGTGGGGAGATACATCGCGAAGGGCTGGCAGGGGTCGGTCAGCCAGAAACCAAGTCGTGCACGGGGCTGTGGTTCGGCGGAGGTCACGGGTTTGGGGTCTCCCGAATATGGCTGCGATGGTCAGTGCTTGCGCATGGCCCGTGCATTCGCCGTCAGCGCCGCGACCGAGTTCGTCGGTTTCGCGCTGTGGCTCGCGGAGGGGTGGCTGTTGGTCAGGCGCGGGCCTCGAGGATCCCGGCTGCGATGGCCAGCGCGTGTGCCTGGCCCGGGCATTCGTGCGGACCCGAGCCGAAACCAAGTCCATCCTGTGTCAGGTCGAGTTCGACCAGTTCTCCATCGACGATGCGGCGGGTCCGTCGTACCGGCGGATTGTGAGCCATTGTGCGTGCGAGAACCGCGGCAGCCCAATCATTCTCGGATATCTGGTCATGCAGCATGCGGGCGTTCGCGAGCAGGTCGGTTGTTGCCTGGCAGGCTTGCACGAGCAGGGAGATCCGGGCTGCTGTCGCTTCATCGGCACTACCGCCGCAGGCCGCGACGAGATCCTCAACTGCTCGATCCGCGGCCGGATTATCGGGTGTGTGCGGTTGATAGTGTGCGGCAACGAGTTCCACCGCCTCGGCGGAAATGCCGTGCAGCCCGAGCGCGTCGGCGAGCACTCGGACGTGCGCCAATCGCCCGTCTGCGGCCCGCGCCGCGATCCGCAGCGAATCCGGTTCGAGCCTTTCCAATTCCGCGACCACCAGCGCGCGCCTGCGCCGATGCTCATCGTCGTTGCTGAAGCGCGGAACCTGGGCTCGCAGCCAGGCGATCCCGGTCGTCGCGCCTCGATCGACCGGAGGCATGGGGCAGTGGGCGAGTACCTCGCGTACCCGCGCAGGCTCGGTGATCAGCGGCAGTGTCGCGTTCATGCCGTGAAGGTAGACCGCCGTTGTTTCGGTGGCGGCCGAAACGTCGGCGGCGCATCCTGGGTGCATGCAAACCCGCGGCGCTGACCTGGCCGGACTGGCCGCCCTGCTGGCCGACTCCACCCGAGCCGAAATCTGCCTGGCGCTGCTCGACGGACGCGCCTGGACCGCAGGCGAATTGGCGCGCCACGCCGGCGTCGCCCCGTCGACCACGACCGAACATCTGAACCGCCTGCTGTCGGGCGGGCTGCTGGCCGAACGCCGCCAGGGCCGACACCGCTACGTGCAACTGGCCGACGCCCGGGTCGCCGAACTCCTCGAAGCGATGGTCGGACACCTCGAACCGCAAAAGCCCAGGGTGTCCTCGCTACGCGCGGCCACCGCGTCGGAGGCCCTGGCTCGCGGCCGCACCTGCTACGACCACCTCGCCGGCCGCCTCGGCGTAGTCATCACCGACGCCATGATCGCCCGCGACCTGCTCGACCCGGCCACCGGCTTCGCCCTCACCGACCCCGGCCTGACCTGGCTCACCGGCCCACTCGGCGTGGACCCGGCCGAACTCCGGAAAACCCGCCGCCCCCTCGCAAAACCCTGCCTGGACTGGACCGAACGCCGCACCCACCTCGGCGGCGCGGCCGGCGCACACCTCTGCCGCCGCCTCCGCGACCTCGACTGGGTCCAGCGCAGCGGCACCGGCCGCGCTGTCCGCGTCACCCCGCACGGCGCCTCCGGCCTCGCGGACCTTCTGGGTATCCAGCCCGCGGCACTGATCTGAACGCATCGCCTGTCTGCGGCGGCGCAACGCGGCGGAACCGGCCGCAGCGAGATCTTTCGCACGCGAGAGAAGTACAACCCTGGGGGCTATCTATTGGTGAATCTATGTCACAGCCTGATGTGGGAGCCGCCGAATTCTCGAACCTCTATGCCAATATTGGTCAATGGACCTGCTCAGCGCGGCTCATGACGCAGTGCACCCTACGGCTATCACCTCCCTGTTCTTGATTGCCTTGATCGCTGTCATCGGTCCAATCGCGTCGCGGTTATTGCGCGGCTATATCCCTGACGTCGTGATCCTGCTGCTCCTCGGCGCGATCATCGGTCCGAACGCGCTGCACTGGGCGGGCACGGACGGCGGTGTCGATCTGCTCAGCGAGTTGGGGCTCGGGATGCTGTTCCTGCTCGCCGGCTACGAGCTCGATCCGAAGTTGTTGCGCGGCAAGCCGGGGCACACCGCGTGGCTGGTCTGGGCGGGCTGCCTGGTTTTCGCGTTCTTGCTGGTGAGTGTCGCGGTGCTGGCCGAGTCCGGCGCGGATGCGGGGTTCACCGCCAAGGTCGCGGTCGCCATCGCGATGACCTCGACGGCGCTCGGGACGCTGCTGCCGATCGTGAAGCAGGCCGGATTCCTGGATCAGCCGCTGGGCCGGGCGGTGCTGGCGCACGGCGCGGTAGGCGAGTTGGGTCCGATTGTGGCGATGTCGGTGCTGCTGACCAGCCGCAGTCCGCTGGCCGCGGTCGTGGTGCTGCTGCTCTTCGCGGTCGCCACGGCGTGGATCGGGTTCGTGCCGCAGCGCATCGTCCAGAACGCGCCGTGGCTGAGCCGGCTTCTGGGCGGGATGAACGGCGGCACCTCGCAACTGCCGGTGCGCGGAGTGTTCCTCCTGCTGTTGGTGCTGATGGCGGTCGCGGAGACTTTCGACCTCGATGTGGTGCTGGGCGCGTTCGCGGCGGGTGTGGTGCTGCGCGGGATGATCGCCGGCGCGCATCCGGAGGTGGAGACCGCGCTGGAGACGATCGGGTTCGGCATCCTGATCCCGGTGTTCTTCGTGGTCTCGGGGATGGGTATCGATATTTCCGCCGTGCTGAGCAGCCCGGTGCTGTGGGTGCTGTTCGTGCTGTCGATCGCGATCGCCCGCGGCGTGCCGGTGTGGCTGAGCGAGCGGTTCGTCCCGCACGGCGAGAACCTGCCGACCCCGAAGGAGCGGGCGCAATTGGCGCTGTACGCGGCGACCGGTTTGCCGATCATCGTCGCGGTTACCCAGGTGGCGACGAGTTCGGGTTTGATGGATGCGGATCTGGCCTCGGTACTGGTGGCCGCCGGCGCGACGACGGTGCTGCTGTTTCCGCTGATCGCCCGGGTGATCGGCCGGGGGAATCTAGAAGCCGTCGAGCCCCGAGTATGAATGAGCTTGCATGATCATGCATAATCATTTCATGGCTGATTCCTCTGGTGGATCCGTAATAAGGGTCGCCGTCGCGGGTGCGAGCGGATACGCGGGCGGTGAAGTACTCCGACTACTCCTGGCGCATCCCCGATACCGAGACGGGCGCCTCGAGATCGGGGCGCTGACCGCGGGGTCGAACGCCGGAACCACGCTGGGCGCGCACCAGCCGCATCTGCTGCCACTGGCCGACCGCGTGCTCGGCCCGACCACCGTCGAGGAACTCGCCGGGCACGACGTGGTCTTCCTGGGACTGCCGCACGGCCAGTCCGCTGTCATCGCCGAGGCGCTGCCGGAGTCGACCGTGATCATCGACTGTGGCGCGGATTTCCGGCTGCGGGATGCCGCCGCGTGGGGGAAGTACTACGGCAGCGCGCATGCCGGCACCTGGCCCTACGGTCTGCCCGAATTGCCGGGCGGCCGTGAGTCTTTGCGCGGCGCGAAACGGATCGCCGTCCCCGGCTGCTACCCGACGGTGTCGAGTGTGGCACTGGCGCCCGCCATCGCCGCGGGCATCATCGAGCCGTCGGTGCACGTCGTCGCGGTGAGCGGCACGTCGGGCGCGGGCCGCAAACTCGATGTGAGCCTGCTGGGCTCGGAGGTGATGGGCTCGGTCCGCGCGTACAGCATCGCGGGCGCGCACCGGCACACCCCCGAGATCGCGCAGAACCTGAAGGCAGCCGGCGGCCAAGACGTCGCGGTGTCGTTCACCCCCGTGCTCGCCCCGATGCCGCGCGGCATCCTGGCGACCTGCACCGCGCGCACCACCGTGGACGCGGCGGAGGCCCGTGCGGTCTACGAAAAGGCTTACGCCGACGAACCTTTCGTGCACTTGCTGCCCGAAGGTGTGCTGCCGCAGACCGGTTCGGTGCTCGGCTCCAACGCCATCACCTTGCAGGTGGCGGTGGACGCCGACGCGGGTCTGCTCGTGGTGGTCGGCGCGATCGACAACTTGACCAAGGGCACCGCGGGCGCCGCGGTGCAATCCATGAACCTGGCCCTCGGATTCGAAGAGACCGAAGGACTTTCCACCGTAGGAGTGGCACCGTGACGACGACCGAAACCAACTCTGGCAAGCTGGTTCGGAACCAGGGCGTGACCGCCCCGCTCGGCTTCCGGGCGGCGGGTATCGCCGCGGGCATCAAGGCCAGCGGCAAGCCGGATCTGGCGCTCGTGCTCAACGAGGGCCCCGAATTCGCGGCGGCCGGCGTGTTCACCCGCAACCAGGTGAAGGCCGCGCCGGTGCTGTGGTCGCAGCAGGTGCTGACCTCCGGCCGGTTGCGCGCCGTCATTCTCAATTCTGGTGGGGCGAACGCCTGCACGGGCCCCGGCGGCTTCCAGGACACCCACCAGACCGCCGAAGAATTGGCAAAAGTCTTGAGCAACTGGGGCGCCGAGACCGGCGCGGGCGAGATCGCGGTCTGCTCAACGGGTTTGATCGGTGACCGGCTCCCGATGGACAAGCTGCTCCCCGGCATCACCGAGATCGTGCATGAAATGGGCGGCGGCATCTCCGGCGGCACCGACGCCGCGCACGCCATCATGACCACCGACACCGTGCCGAAGGAAGCCGCGTTCCACCACAAGGACAAGTGGAACGTGGGCGGCATGGCCAAGGGCGCGGGCATGCTCGCCCCGTCGCTGGCCACCATGCTGGTCGTGCTCACCACCGATGCCGTCGCCACGCCCGAGCAGCTGGATTCCGCGCTGCGCAAGGCGACCCGGCTCACCTTCGACCGGCTCGACGTGGACGGCTCCTGCTCGACCAACGACACCGTGCTGCTGCAGGCCAACGGCGCCAGCGCCGTCACGCCGTCGCAGGAGGAGCTCGACGCCGCGGTGCTCGCGGTCTGCGACGACCTGGCGACGCAGCTGATGGCCGACGCGGAGGGCGTCACCAAGCGGGTGCGGGTCTACGTCAAGGGTGCGGTCAGCGAGGACGAGGCACTGATCGCGGCGCGTGCCATCGCCCGCGACAGCCTGGTCAAGACAGCGCTTTTCGGCTCCGACCCGAACTGGGGCCGGGTGCTCGCCGCCGTCGGCATCGCCCCGATCACCCTGGACGCGAACCGGATCTCGGTGTCGTTCAACGGTAATCCGGTCTGCGTCGACAGCGTCGGCGCTCCGGGAGCGCGTGAGGTCGACCTGTCCGGCGAGGACATCGAGGTGCTCGTCGAACTGAACGTCGGTACCGGTGAGGCGATGGTGCGCACCACCGACCTCTCCCACGGCTACGTCGAAGAGAACTCGGCATACAGCTCATGACCGATGTGCTGCACAACCTTTCGGCCTTGGACAAGGCGCACGTCCTAGCCGATGCCCTGCCCTGGTTGCAGAAGTTCCGCGACAAGATCGTCGTCGTGAAGTACGGCGGCAACGCCATGATCGACGATGACCTCAAGCGCGCCTTCGCCGCCGACATGGCGTTCCTGCGCACCGTCGGCGTGCACCCGGTGGTGGTGCACGGCGGTGGTCCGCAGATCAGCGCGATGCTGAAAAAGCTCGGCCTGCAAGGAGAATTCCGCGGCGGCTTCCGGGTCACCACACCCGAGGTGATGGATGTGGTGCGGATGGTGCTGTTCGGTCAGGTCGGCCGGGAACTGGTGGGCTTGATCAACGCGCACGGCCCGTACGCGGTCGGTATCTCCGGGGAGGACGCACACCTGTTCACCGCGACGCGCCGCACCGTCGACGTGGAAGGCATCGCCACCGATATCGGCCTGGTCGGCGACGTCACCTCGGTCAACCCGGACGCGGTGCTGGATCTCATTGCGGCGGGCCGGATTCCGGTGGTCTCCACCATCGCCCCCGACGCCGGCGGTGTGGTGCACAACATCAACGCCGACACCGCGGCGGCCGCGCTCGCCGAGGGCATCGGTGCGGAAAAGCTGGTGGTGCTGACCGACGTCGAAGGCCTGTACACCGATTGGCCGGACCGCTCCTCGCTGACCTCGCGCATCGACGCCGACGAGCTGGCGAAGCTGCTGCCGCGGCTGGATGCGGGCATGGTGCCGAAGATGGAGGCCTGTCTGCGCGCCGTCGAGGGCGGGGTGCCGACCGCGCACGTCATCGACGGACGGGTGCCGCACTCGGTGCTGCTGGAACTGTTCACCGGAGAAGGAATCGGAACAATGGTGACGCCTGCCGGCGCACCGGACGGAACGAAATCATGAGCACTGTCGAAGAAATGCAGTCGCGGTGGAACACCGTGATGATGAACAACTACGGCACCCCGAAGGTCGCGCTGGTGCGCGGCTCGGGCGCGGTGGTCTACGACGCCGACGGCAAGCGCTACCTCGATTTCCTCGGCGGTATCGCGGTGAATTCGCTCGGCCACGGGCATCCGGCGATCATCGAGGCGGTCACCGGCCAGCTCGGCACGCTCGGGCACACCTCGAACCTGTATGTCACCGAGCCGGCGCTGGAGCTGGCCGAAAAGTTGTTGTCGCACTTCGGCGACGGTCACGGGCGGGCGTTCTTCTGTAACTCCGGCACCGAGGCCAACGAGGCGGCGTTCAAGATCGCGCGGCTGACCGGGCGCACCAAAATCGTTGCCTGCCAGGAAGCTTTCCACGGCCGGACCATGGGTTCGCTGGCGCTGACGGGTCAGCCCGCCAAGCGCGCGCCGTTCGAGCCGATGCCGCCCGGTGTCGTGCACGTGCCCTACGGCGACGCGGACGCCCTCGAAGCGGTGGTCGATTCCGACACCGCCGCGGTGTTCTTGGAGCCGATCATGGGGGAGAGCGGCGTCATCGTGCCCCCGATGGATTACCTGGCCCGGGCCCGGGAGATCACCGCCCGCCACGGCGCGCTGCTGGTGCTCGACGAGGTGCAGACCGGCATCGGCCGGTGCGGAAAGTTCTACGCGCACCAGGCTTTCGGCATCGTGCCGGACGTGATCACCCTCGCGAAGGGCCTCGGCGGCGGCCTGCCCATCGGCGCGGTGCTGGCCACCGGACCGGCTGCGGACCTGCTCACCCCGGGCCTGCACGGCACCACGTTCGGCGGCAATGCCGTGTGCGCGGCGGCGGCGCTGGCGGTGCTGCGCACCATCGACTCCGAAGACCTGCTCGCCCATGTGGAAGCGCTGGGCAAGCACATCGTCGACGGCATCGAAGGGCTGGACCATCCGCTGATCGACCACGTGCGCGGCGCCGGTCTGCTGCTGGGAATCGGACTGACCCAAGACATTTCGGCCGAGGTCGAGGTTCGCGCCCGGGCCGCCGGATACCTGATCAACGCCCCCAAGCCCGATACCATCCGCCTCGCGCCCCCGCTGGTGCTCACCGAGACCCAGGCCGACAACTTCGTCGCCGACCTGCCCGAGATTCTCGACGGTGCGGTCGAAGACGCGAAGGGAACCAAATGACCGAGCTCAGGCATTTCCTACGGGATGACGATGTCACCCCCGTCGAGCAGGCCGAGATCCTCGCCCTCGCAGCCGAACTGAAGAAGTCGCCGTTCGCGCACCGTCCACTGGACGGGCCGCGCGGCGTGGGTGTGATCTTCGAGAAGAACTCCACCCGCACCCGGTTCTCCTTCGAGGTCGGCATCGCCCAGCTCGGCGGCCACGCCGTCGTCGTCGACGGGCGCGACACCCAGCTGGGCCGCGAGGAAACCCTCGCCGACACCGGCCGTGTGCTCTCCCGCTACGTCGACGCCATCGTCTGGCGCACCTTCGAACAGGCGCGCCTGGACGAAATGGCCCCGGCCGCAACGGTTCCCGTGGTGAACGCGCTGTCCAACGAGTTCCATCCGTGTCAGGTGCTGGCCGACCTGATGACGCTGAAGGAGCAAAAGGGCGACCTCGCGGGCCGCAACCTCACCTACTTCGGCGACGGCGCCAACAACATGGCGCACTCGCTGCTGCTCGGCGGCGTCACCGCGGGCTTGAACGTAACCATCGCCGCCCCAGCGGGTTTCGAACCGCTGCCGTGGATCCTGGAGGCCGCCCGCAAGCGCGCCGCCGAGACCGGCGCGACCATCACCCTCACCGGTGACCCGGACGCCGCCGCCGAAGGGGCCGACGCGCTGGTCACCGACTGCTGGACCTCGATGGGGCAGGAAAACGACGGCCTGGACCGCGTCGGCCCGTTCCGCCCGTTCCAGCTCAACGCCGACCTGGTCGCCCGGGCGCAGTCGGATGTCGCTGTGCTGCACTGTCTTCCGGCGCACCGCGGCGAGGAGATCACCGACGAGGTGATCGACGGGCCGCACAGCGTCGTCTGGGACGAAGCCGAGAACCGCCTGCACGCGCAGAAGGCGCTGCTGGTCTGGCTGCTGGCGAAACGCGGTGATGCGCGTTGACCATCGCCCGCACCCGCGCCGGACGGCAGTCCCGCATCATCGAACTGCTGTCCGCGCACGCGGTCCGCAGCCAGACCGAACTGGCGTCGCTGCTGTCCGCCGAAGGCATCGAGACCACCCAGGCCACCCTGTCGCGTGACCTGGACGAACTCGGCGCCGTAAAACTTCGCGCGGCCGACGGCGGCGCGGGCGTCTACGTGGTCCCAGAGGACGGCAGCCCCGTCCGCGGCGTCACCGGCGGCACCGACCGCCTCTCGAAACTGCTGGGCGACCTGCTGGTCTCCACGGACTCCTCCGGCAACATCGCAGTCCTGCGCACCCCGCCCGGCGCCGCCCACTTCTTGGCCAGCGCCCTGGACCGCGCCTCCCTGCCGTTCATCGTCGGCACCATCGCCGGCGACGACACCATCGCCGTCATCGCCCGCGAACCCCTGACCGGCGCCGAGCTGGCCGCCAAGATCGAGGAACTCGCGTAGGCGAACACTTCCGCCGAGGGTTAACGCGCGAAGCCCGCACCCCGATTATGAATGGGATTGCAGCATCGTGCATAATCATTTGTAGAACGGCACGGGGGCGCCGACACCGAAACCAACTCGAGGAGCACAGAGAAAATGTCCGAGCGCGTCGTACTCGCCTACTCCGGTGGGCTTGACACCTCCGTCGCCATCAGCTGGATCGCGAAGGAGACCGGCGCCGAGGTCGTGGCCGTCGCCATCGATCTGGGCCAGGGTGGCGAGGACATGAACGCGGTGCGCCAGCGCGCGCTGGACTGCGGCGCCGTGGAGGCCATCGTGGTCGACGCGCGCGACGAGTTCGCCGACGAATACTGCCTGCCCACCATCCAGGCCAACGCCATGTACATGGGCCAGTACCCCCTCGTCTCCGCGATCAGCCGCCCGCTGATCGTCAAGCACCTGGTCGAGGCGGCCAAGTTCCACAACGCGACCACCGTGTCGCACGGCTGCACCGGCAAGGGCAACGACCAGGTCCGCTTCGAGGTCGGCATCGGCGCGCTCGCGCCCGACCTCGAGGTCATCGCCCCGGTCCGCGACTACGCCTGGACCCGGGAGAAGGCCATCGCCTTCGCCGAGGAGAACAAGCTCCCGATCAACGTCAGCAAGAAGTCGCCGTTCTCCATCGACCAGAACGTGTGGGGCCGCGCCGTCGAGACCGGCTTCCTCGAGGATCTGTGGAACGCGCCGACCAAGGACGTCTACGACTACACCGCCGACCCGACGGTCAACTTCGAGGCACCCGACGAGCTCATCATCACCTTCGACAAGGGTGTCCCGGTCGCCATCGACGGCAAGCCGGTCAGCGTGCTCGAGGCCATCGTGGAGCTGAACCAGCGCGCCGGCCGTCAGGGCGTCGGCCGCCTGGACATGGTCGAGGACCGGCTCGTCGGCATCAAGAGCCGCGAGATCTACGAGGCCCCCGGCGCCATCGCGCTGATCACCGCGCACCAGGCCCTGGAAAACGTCACCATCGAGCGCGAACTGGGCCGCTACAAGCGTCAGGTCGAGCAGCGCTGGGCCGAGCTGGCCTACGACGGCCTGTGGTTCTCCCCGCTCAAGCGCGCGCTGGACGCCTTCATCGCCGAGACCCAGCAGAGCGTCTCCGGCGATATCCGGATGGTCCTGCACGGCGGCTCCGCGGTGGTCAACGGCCGTCGCTCCGAGCAGTCGCTCTACGACTTCAACCTGGCCACCTACGACGAGGGCGACACCTTCGACCAGTCGCTGGCCAAGGGTTTCGTGCAGATTCACGGCCTGTCCTCGAAGGTCGCCGCGCGCCGCGACCTGAACCAGAAGTAAGGCTCCCGTATCGGTCGTAGCCTCGTACGAGAGGCTACGACCGAAAGGCGAATGCGATGCGCAGCGACGACGACAGTTGGGACATCACCAGCAGCGTGGGGCTCACCGCGCTCGGTGTGGCCGCCATGCGGGCTTCGGAAACCCGGCGGCCGGACGCCCTGTTCGCTGATCCGTTCGCCGAGATCCTGGTGACCGCCGCCGGTTCGCCGGTATGGACCCGGCTCGTGCGTGGTGAACTCGGCCCGGACGAGCAGGGTGTGGCCGAGTCCTATGCACCGCTGGTCGCCAGTATCGTCGCTCGCACGTGCTACTTCGACGCGTACTTCGCGGCTGCCGAAGCCGCGGGCATCCGGCAGTTCGTCCTGGTTGCCTCGGGTTTGGACTCGCGGGCCTATCGCATGGACTGGCCTGCAGGCAGCGTCGTGTTCGAGCTCGACCTGCCCGCGGTGCTGGACTTCAAAGCCGCCGCGCTGACCGGGCACGAGCCCCGTGCCGACCGCCGCGCGGTGCCGGTGGATCTGCGCCAGGATTGGCCGAAAGCATTGCAGCACAATGGATTCGATCCAGGAGCGGCGACCGCCTGGCTGGTCGAGGGCCTGCTGCGCTATCTGCCGGCCGACGCCCAGGATCGGTTGCTGGATGACATCGTCGCCCTGAGCGCCCCGGGTAGCCGGGTCGGACTGAACACCATGCTGGAACAGTCGGCGTCGGACGGGGAACGCGCCGCGCACAGCGTGCACCTGGACCTCGGGATCGACCTCGAGCAGTTGCTCTACCCCATGGAGGGGCGCGCGCACCCCGTCGAATGGTTCGACCGTCGCGGCTGGAGCACCTTCGCCGGTGACCCGGTCGAGGTCCTGACCGGCCACGGTCGCACCGTCACCACCGCCGAGGCCGACGAGATCGGCCACCACCTACTGATGACCGCAATCCGACCCGGAGGAGACAGCACACGATGAGCAGCGACAGCCACGGCACCAACGAAGGCGCGCTCTGGGGTGGACGTTTCGCGTCCGGTCCGGCGGCGGCCATGGCGGCGCTGAGCAAGTCGACGCATTTCGATTGGGTGTTGGCGCCGTACGACATTCGCGCGTCCAAGGCGCACGCCCGGGTGCTGCACAAGGCCGGTCTGCTCTCCGACGGTGACCTGTCCGGCATGCTCGCCGGCCTGGAACAGCTCGCCGCCGACGTGGATTCGGGGGCCTTCGGTCCCGTCGAGTCCGACGAGGACGTGCACGGTGCGCTGGAGCGCGGACTGATCGAACGGGTCGGCACCGAACTCGGCGGCCGGCTGCGGGCCGGGCGTTCCCGCAACGATCAGGTCGCCACCCTGTTCCGGATGTGGCTGCGAGATGCCGTGCGGCGCGTCGCCTTCGGTGTGCTCGAAGTGGTCGACGCGCTGGTCGCCCAGGCCGCCGCGCACCCGGATGCGGTGATGCCCGGCAAGACCCACCTGCAGGCCGCCCAGCCCGTGCTGCTGGCCCATCACCTGCTGGCGCACGCGCACCCGCTGCTGCGCGATATCGATCGGCTGCGTGACTTCGACAAGCGGGCGGCGGTGTCCCCGTACGGTTCCGGCGCGCTGGCGGGTTCCTCACTCGGCCTGGATCCCGAGCAGATCGCGGCCGAACTGGATTTCGATGCTTCGGCGGCGAATTCGATCGACGCGACCTCCTCCCGCGACTTCGCGGCCGAAGCGGCCTTCGTCCTCGCCATGATCGGCGTCGACCTGAGCCGCATGGCCGAAGAGGTAATCATCTGGAGCACACCGGAATTCGGTTACATCACGCTGGCCGACGCCTGGTCCACCGGATCCTCGATCATGCCGCAGAAGAAGAACCCGGATGTCTCTGAGTTGACCCGCGGCAAGGCGGGCCGGCTCATCGGCAACCTCACCGGTCTGCTCTCCACCCTGAAAGCCCAGCCCCTGGCCTACAACCGCGATCTGCAAGAAGACAAGGAACCGCTCTTCGATTCGGTCGCCCAGCTGGAACTCCTGCTGCCCGCGATCGCCGGCCTGGTCTCCACCTTGACCTTCCACACCGACCGCATGGCCGAACTCGCACCCGCCGGTTTCACTCTCGCCACCGATATCGCCGAATGGCTTGTCCGCCAGGGTGTTCCGTTCCGGGTTGCGCACGAAGCGGCCGGCGCCTGCGTGAAGGCAGCCGAATCCCGCGGCGTCGGCCTCGACACTCTCACCGACGCGGAATTCGCCGCTATCGATCCGGCTCTCACCCCGCAGGTTCGCGAAGTTCTCACCGTCCAGGGCTCCATCGCCTCGCGCAACGCCCGCGGCGGCACCGCGGGAGTCCAGGTCGCCGCCCAGCTCGACGAAATCCGCACGGACGTAACCGAACTCCGCAGCTGGTTGCACTGAGCACCGGGTAGGGCCGGGCACGCGTCCACGCGTGGCGTCGACGCGGCGCGCATACTTGGGGCGTGCCCGGTACCCCGACTTCTGAGGCGGAGACGCTCCGATCCGTGCTGCGCGCGCTCGCCGAAGCCAGAGCCGGACCCTTCTACTCGCTGTGGATTCATCTGGGGTACGCGGTGCACAGGCAGTCGCCGAAAATCGAGTTCCGCATACATCAAGTCTTTCCCTCTGACGGCGCCTACCTCGTGCTCTACGTCAGTGCGATCCGTCAGGACCAAATGGATGTCCACTGGTCCCTGACGCTGGCGGTCTCGGGAGAGTCGATCAAGATTTCGGCGCATGTCGAGGTGGAGACGGATTCCGGACACGACGAGGTATTCGAGCGGTGTGCTGTCGTACACAGCGCCACCGACGCAGTACAGGCGATCGAGCGCTTCGCCGCCGCCGTCTGCGCCGAACGCCACTGGTTCGACCCCTCGGCCTGACCGCTAATGTGCGGCCATGACCCTCCTGCTGCTGGCGCTGGCCATCGTCTCCGAGATCACCGCGACCATCTCGCTGAAACTGTCCGAGGGGTTCAGCAAGCTGGTGCCGTCGATCATCGTGGTGATCGGCTACTGCGCGGCGTTCTTCTTCCTGTCTCAGGCGTTGAAGCGCGGCATGAGTATCGGTGTCGCCTACGGCATCTGGTCGGCTATCGGTGTGGCCGCGGTCGCCACGATCGGCGCGCTGTTCTTGGGCGAACGGCTCACGCTCGTGCAGATCGGGGGGATCGGCTTGGTCATCCTCGGTGTGCTGGCGCTGGAACTCGGTGCGGCGCACTGAGAGTCCACTTTCGATGAATCACCCTCGGCGGGGGAGTGGGTGATCGTAGGATCGGGCGATGGACTGGTCGTTTGGTCAGCCGAGTCCACGGGGGGTGGACTGACGATGACGTCGGAGGAACAGTCGCCCGAAGCGGGCGGTGGTGCTGTCGCGCTGGAAGCCCGCGGGCTGATCAAGCGGTACGGCGGCGTGGAAGCACTGCGCGGGGCCAACTTTCAGGTACGCGCCGGTGAGGTCGTCGCCCTGATCGGGGACAACGGCGCGGGCAAATCGACTCTGGTGAAAAGCCTTTCGGGCGCCGAGCAACCCGACGGCGGGACCATCCTGCTGGACGGAAAACCGGTCGTGCTGAACACCCCGACCGCCGCGCGCAAACTCGGCATCGAAACCGTGTACCAGGACCTCGCGGTCGCTCCCGATCTGGATCCGGCCGCCAATCTGTTCCTCGGACGCGAGCTGGTGCGCCGGGGGATCGCGGGCAAACTCGGCATGCTGGACAAGGCCGCGATGAGAAGCCAAGCGGTGGAGCACTTCCGGCGTCTCGGGGTCACGCTGCAACGGGCCGATGTGCCGATCGGCTCGCTCTCCGGCGGGCAGCGGCAGAGCGTCGCCGTGGCCCGGGCTGTCATGTGGGCCAGCAAGGTCGTGTTCATGGACGAGCCGACCGCCGCCCTCGGAGTGGTCCAGCGTGAGCGGGTGCTCGACGTCATCCGCCGGGTCCGCGACGAAGGCATCGCGGTGGTGCTGATCAGTCACAACATGCCGGAGGTGCTCGCGGTGGCCGATCGGATCGAGGTGCTGCGGCTCGGGAAGCGCGTGGCCCGATTCACCGCCGCCGAAGCCACCTTGGAGCATCTGGTCGCCGCCATGACGGGCGCGTTGTCGCAGGAGGAGGCCGCGTGAGCGATCAGGAGGCCGAGCGCGTCGTGGACAACGGTGACACCGGCGGTATCGATCTGCCCGAACGCACTGGCCTGCAACGACTTCTGGGCATCAGCACCGTCTGGATCGGTGTGGTGCTGGTCGGGCTGTGTGTCGTGTTCAGTGTGATGCGACCGGAGGCCTTCCCGACCCGTTTCACCTTTCAGACGCTGCTCATCGAAACCTCTGTGCTGCTGGTTCTTTCGGTCGGCATGACCTTCGTCATCATCACCTCCGGTATCGACCTGTCGGTCGGGATGGTGCTGATCTTCGCCGGGGTGATCGGCGCGAAAACCATGGAGTGGCTCAGCCCGAACGAGGACGCGACCGGGGCGGGGTGGGGCCTCATCGGGCTCGGCTTCGTGGGAGCCGTAGCAGGCGGCGGCATCTGGGGTCTGCTGAACGGACTTCTGGTGGCCAAGGCCAAGATCCCGCCGCTGATCGTCACGCTCGGCACCTTCGGTGCGGCCCTCGGGGCGGCACAGCTGATCACCGGCGGCGTCGACACCCGCACGGTGCCCGACAAGCTGCGCAACACACTGGGTTTCGGTACCTCGCTGGGTGGTGTCCCGAACCTGGTGCTGGTCGCCACCGTGGTGACAGTGCTCGCCGCGTGGATACTGCACACCACCAAGTTCGGCCGCTACACCTACGCCATCGGCTCCAGCGAGGAGGCGGCCCGGCGCTCCGGTATCGCGGTCACCCGGCATCTGGTGCTGGTGTACTTGATGACCGGATTACTCGCCGGGCTCGCGGGTTTCATGAATCTGGCGTACTTCGGCACCACCACGATCGGCGGCCACACCACCGACAATCTGGACGCTATCGCCGGTGTAGTCATCGGCGGCACAAGTCTTTTCGGCGGCGTCGGCTCCGTGGTGGGCACGGTGATCGGGGTGTTCATTCCGTCGGTGTTGAAGAAGGGTTTCGTGATCGTGGGTGTGCCGGTGTTCTGGCAGCCCATCGCGGTGAGTGTGGTTCTCGTGGCGGCGGTCTGGTTCGACCAGGCTCGCCGCCGGGCGCGGGACCGGAAGTAGAGGTCCGTAGCAAAGCGTTGATCTAAAGAATGCGGAGGTTCGAGGATGAGGCAACAACTCGGGGTGGTGGCCGGTGCGCTGATGGCCGGGGTGCTGGTGGTGGGATGCACTGGGAACGTGGGTGATTCGGGTGGCGGCGACAGTAAGAAACTAGTGCTGATCCCCGGTGTCGCCGACGAACCGTTCTACATTTCCATGCAGTGCGGCGCGGAGGCGAAAGCCAAGGAACTGGGCTACGAACTCGGCACCCAGGCGCCCACGAAATTCGATGCGGCACAGCAGACTCCGATTCTGAGCGGTGTCGTCTCCAACAAACCGGGCGGCATCCTGATCGCCCCGACCCATGCCACCGCCATGGCCAGCCCGATGAAGCAGGCCCGCGATACCGGCATCAAAATCGTCGAGGTGGACACCGCCCTCGACGACACCTCCGTCGCCCTGTCCTCCATCGCCTCCGACAACAAGAAGGGCGGCGAACTGGCCGCGCAAACGCTGGCGAAACTCATCGGCGACAAGGGCCCGGTCCTGGTGATCAACACCAAGGCCGGCACCTCCACCACCGACGCCCGCGCCCAAGGTTTCCAAGACGCCCTCAAAGCCTTCCCTGGCATCACTTCCCTTGGCGTGCAATACAACAACAACGAAGCCGCCCAAGCCGCCTCCATCGTCACCGCCACCCTCGCCGCCCACCCCGACCTGGCCGGCATCTTCGCCACCAACCTGAGCTCCGCCGAGGGCGCCGCCACCGGCCTGCGCAACGCGAACAAACTCGGCCAGGTGAAACTGGTCGGCTTCGACGCCAGCCCCAAGCAGGTCGAGGATCTGAAAGCGGGCACCGTTCAGGCGCTGATCGCCCAGGACCCGGGCGGGATCGGCGAGAAGGGCGTCGAACAGGCGGTCGCGGCCATCGAAGGCAAGCCGGTGACGCGCACCATCCAGACCAGCATGGTGGCGATCACCCAGGCCGGCATGGACGCCAACTCGAAGTACTTCTACAAGCGCAAGTGCTGACAAGCGACGCGTGGGGGAGTTAATCCTCCACGCGCACTGCGTATCCCGCGTGGATCAGCGCGTCGAGCACTTCGCCGCGGTGATCCGGTCCGCGGGTCTCCAGCGTCAATGACACCTCGACCTCGTTGACCGCCAGCCAGGTACCGGTCCGGGAATGCGCGACATCCACCACGCTGGCGCCGGTCTTGCCGACCACCGTCAGCAGGCTGCTCAACGCACCCGGCAGATCGGAAATGGTGACCCGCAGCTCGAGGTAACGGCCCGCCGCGCTGAGCCCGTGCCCGATCAGCCGGGTCAGCAGCAGCGGATCGATATTGCCACCGGACAGGACCGCGCACACCGGGCCGCGCAGGTCCAATTCCGCTGGGGCACAACTCATCAGCGCCGCCACCGCCGCCGCGCCCGCGGGTTCGACGATCAACTTCGCCCGCTCCAGGCACAGCAGCAAGGCCTTGGACAGCGCCTCCTCGTCCACCGTCACGATGCTCGGCCCGTGCGCGGCGACATGCGCGAACGGCACCTCACCCGGCAAGCCCACCGCGATACCGTCGGCCATCGTCGACATCTTCGCCACCCGGACCGGCTTTCCGGTGGTCAGCGACTCGGGCCAGGCCGCGGCCTCGGCCGCCTGCACCCCGATCACCCGCACGTCCGGCGCGAGGTGATGCAGCGCGATCGCGATACCGGCCAGCAACCCGCCGCCGCCGGTCGGCACGAGGACCGTCCCGACCTCGGGCAGCTGCGCCAGAATCTCCTGCGCCACCGTCCCCTGCCCGGCCACGATATCGGGGTGATCGAACGGGTGGATCAACGTCGCCCCGGTCCGCACCGCGAAATCCTGCGCCGCCTCCAACGCCTCATCGATGGTCTCACCCACCTGCCGCACCCGCGCCCCATACGCCTTGGTAGCGGCCAACTTCGGGATGGACGCACCGGCCGGCATGAACACCGTCGACTCGATCCCCAACGAGGTAGCCGCCCACGCCACCCCCTGCGCGTGATTCCCCGCACTTGCCGCCACCACACCCCGCCCGCGATCCGCCTCTGGCAGATTCGCGATGCGGTTGTAGGCGCCCCGCGGCTTGAACGACCCGGTTCGCTGCAGGTTCTCGCACTTCAGGAAGACCTCGGTCCCCGCCCGTTCCGACAACACCCGCGACGCCACGATCGGCGTCTGCCGCATCACCGGCGCCAACCTCGCCGCCGCCGCTTCAATCTGTTCCAGCCCGAGCAACTCCATGCGCCCATGCTGCCACCACCACGCCGATTCGTCCCACCTTTCGGGCGGCGCGCTCGGGGCACGTGGAGGACACTCCCGTCGCGCGACGGACGCCGCCACTGTCCATCGATGGCAATGTGGCAGCGAACTGCACTCTGCGACAATCGGATTCAGAGAAATTCGCACACATGTGTCATAGCTGACCGCTATAGTGCGAATGCACCTCAGCTCCGAATGTTGGCGGTCGGTCCGGCCGCCACCGTCAGGAGAGGAGGTGAATATGGGGCGTCACAGTAAAGATGAGCCGACGACCGCTGCAGCATAGTTTGCAGCCACTGCGGCGATCGTCGGTCTCGTCATTATTCTGGTCCGCATGAAGCGGGCTAGGTAACCCCATAGGCAGGGCGTCGGGGTAGGAGCCGGCGCCCTGTCACTTCATCCATCACCTAGGTGATCCATCAATAATACGCGCCCAGCAGATCCGCGTCAGCCGGATAACGCACCCACTCCGCCCGGGATCGCGCCGACCACCGCCAGTTCTCCCATTCTGCTGCCCCTCGCATTCCGGCCGAGTCGAGTGGGACACCACCGAGTAACCACCCGCGCGATGCCACGCCCATGTCCCACTCGCTGAGCACTCGGGACGCCACACCCATGTCCCACTCGACGTGCCTACATCTGGGGGAGTACGGGGAAAGTCGTGCTGCGGCAGGATGATTCGTCGGGTCGTCAGGTGGGAGTGTGAGTTGAAGGACGGCGACGGTGGAGGGCATCATGCGTGAACGTTGGGGATCTGTGGTGGCGGTCGTGCTGGCTGTGGTCAGCGCGTACGGGGCGGGGCTGGCATGGATGACGCACATGCATCACCGCGCGTTGCAGTACCTCGAGCCGGGGCGGATGGTGGCGTTCGACGGCGGGTATGAGCGGCTCTCCGATCTCACGGTGATCCCGGTGGGCGTTGCCGGCTTGCTCGGCTGGACGGTGCTGCTCTGGCTACGGCCGCGCGGGGTGCCGACCTGGTTGGTCGGGTTCGGTCTGGCGCTGCAGGTTTCGGTGTTCATCAGTCGTATCTGGTTCTGGGGCGTGTGGGCGGAGACAGTCCGCGAGACCGGATCCGCCTGGCTTGCCGATGGCACGCTGCACCCTGATTACGTCCGGTATATGGACACGAACTGGGTCCGCATCGTGATCATCAGCGCCTATGCCCTGCTGGCTGCCGGGCTGCTCCTGCGTATGACCTACGTCCGAGCCGCGGCGAATGCGGGGGCTCGGGTCTAGCCTGCGATCAGGAGTTGTCGAACTGCAACAGCTTCGGCAACTCGGCCAGGCCCGCGATAGTCAGCACCCCGGTCGGCAGGCTGACGCCGCTGCCCGCGCGGTCCAACCAGACGGCGGTCAGGCCGGCGTCCCGAGCGCCGAGCGCATCGATATCGAGACGATCACCGACATAGGCGACGTCGGCGGGCGGCAAATCCAGTGCGGCACAGGCGGCGTGGAACGCAGCGGCGTCCGGTTTGGCGTGACCCAGTTCGTCGGCGCACAGCACTGCCTCGAAATGTGAACGGATGCCCAATGTTTGGAGCTTGCGCTCCTGGTTGACCACCGAGGAGTTGGACAGCACCGCTTGCCGGACCAGCGGCTCGAGCGCGACCAGCGCTTCGGCGGCGTCGGGAAACAACGTCCAGCAGTCCTGATAGTGCGCGATGTAGCGGTTGAACCAGGCATCCGCCTCGTCGTCGGACAGTTCAACCCCCAGAAACACCCGGGCACGGCAACGCCGATGCTCGAAAATATCCACCTCACCGGCGAGGAATCGAACGAACTCCGCCTCCATGATCGCCTGCCACCGCCGCACCGCCGGCCCCGCCCCACCCTGCGCCTCGAGCAACCCCTCCACCTCGAGATGCCGCAGCACCCCCGCCCGATCCGACCCCGAATAATCGAAGAGCGTGTCATCGACATCCCAAAGCACGGCCCGCACGGTCATACCGCCGACCTTAACGGCCGCGTTTGGCGATGTTGTGGGCGATGGCGCCGAGGCGGGCTAGGCGGGCATCGCCGAGGGGGGTCAGTTTGCCGCCGAGGCGGTTGGTGACGAAGCCGAGGGACATGCCGGTGGCGGGGTCGGCGAAGGCGCCGGAGCCGCCGAGACCGAAGTGGCCGAAGGCGGAGATCGGGTCGGCTTTGGAGGGCTTCATGGGGACGCCGTGATAGCCGAGGGCCCAGGGGATGCGGAAGGCGAGGACGTAGTCGGGGGTGAAGATTTGGCGTTCGCTGGCTTTTTCGATGGTTTCGGGGCGCAGGAGCTGGTAGCCGTCGAGCTGTCCGCCGTTGGCGAGGGCGCCGTAGAGGCGAGCCAGGGAGCGGGCGGAGAAGACGCCGTTGACGCCGGGCATGACCGAATCGTGCAGGCGCGGGTGGGACACGAGTTCGGCGAAGCCGGCGGGGGTGGTGTCGGCGGCCGCGGCGAATTTGGTTCGGCCGAGCAGGGTGCTGCTGCGTTCCCAGCTCATTCCGGCGATGGTGAGGCGGGGGAAGTTGGGGGCGATGCGGTGCCGCTCGTGGTCGGGGACGCGGAACCAGAGTTCTTCGGCGCCAAGCGGTTCGGCGATCTCGGTGCGGAGCAGCTCGGTGAATTTCGAGCCGCTGACCCGGCGGATCAGTTCGGCGACCAGATGGCCGTAGGTGATGCCGTGGTAGCCGCTGGTCACGCGGTGGCGCGGGTCGGGCGGGCTGGCGGCGAGGGCCGAAGTCACGGCCGCGTCGTCGAGGAATCCGTCGGCGGGTCCGGTGAGCAGTCCGCGCAGCCGATGCAGGCCCGCCCGATGGGTGAGCAGGTCGCGCACGGTGATGTGCTCTTTACCCGCCGCGGCGAACTCGGGCCAGTACTCGGCGACCGGCGAATCGTAGTGCAGCAGATCACGTTCGGCGAGGCGATGGAGCAGCGTCGAGGCGACGCCCTTGCCGGTGGAGTAGGCCATGGCCACGGTGTCGTGCTGCCATTCCTGGTCGGGCCGGGCGAAACCGGCCCACACATCCACCACGGGCTCGCCGTGCTGGTAGACCGTGAGCGCCCCGCCGCCGTCCTCGGGCGTGCGGAACAACCGGTCGAACTCGGCGACCAGCCGCACATAGCGTCGGTCCACGAACTGTTTGGTCGGAATGTCGGTCATCGTCGATCAGCCCTCTCCGTCTCCCGTACAGCGTAAATCAGGCGCTGCGGGCACCGAGAGCTCCCGCGTTCGCGGGGGAGAGGGGCTCAGGCGGCGACGGCGGAGGTGAGTTCGGCGAGGGCGGCGTCGGGGTCGGCGACATCGACGACCAGACGGGTGTAGCCGGGGCCGGCCAGCTCGATGCGGATGGCGTGGCCCTTGAAGTTGGTGTCCCAGAACTCTTTACGGCCCTTGCCGCGGAAGGTGCCGGCGGCGATGGCGCCGGGGAAGAAGGCCCCGGGGGTGCGGAGCCACGGGGGCCGGAGGTCGACCTCGGCGATCGTCACCTCTTTGATGTCGGCCACGTCGAGGGTGACTTCGTCGCGCAGCGCCAGGAGGCGATGTCCACCGAGCACGTGGAACTTCACCGTGTCATCCGTGACTTCGACTTCGACCATCGCACACCTCGCTTGCCGGAAATTCGGTACACCACTAACAATCCGCTGCCGGGCTGGCGGGACGCTGTGGCCTACCTGTGAATTGCCCAAGGTTCTCGACGCGGGTGACGCGTTCGTCCTGGGCGGGACAGTGTGGTTGTCGCACGAGACTGTGCAGTTGTTACAGACATCCCTTTACCTAGATATGCGCATCTATGCATTGGATGCGCCCTCCCTTAGAGTGCCCAGAATTAGCTGAATGCTGGGGTCGTAGAACAGCATTGAGGGGAGGGGCTCAGACGCCCGCTTCGCTCGCGATCTTCAACACCGGCCCGAGCCACGGCGTGTAGCTATCCGGATCCTCGGCCATCGCCGCCTGCAACGCCTCGGGCGCCACCCACTCGAACGCCGCGACCTCCGCCGGATCCGGATGCGGCACACCCGCGACGAGCGTGCCGACGAGCACGTGATCCCACTCGTACTCCACCCGCCCGGTCGCCGGATCCAGCGCTTGATAGACGAACTCGCCCGCCTCGGTGAGCGTGGTCGCCAGCCCGAGCTCCTCCGCGAGCCGCACCGCCGCGGCCGCCTCGACCGGTTCACCCGGCGCCGGATGCCCGCAACAGGTGTTGGCCCACAGCATCGGGAACCGCGTCTTCACCGCCGCCCGCTGCTGCAACAGCACCCGCCCGGTCTCGTCGAACAGCAGCACCGAGAACGCGCGATGCAGCCGCCCGGGCGCGGTGTGCGCCTCCGCCACCGGGCACGCGCCGACCGCGCGCCCGGCCTCGTCGACGAGCTCGACGGGCAGGGCTTCGCGGTCGGTCAGTGCTCGAGCCTGGTGATCGGTCACCGGCCCACCTTATCGGCGGCGATCAGCAGGTATTGGAAGCTCCCCTCCCGATAGGCGGTCAGGAACGGTTTTTCCACACCGGTCGCGAGTTCGGACTTGGTGCGCAGTTCCCAGTACGGGATCGTGGCCGGTGTGAGATCGATGACGTTGATCGGCACCAGGTTGTTGGCGGCGAGCGCGCGGAAGTATTCGCCGCGCGGATGGATCATGCAGCCGTAGTGCGCGTCGATCCAGCTGACCGAGGACGAGCGGCCACCGGTGACGTCGTTGGAGCAACCGGTGATGCAGACGTAGCGCCCGCCGGGTTCGAGCAGCCGGGAGAATTCCGCGAACAGCTCGAAAAGGTCGACGTACATGGTGGTTTCGTTGGTCCAGATGCCGCGCCGGGACGCGCTGTCGAAGCCGGTCTCGAGCATGTTGCGGAAGTGGAACCGCACTTTGTCCTCGACGCCGCGCTGCTGGGCCTGGTCGTTGGCGAAATCCACCTGGTATTGAGAGATGGTGACGCCGTCGACCTGGCAGCCGAAGCGCTGGTTGGCCATGAAACTGGTGCCGCCGCGCCCGGAACCGCCGTCGAGTAGCCGGTCGCCGGGTCGGACGTCGCCGAGATGGTCGAGCAGGAGATCGGCCTGGGCGGTTTCGAGGCGGTGCAGGTCGGTGACGATGCGCTGCTGCCGTGTCTCCTCCGGTCCTTCGAGCACCGACAGGTCGGGCTCGCCGATGCCGTAGTGGTGGTGATAGAGCCCGTCGACTTCGCCGAGTTTGGTGTTGACCCGATCGTCGTTGGGATTGTTGTTCCAGTATTCGGCGACCGACTTCTGATACCGGGTGCGCAGTACTGCGTCAGGGTCGAGCATGGTCATTCGGGATCATCCTCTCTCGGTAACGTCGTAACGCTTGCTGTCGGCATGCCAGGCGCGATTGCCGCCCATCCATGCCCACAGGCCGGTCAGGAACCGGCGCAGTTCGGCCGAGCCCGCGGCGGCCAGCGGTGCGGCCTCAGTTTCGAAGCGGTGCACCAGTTCGTCGTGGATCATCGCGGTCCGCAGGACGGCTTCGCGCCGGGAGCAGTTCTCCTCCGCGGCGAGGACCGTCGGCAGGTTGAATTCCCGTCCCTGGGAACGGTCTTCGCGTGCCATCGAATAGAGGTCGTTCACCATTTGACTGGCCAGCGCGGCCGTGGTGACCACACGCCGCACCCGGGGGTCGGTGTATTCGGCGGCTTGGAGTTCATAGCCGCCGACCACATCGATGGGCGCCATGCACGGCAGGAAGCTGTGCGGTTGGCGGTTGGTGAGGTACTCCCAGACCGGTGGCATTCGCCCCGCGGTTCGCCAGCCAGCCTCCGCGCCCAAAGCGATGAACCAGCCGGCGATTTCGGTGCGCAGGCGGGCGAGCTGGGCGGTGGTTGCGTAACGGGACAGGTGCTCGAAACTGGTCCGGAAGGCGCGCAGGATCGGGTCTGCCCGCATCGCCTGCTCCAGCCGCGGCGCGTAGGCCGCCGGTAGGTGCACGGGATCCATTGCGGCGGCGGCCAGTTCGAGTCGTGGCCCGAGTTCGGCCTCGGCGCTGGACGGGGTTCCGTCGGGTGCGCGGTTGTCGGCTCCTTCCTCGCAGTAGTAGTCGTCGACGGACCATTCGGACACCGCGCATTTGGCGGCGGCCAGCAGCCGATCGGCATCGTCGCAATCGGGGTGGGCGAGCATGATCAGCCGGCCGAAGCCGGCATCTCTTAGGTCGTCCAATCGTCCTTCGTACAAACCGATTTCAGCGGCCCAGTCGATCAAGCCGTCGTTGACGACCGCGGCGAGCGCCGGATCGTCGCGGACCGGCGGTGGGCAGTAGAGCGGCGGAATCGGTGCGCCACTCGGTTTGATGGCGGTCGATCTGGCCCCTAACCCGTTGGGGCCCAGTGGTATTCGCTGGGGCGCCCCTGGGTCGGCGGTGACCGGTGGCGGGGGAGCGGTTACCGATTTGGGCCTAGGCAACCGCAACGCCGCCGCACCCAGTCCGCTCGGCCCGAGCAGCCGCGGCGGGTCCGCGCATTCGGTGGCACTCGAATCGCATTCTGCGACTGGAGCTTCCGGTGTCGAGAAGGGCAGCAGTGTGGCAGGAGCGCTGGTCTGGTGATTGTTCAGGAGCGCGGCAACGGCAGCCGCCACCTCGTGCGTGGCAGCGGGCGCGCCGGCGCGTGAGAGCACCGACATCGAAGCACCCCCCGGCTCAGTCGGCTTGCCGGGCGACCAGGACGTTGTCCAGCATCCCCAGTGCATCCGGTACCAGCACCGCCGCCGAGTAGTAGCAGCTCACCAGATACGAGATGACCGACTGATCATCGATGCCTTTGAACCGCACATTCAGGCTGGGCTCGTACTCGTCGGGGATCCCGGTCTGATGCAGCCCGATCACCCCTTGGTCCTGCTCGCCGGTGCGCATGGCGAGAATCGAGGTGGTGTGGGTATCGCTGACCGGAATCTTGCCGCACGGATAGATCGGCACGCCACGCCAGGCCGGCACGCGATGCCCGTTCACCTCCACCGGATCGGGGTAGAGCCCGCGCTTGCTGCATTCGCGGCCGAACGCCGCGATCGCCTTCGGATGTGCGAGAAACAGTTTGGTGCTGCGCCGCATGCTCAGCAGGTCGTCCATGTCATCGGGGGTCGGCGGGCCGGATTCGGCGTAGATCCGCTGTTTCAGGTCGCAGTTGTGCAGCAGGCCGAAGTCCGGGTTGTTGACCAGATCGTGCTCGCGCCGTTCATAGAGGGCCTCGATGGTCAGCCGGAGTTGCTGTTCCACCTGGTTCATCGGGTCGTTGAACAGGTCGGCGACCCGTGAGTGCACCTGCAGCACGCTCTGCGCCAGGCTGAGTTCGTATTCCCGGGGCGCGATGTCGTAGTCGGCGTAGGTGCCGAGCAGCGCCGGTTCGCCCGCGTGCCCCGAAGCGATCTCGATATTCGCCTCACCGGCTCTGTTCTGCGGCAGCGCGGGTTCGGAGGCGACCTGTTCCAGGTGCCGGCGCAGCGCCGGCGCGCGGCTGAGGGTTTGGTCCAGGGCCGCTCGCGACAGCGTCAAAACTGTGGTGGGTGTGACGGTTTTGACCGTGACCGGCCAGATCGCCGAGGGGTCGGTGAGCGCGGAGTCGCCGAAGTGGTCGCCGTCGGCGAGTTGCCCGAGCTTGGTCTGTTCGCCGTACTGCCCGGTACCGTACTTGTTCACCTTGCCGTGCACGATCAGCACGATCTGGTCCATCGGGTTCCCGAATTCGGCGATCACCGTGCCGGGGTCGAGGTCCTGCTGCTCGAAGCGCCGCGCGAGTTCCTCCAGTGCGTCCTCGTCGGAGAGGCCGCGCAGTTGACGGAGTTCCTTGAGTTCCATGGGGATCGCCCGGGCCTTGCCGCCGTCGATGGCGAAGGTGACGATGCCGTCGCCGACGGTGTGGGTCAGGCGCCGGTTGACGCGGTAGGTGCCGCCGCTGACCTGGACCCAGGGCAGCGCGCGGGTGAGCCATCGGGAACTGATGGCCTGCATCTGCGGTACGGATTTGGTGGTGGTCGTCAGCTGACGGGCTGCGGTGGTGCTGAGGCTCTTGCGCTGTTCTTCGGTGTGGGCGGGCATCTCTTCGATAGTCATGCGCCATCCTCAAATCAGTCGGGTCGAGCGAATTGAGTTACGCGACAATGCGTTTCAGATGCACCGATGTTAAACGCAAGGTCTCGGCCGTACGGCGGAATGCCGTGATTCGTTTTGGATGGTTACGACATGCGCTCGATCCGGGCAACTGCCGCGGACACAAAAAACCGCACGTCCGGAATGTCGCGCTGGGACGGACATTCCAGACGTGCGGTGCGGAAGCATCCTGATCAGCGGTTCAGGATGCGCGGGATAGGTGCCAGCCACTGGCCCGTCCGGACCGGCAGCGATGGCTGCGTGCGGCCGACGATCGGGGTACGGCGCGGCGGCGGGCCGTCGATAGTCGGTACTGCGGGCCGACGGTGCGGCTTAGGTGAATCATCTTCCTCCACTGAACAATTCGGTTCGGTTGCGCGACTCAGCGCGAGCGCGACGGTTGGAGCGAGTGCTTAACGGTGGTGCTGAGTTGCACGGTTCACGTCGAACGGCAGGCTTGGAGCAGCCTGCGGGATCGGCGATGGGCGGCCGATCTACGCGGCAAGGCATGTGTGAACGGCATGAAATATAGGGCGGGAACCCGCAGGTACGCAGCGGAATTCGCAGATTGCCGAGATCGAATTCGGATGGTAACGAAACGTGCTCGATCGAGACAACGCCAGGTAACGTCCTGGGACGAATCGCGCCGCAGCCAGGAAGTTTGCTAAACGGTAGCTAGGGTTACCGCTCATGTTCACTTGGATCTACGGTCTGCCTATCTGGCTGGTGTTCCTGATCATTACCGGCGTGCCGGTTCTGCTCACCTGCGCGGGCATCGTGCTGGCCCGTCCGACGGTGCGGCGGATCTTCGGACCCGAGCCGGGCAACAACGACACCGTCATCATGGTGCTCACCGTCGGCGGGGTGTTCTACGGTTTGCTGCTCGGCCTGATCGCCGCCGCGACCTACGAGTCCAACGACCACGCACAGGGTTTGATCGCCGACGAAGCCGCCGCGGTCGGCACGCTCTACCGCGAGGTGGCCGCCTACCCGGAGCCGCAGCGCGCGGTGCTGCAGAACGATCTCGTCGACTACACCCAGGACGTGCTGACCGTCGTCTTCCCGAAACTGCGCGCCGGGGAGGAGCCGATGGGCGGCACCGCGCTGGTCACCCGCTTCCAGGGGCACTTGCTGGCGTTCCAGCCCGAAACCAAGGCTGAGGAGATCGTGCACGCGGCGACGATCGAACAGTTCGCCCGCTTCGACTCCGACCGCCGGCATCGGATCAACGCCAGTCAGGGCGGCATCCCGGACGTGCTGTGGTGGGTCATCCTGGTCGGCGCCGCGATCAACCTGGTCCTGCTGTGCCTGTTCAGTCTCAAACGCGGCGCGCATTTGCTGCTTGGTGGCTTGTTCGCCTTCTTCCTCGGAACGATGCTGTTTCTCATCGCGGCGATGGACTATCCGTTCCGCGGCGAGCTGAGCGTGAGCCCGCAGCCGTTCGAGAGCATGTACGCCAACGTGATGGGCCGCTGAGTCATGCAACCTGTCACAGCCGCCACATAGGGGTCACCCGATGTGGGAAGCTCTTGGCAACACATAGACGGCGTGCGTCTTTGGGGGCCGGCGAGACCATCTCGCCGGTGCGTCACGCCGGAGTGCGTGGCATGCGTGCAGGGTAGGGCCAGGAGCAATCGTGAAGTTCAGTTCGAAAGACGTGGTGGGATCGGTGCAGCGGTTGATGGCGACCGCGCAGAACGGTCTCGAGGTGATCCGTTTCGGCGGGCTCACCCATGACGTCGAGTCGTCCCCGTTCGAGGTGGTCGAGCGCCGGCGGATGTATCGGCTGCGGCGCTACTTCCCCGACGACACCACTCCGGGCCGGCCGGTGGCACTGCTGGTGCCGCCGTTGATGGTCAATGCCGACATCTGGGATGTGAACGCCGAGGACGGCGCGGTCGGGATCCTGCATCGCGGCGGAGTCGACTGCTGGGTGGTCGATTTCGGCTCGCCCGCCTCCGAGGAGGGCGGCTGGGAACGCGATCTCGCCGATCACGTGCTGGCGGTCAGCAGCGCCATCGACACGGTGTACGAGGCGACCGGCTCGAACGTGCACCTGATGGGTTACTCGCAGGGCGGCATGTTCGCCTACCAGACCGCGGCCTTCCGCTACGGCAAGGGCGTGGCCAGCATCGTCACCTTCGGCAGCCCGGTCGACGTGGTCGCGGGCATGCCGTTCGGGCTGCCCTACGGACTGGTCCGCGAGGTCGCCGATTTCCTGGCCGACCATGTCGTGACCCGCCTGCCGATCACCGATTCCATGGTGCGTTTCGGTTTCCAGATGCTGGATCCGGTGAAGACGGCCAAGGCGCGCGTCGATTTCCTGCGCCAGCTGCACGACCGGGAAGCGTTGCTGCCCAAGGAACGTCAGCGACGCTTCCTCAACAACGACGGCTGGGTCGGCTACGCGGGCCCGGCGGCCGCGGATCTGCTCCGGCAGTTCGTCGTGCACAATCGGATGATGCTGGGCGGCTTCGTGATTCGCGATCAGCCGATTTCGCTGGCGGAGCTGAAGATGCCGATCCTGGCCTTCGTCGGCGAGGTCGACGACATCGGCCAGCCCGCGGCGGTGCGCGGCATCGTGCGGGCCGCGCCGAACGCCGAGGTGTACGAGGCGACCCTGGTGGCCGGGCATTTCGGTCTGGTGGCGGGCAGCACGGCGACCAATCACACCTGGCCGCTGGTGCGGCAGTGGATCGATTGGATGGATCGCGACAAGGCGCTGCCCGACGAGATCTTCCGGATGGCCGAGCACGTGCCGACCACGGGCCCGCGCACCGCGGCGACCCGGATGGTGCACACCGTGGCCAGCCTCGCCGAGGCCGGCGCGGGCGTCGGCAAAGCCCTGGAAGGGGTCGCGGGCAACACCGTGCGCGGTTCCATCGAGCTGGCCGGTGAGGCCGCACGCGCACTGCCCCGCCTGGCCCGCCTCGGCATGATCCAGCCGAACACCCGAATCTCGCTGGGCCGCTTGCTCGCCGAGCAGGCCCGCCGCGCGCCGCTGCGCGAACTGTTCCTGTTCGACGACCGCGTGCACAGCAACGCGGCGGTGGACACCCGCATCAACAATGTGGTGCGCGGCCTCATCTCCGTCGGCATCCGGCCCGCCGACCGGGTCGGTGTGCTGATGGAAACCCGGCCCAGCGCCCTGGCCACGATCGCGGCGCTCTCCCGGCTCGGCGCGGTGGCGGTACTGCTCGCCCCGGGCAGTGAACTCGACCGCGCCATCGAACTCACCGGCATCACCACGCTGGTCTCGGACCCGGACAACCTGCGGCAGGCCGCGGCCACCGGCATCCAAGTGCTGGTGCTCGGCGGCGGCGACGCGCGTCAGCTGGATCTGCCGGTGAGCGACCAGGTGGTCGACCTCGAGCAGATCGACCCGGCCCAGGTGCGGCTGCCCGCTTGGTACCGACCGGATCCGGGCTTGGCACGCGAGCTCGCGTTCGTGCTGGTCACCGGCACCGGCGACCGCCTGGAAACCAAGTACATCAGCAACCATCGGTGGGCGCTGTCGGCCTTCGGCACCGCCAGCGCGGCCGACCTGGACCGCAACGACACCGTGTACTGCCTTGCGCCGCTGCATCATTCGTCGGGTCTGCTGGTCAGCCTGGGTGGCGCGATCGCGGGCGGCAGCCGGATCGCGCTGGCCCGCTCGCTCGATCCGGCGCGTTTCGCCGAGGAGGTGCACCGCTACGGCGTCACCGTGGTGACCTACACCTGGACCATGCTGCGCGACATCCTCGACGCGGAAGTCTTCCCGGTGGGCCATTCCCACCCGATCCGCTTGTTCATCGGTTCCGGCATGCCCGCGGGTCTGTGGCGGCGCACGACCGAGCAGTTCGCGCCCGCGCGCGTGCTCGAGTTCTATGCCTCCATCGAGGGCGATGTGGTGCTGGCCAACGTGACCGGCGCGAAGGCCGGTTGCAAGGGCCGCCCGGTGCCGGGGACCGCCAAGGTCGAACTCGTCGCCTTCGATCCGGTGACCGGGCGGGTCCTCAACGACGAGTCCGGGTTCGCCCGGCGCTGCGCCGACAACGAGGTGGGCCTGCTCATCGGCAAAGCCTCCGAGCACATCGACATTTCGGCGGGCGGCCTGCGCGGCGTGTTCAGCCGCGGCGACTCCTGGATGCCGACCGAAAACCTGTTCCGCCGTGACAGCGACGGCGACTACTGGCTGGTCGACCGCAAGGACACGGTGATCCAGACCGGTCGCGGTCCGGTGTACACCCAGCCGATCGTGGACGCGCTCAACGACATCGCCGCGGTCGACATGGAGGTCGCCTACGGGTTGCAGATCGCCGACCGGTGCCTGGCGGTGGCCGCAGTCAGCGTCCGTGACGGGATGCGGCTGGACCACAAGGACGTCACCGAGGGGCTGCGCGCGCTCGACCCGGAGCAGCGTCCGGACATCGTCTACGTTGTCGACGAGATTCCGCGCAGCTCGTCCTACCGCCCGTCCACCCGTGCCGTGCAAGCGGCCGGTCGCCCGCAGCCAGGGCCGGACACCTGGTGGTACAACCCGGAAACCGACGCCTACGAGATCCTGACCGACTGAACGAGCCTTTCGGTGCGTCCGCGGGCAGCTGCGCGTAACCACCTAAGGGCGGAGTGAGCGGCGCAAATCCGATACAGCCGTGTAGGGTCTGGAACTCGTGGTGGACAGTGGAACTCGCGATCCGCGAGCGGTGTACAAGTGGGGCGGCATAACCGCCCTCGGCGTAGTCGCGGGCTATATCGCGGTGCTGCTGGCCAACGTCCGGCATTTCTATACCGACGACACCGAATCCCAGTACGCCCCACTGTGGGTGATGCTGGGCCGGTGGCTGCGCGAGGGCACGCTGCCGACGATGGTGCCCGAGCACTGGATGGCGGGTAACTACACCATCGAGGAAGCGGGCCTGCTGAATCCGCCGCAGCTGCTGATCGATTTCATCGCGCCGTCGGTGCCGAACCTCGCGGTGTACGCGACTGTCGTCAAGCTGATCTTCGCGATCATTCTGGCGCTCGGTGTGTACCGGGTCTGCCTGGTGTACGGGGCGAAAGCGCCGTGGGCGGCCGTCGCCGGTGTCTGTATGCCGTTCACCGGCTGGATGCTGTTCTTCGATTCCTCGACCTGGTGGACCGCGCTCACCGGCACCGCCTGGATGGTGCACGCGTGGGCTTCGGGTGTGCGCTACGCCCGCGGTCAGAGCGGCCCGATCCCGACCTTCGTTTTCCTGTACCTGGCCATCTCGGTGCAGTACGTCTTCCCGGCGGTCGAAGCCGCCATCATGATCGCCGCGGTCGCCATCGGCGAGTGGGTTTATCAGAAGCAGTGGCTGCCGTCGCTGCGGCTGGCCACGGTGGCGGCGTGCGCGGCACTGGCCGGGCTGGCCACCTATCTGCCGAGCGCGCTGTCGGCGAAGTCGACCTGGCGCGGTACCGCGCAGATCAACAACGATCAGCTGCTCACCGTGCCGTGGTCGGAATCGATGAACGCGAGCCTGCCGAGTACGTTGCCCGCGTTCAACTCCTGGTGGGGTTACGTGCAGCCGATGCCGGTCGTCTACATCGCCTGGTTCCTGATTCCGGGACTGGCTTTCGTCGACTGGCGCCGGGCCCGCATGCACGTCCGCGAACTCACCGCGCCTGTGCTGTTCACGACGCTGGTGCTGTTCTGGACCGCCGGGCCCGGCACCATCGGCCCGCTGCGCTGGCCTGCCCGGGTACTGCCGATGGTGGCGCTGGGCCTGCTGATCCTGGTGTGCGTGCTGCTCGGTCGTTTCGCGACCGCGCGAGAGTGGCGCAACCGGGCCGCCGTGGCCGCGCTGCTGGTCGGATTGCTGTTAGTACGTTCGTATTCCGCCGCGCCGAACCAGCTGATCTGGCATCTGGCCGCCGTCCTCGTCGTGCTGGTGCTCGGCGCGGGCGCGGTATGGCTCGGCCGCAACCGTGGCTTGTCCGCGGCGGCCGCGTTGGTGCTGATCTCGGTCGCGCCGATCGCGTTCTGGCAGGTGCAGCACGCGCAGCCGACGCCGCTGGGCTGGAACCTGCCCGAGAACCGCTCGGAGATGAAGGCCGCGTTCCCTGAGTTCGCGGGCACCACGCTGCAACTGGGCGACCGCGCGCTGATCCCGCCGGAGGAGCGGAGCCTCGACGGCGCGTATGGGTCGCTGGTGTTCGGCAACTACGCCAAGAACCTGGAGAAGACCTACGTCAGCGGTTACACCCCGAACGGTCACTTCTGGTTCGGCGAAACGCTGTGCATGCGCTGGGACACCAGCGTCTGCCCCGACGCCTACCGTCGCGCCTTCGCGCCCGAACCGAGCACCGGCAAGGCCATCATCGACCTGATGAACATCGACCGGGTGGTGCTGCAGAAGGCGCTGTATCCCGACGCCCGCAACCAGCCCGCGCCCGTCGGGTGGAAGTTCGTCGACTACCCCGGCCACGAGAAATACATCGACGTGCTCGAACGCGTCGACGGACCGATCTCGGACAAGAACGGCCGCATCTCCGCGGTCGCCGGCGCCACCGCCACCTCGAAGTCGGAGTCCGACACCGAGAGCCGAGTCCGGGTCAGCTCTGAGACGGGCGGCCAGGTCGTATTCGCGCGCCTGGCTTGGCCCGGCTACGAGGCCACCCTGAACGGCACCGAGGTCCCGGTCGAGCAGATCGGGAAAACCTTTGCCGCCGTGCACATTCCAGCGGGCGCCAAGGACGCCGAGCTGGTGCTGTCGTGGAGCCCGCCGGGCTGGCCGATCGGCGCGGCCGCCGCCCTCTTCGCACTCCTCGACGTCGCCCTGCTGCAGTGGATCTACCTGCGCGGCAAGCGACGCGAGCAGAACGAGCCCGAAGAACCGCGGCAGCCCAAGGCGGCCGAGCCGGAGCCGGTAGGCGCGATCTGATATGACTGGAGCGGTGAACACGATCGCGACAGACCCCGATCCGGGGCCTCTGCTGCGACTGGTGCGGCGCCAGGAAGTCGCGTTCGCGATGGTCGGCATCGTCAACACCGGGCTCGGCATGGCGCTGACGGTGATGTGGCTGAAGATCTTCGGCGACCGGGTGCCCGCCGCCCTCGCGCCCGCCGCGGCCTACGCGGTCAGCATCGTGATCGCCTTCGTGCTGCACCGCACCCTGGTGTTCCGGGTCCGCGGCCACCTGCTGCGCGACTTCCTCGCCTTCTGCGGCGTGAATTCCGGTGGGCTGCTGATGAACATGGTGCTGTTGCAGGTGGCGGTGTCGGTGCTGCATCTGCCCGACATTCCCTCGGCGGTCGTGGTGATGGGCCTGGTCGCGGTGCTGAGTTTCTTCGGTCATCGCCACATCTCGTTCCGCCGCAAGCCCGCCCCGGAGCCCGACGCCGCCTGAGCACGGCTGGTTTGCCCGACAACAGAACGGTTACGCCCTCGCAAGAGGCGTTGACCGTGATACTGCGCGTCGGTAAGGATCGTCAACATCTCGACTGTTTCGATCAACCCCGGCGTGCGGGGTCGAGCCAGTGGCCCTGCACCGCCATAGATGCCGCTCGCGGCGCGGACGCGGCGGCAAGGCCAGGAGGTCGGCGTGATGATGAGCAGCACTCGTGTACGAAGAGCATCGGCCGGATACGCCCTGATAGCGGGCATCGCCGCAGCCGGAATTCTCACGGCGCCGACGGCACACGCCGATCCGCTCTGGCCCGGCGGCCCTGACTTACCGGGCGTACCGGCCATCGTTCCGCCACCGCTGGCTCCGCCGGTGGTCGCGCCGTGCACAGCGCCCGGCGCGAAGGTCTGCATGAGCAAGTCCATGAACGAGGCCTGGTTGATGGAGGACGGCCGGGTGACCTACGGTCCGACGCCGATCTCGCACGGCAGGCCCGGCTATGAGACCCCGCCGGGAGTATTCAAGGTCGCGTTCAAACGCGAGGACCACTGGAGCACCATGCATCATGTGCCGATGAAGTGGGCCGTCTTCTTCAACGGCGACATCGCCACCCACATCGGGCCGATCGAGGAACAGTCGCACGGCTGTATCCGGATGGTTCCCGAGGGCGCCGAGAACCTCTACCACCACGTGAACCCCGGCGACATCATCGAAGTCATCGAATAACCCGCTCGCGCGCTGATCCGGCCCGTCTCGAGATTCGAGCGGGCCGGATCTCGGTGCGGACCAACCGGATTCACCTGGCATAGTTGTCACCGATGCCGCAGCCGATGTCCGACGACTGTCCAGGGGTTTTTTCGTGAGCACCAGCCTCATCTACCGCAACCGCACCCTCTACGAGGTGCTGATGCGCGGACTGTACGGCCGGTACTACGCCGCCCGCTATCGCGCGGTCGCCGGCTTGATTCCGGCCGGGGCCAGTGTCGCCGACGTCTGCTGCGGGCCCGCGACGCTCTACACCCGGTATCTGCGGCACAAGCCGGTCGACTACACGGGCTTGGACCTCAACGACGGCTTCATCGCCGACCTCACCAAAGCGGGCGGCCGGGGGATGGTGTGGAACCTGCAATCGGAAGCCCCACTGCCCGCAGCCGACTACGTGATCATGCAGGCCAGCCTGTACCACTTCTTGCCGGATCCGGCCGACGTGGTCGACCGGATGCTCGCCGCCGCCCGCACCCAGGTGATCATCGCCGAGCCGATCCGCAATCTCGCGACCAGCGAGAACCGTCTGCTCGCGGCCATCGGCCAGCGGTTCACCAACGCGGGCACCGGCGCGCAGGCACACCGGTTCACCGAGGACACCCTCGACGAGTTCTTCTCCCGCTACGCATCGCGCATCGTGCGCAGCGAAGTCATCGCGGGCGGTCGCGAGAAGCTTTACGTACTGTCCGCCTAGCCCACATCTGTGGCATTCTCGGGTAGTCAAGACAACCAAATATCGTCAGCGCCAGGTAGGTCGGTGGAGCGTGCTGGCGTGCTCGTTCGGCTTCGAGCACGGCTGGCCCTCATGCACGGCACAGCTGTACTTCGGGACCGGACTCCGTCTCGAAAGGACAGAAATGCACACCGACCAATTCGGCCTCGCCGGAGACGATTACACGCCCGATCCCGAAACAGACTCAACGGCCATCGTTGACGGCTTCTTCGACCACATCGCTGCGGCCCGGCCCGACCTCCCAGCTGATCTGGTCGCCGAGATGCGCTCGCAGCTAAAGGAATTGGAAGCGGCGAACGCGGATCGCATCGTGGACGAACCGGCCCGATACAACCTGCGGATGACACTGGCGCTCGTGGTCGCCTACCGCGCATTGCGGTCGCGTCTCGGCCGGGACGAGGCGATAGCCCTGGTCCGCGCCGCCTTCGTGGAACCACTCGGTGACCTCGTCCGAGAAAGCACCCTGGCGATGCTCGACACCGCCGAAGACCCTTTCGCGGCCATGGTCGCGGTCTCCAAGGTCCGGGAGGAGCAGGCTTTCGGCGCGGGCTTCACCTTCGCCCGCCCGGCCGACGACGAGCACCGCTATCACGTGGACATCGTCCGCTGCTTCTATCACGAAGTGCTGGTGGCACATTCGGCGCCGGAGCTGACACCGGTGATGTGCGAGTTCGACGCGAACTGGATCGGTGCGATCGACCCGCCTGCCCACCGTTTCCGGTTCGACCGCGCCACCACGATCGGGCTCGGCGGTTCGCACTGCCCGTTCTACTTCGAGCGCACCTGAGGAGTGCGTGCTAGATCGTGAACGCGGTGATCGCGTCCACGACTCGCGCGATCTGCGCTGTGGCCAGATCCGGCCACAGCGGCAGACGCACCACGGTCGAGGAGAACTCGGCGCTGCGCACACACGGCGCAGGGGTGCGGCCCAGCTTCAATCCGGCCGGGCTGGAATCCAGCGGCACATAGTGGAACGGCGCCACGATGCCGCGCTCGCGCAGATACGCGATCAGGTCGTCACGGCGTTCCTCGGTGGGGGTGCGCAGGTAGTACAGGTGTGCGGTGTGCTCGCGATCGGCGGGCACCGTCATCAGCCGGACGTCGTTGCGCGCGGCCCACTCCGGCAGCGCGGCGGCGTAGGCGTTCCACACCCGGTGCCGTCCGGCCTGGATGGTCTCGAACTCGTCGAGCTGCGCGTCCAGCACGGCCGCGTTCAATTCGCTGGGCAGATAGCTGGACCCGATGTCCTGCCAGGAGTACTTGTCCACCGCGCCGCGCAGGAAGCGGGCCCGGTCGGTGCCCTTCTCCCGGATGATCTCCGCGCGCGCCATCAGGATCTCGTCGGTGAGCAGCAGCGCGCCGCCCTCGCCGCAGTGCACGTTCTTGGTGTCGTGGAAACTCAGGGTGCCCAGCGCGCCGATGGTGCCGAGCTTGCGGCCCTGCCAGCTGCCGCCCAGACCGTGCGCGTTGTCCTCGACGATCGCCAGCCCGTATTGCTGTGCGACGGCGAGCAATCCGGCCATGTCGGCGGCGACACCGCCGTAGTGGATGACGACCACGGCTTTGGTGCGCGGCGTCACCGCGGCGGCGACCGACGCCGGATCCAGGTTGCCGGTCTCGATATCGATATCGGCGAACACACAGGTCGCTCCGCGCAGCGCCATCGAGGTCGCGGTCGAGGTGAACGCGAAACTGGGCACGATCACTTCGTCGTCGGGCCCGAGTTCGAGCAGCAGCCCGGCCATTTCGAGCGCGGACGTGCACGAGGTGGTCAGCAGCGCGTGCGGGGCCTCGGTGATCGCCTTGAGTTTCGCGGTCGCGGCGGCGGTGAACTGCCCGTCGCCGTGGCTGTGGTCGGAGGCCAGGACCGTTTCCAGATTCGCCAGTTCCCGGCGCGCGCGGTAGGGCCGGCTGAAGATGACGCGGTCAGTGCTCGACACGATCGTTCCCCCTACTGGCGACAGTGCTGGACAATTCCCGCGCGGTCACAGCTGCGGGGCGCGGTGTCGGCGAATCTACCGTCAGATACAGGGGTTTGCCTACCAGCACGTGCAAGGCCACACCGAGATACTCGGCGATCAGGCCGAGGGAGAACAGGATCGCGCCGGAGACGAGCAACAGCACCACCATCAGCGAGGTCCAGCCCTCGGGCGCCCAATTGTCCCTGGTGAGCGCCTCGAAGGCGAAGACGGCGGCCAGCGCGACACCGATCAGCGCGAGGGTGACACCGAGCAGGCTCACCAGGCGCAGACCGCGGGTTCCGCTGCACAGCACCATCTTCCAGAACAGCGAGAACAGCCGCCGATAGTTGTAGCCGGATTCCTCCCGGCCCTCGGCGCGCAACGCCACCGGCACCTGCGCGACGGTGCCGACCACCCAGGTCAGCGCCACATCCAGGTACACGCCGTTGGAGGCGACCCCGGCGAGCTGGCGGCCGATATCGCCGCGGATCAGCCGGAAGCTTTCGAAACGGGTGGAATCGGGGAACGCGAACACCGTGGCCAGCACGATCTTCGCGCCGCGCGAGGTGATGTTGCGCAGGAAACCGTGCGGGCGGGTGTTGCTCGGCTTCGAATAGACCAGGTCGGCGCGCTCGTTCAGCGCCGCGTCCAGGAAGGCGCCGATGGCGGCGGGATCGTGCTGGCCGTCCTCGTCCATGGTGACGATCCAGTCGGCGCGTGCGGCGGACATGCCGGCGATGGTCGCGGCGTCCTGGCCGTAGTTGCGGCTGAGCCAGATGACGCGGACCTGCTCGTAGGTCTGTTCCAGTTCCTGCAGCACCACATCGGAACGGTCCGGGCCGTGGTCGTGCACGAGCACGATCTCGTCGATGACATAGGAGGCGCCGCCGGGACTGGTGCTGGGCTGGGTCATCGGATGCAGTTGGGCGACCAGATCGCCGATGGTGTGCTCGCCCCGATAGATCGGCACGACCACCGACACAGTGTGCGGCCGGTCCGTACCCGGACGGCCGCCATCGCCATTGTGCTCCGGGAGAATCGGCATCAGCTGAATCGACTTTCGCTATCGGTGCATGCCAGCGGCCGAACTCTAACACGGTGCGAGTTCGAGGCTTTCGCCGCTCGTGAGCCCTGCACGGTAGGGTACGGAACTCGTGACGGACAGTGCAGTGGCCTCGGCCTCGGAGGACCAGGTTCCCGCCCCCGAGCTCGATACTCACGAGGCAGAACCGGCCACCGGCCGCTCGGGTTTCCTGCGCGGTGACGTGTTCCGCTGGGGTGTCCTCACCTCGCTCGGCGTCGTGCTCGGTTACCTCACGGTGCTGCTGGCCAATGCCCGGCATTTCTACACCGACGACACCGAATCCCAGTACACCGGCCTGTGGATCGGCCTCGGCGAATCGCTACGCAAGGGCGAGTTCCCGGTGCTGGTGCCCGAACGCTGGATGTCGGGCAACAACACGATGGACGACGCGGGGCTGTTCAACCCGCCGCAACTGCTGATCGATCTGCTCGCGCCGTCGGTGGACAACATGGCGCTCTACGCGACCGTCGTGAAGCTGATCTTCGCCATCATCGCCGCGCTCGGCGTGTACCGGATCTGCCTGGCCTACGGCGCGAAGCCGTGGTGGTCGGCGGTCGCGGGTGTGGCGTTCCCGCTTTCGGGGTTCTTCCTGTTCTTCGATCAGGCCAGCTGGATGACCGCGCTGACCGGCACCGCGTGGCTGGTGCACGCGTGGGCGTCGGCAGTGCGCTACGTGCGCGGACAATCCGGGCCGATCCCGGTTTTCGTCTTCCTCTATCTGACCATCAGCACCCAGTACATCTTCCCCGCCGTCGAGGCCGTGCTGATGCTGGCCGCGGTCGCCGTCGGCGAGCTCCTGTACCAGCGCAAATGGCGCAACCTGCCCAAGCTGGTCGCGGTGTCGGGCTGCGCGGGGCTGGCGGGTCTGCTGACCTTCCTGCCCAGCATCCTGTCGGCCAAGGTGACCTGGCGCGGCACCTCCGCGGTGATCAACGACCAGTTCCTGACCATCCCGTGGTCGGAGTCGCTGAACGCCAGCCTGCCCAGCACGCTGCCCGCGTTCACCTCCTGGTGGGGTTATGTGCAGCCGCTGCCGGTCACCTATATCGCGTGGTTCCTGATTCCGGCGCTGGCGTTCATCGACTGGGACCGGGCCCGGGAGTCCTGGCGGGAACTGTCCGCGGTGGCGCTGTTCGTGGGGATGGTGCTGATGTGGAGCGCCGGGCCCGGCACCATCGGGCCGCTGCGCTGGCCGGTGCGGCTGCTGCCGATGCTGGCCATCGGCCTGCTGGTGCTGGTGTGCGTACTGGTGTCGCGCTACGGGACCCTGTCGAGTTTGCGGACCCGCGGTATTGCCGCGGGTGTGCTGATCGCGGCGCTGTGGCTGCGCTCGTTCTCCGCGGACCCGCACAACTTCATCCGGCATCTGCTCGCGGTGCTCCTGGTGGCGGCGCTGGTCGCGGCCGCGGTGTGGCTCGGCCGGAACCGGGGTGTGGCCGCGGTGTGCGCGCTGACCATCGCCGCCATGTTCCCGATCGCGTTCTGGCAGGTCGAAGCCGCCCAGCCGACACCGATGTCGTACAACTACCCGACCAACCGTTCCGAGGCCAAGGCCGCGTTCCCGGATTTCCCCGGCAACACCATTCAGCTCGCCGAACGTGGCCTGGTGCAGTCCGCCGACAAGAGTCTCGACGGGGCCTACGCGTCCTTGGTTTTCGGCAACTACGCCAAGTCTTTGGACCTGAGCTACGTCAACGGATACACCCCGACAGGCCACTTCTACTTCGGGGAACTGCTGTGTATGCGCTGGGATTCCAGCGTCTGCCCCGACGCCTACCGGCGGTTGTTCGCGCCGGAGGAATCCACCGGACGCCCGCTGGTCGACCTGATGAAGCTGGATCGGGTGGTGCTGCAGCGCGCGCTGTTCACCGATGTGCGGGACAAGTCGGCGCCGGCGGGCTGGAAGTGGGCCGACTACCCCGGCCACGAGAAGTACATCCTGGTGCTGGAGCGCGAGAACGGCCCCATCTCCACCGAGAACGGCCGCGTCGCCGACATCGACGCCGGGACGGCGACCTCGATTTCGGAGACCGCCACCACCAGCCGGGTCCGGGTCACCGCGCCCGACGGTGGCCGCGTGGTGTTCGCGCGCCTGGGCTGGCCGGGTTATCGGGCCACCCTCGACGGCCGCCCGCTGCCGATTTCGGTAGTAGCGAAATCCTTTGTCGCCGTTGATGTCCCCGCTGGCACCAATGGCCACGAGCTGGTGGTGACCTGGCGTCCGCCGGGCTGGAAGATCGGCGTAGCGTCCGCGTTGGCCGGGTTGGCCGGAGTGGGACTACTGCAATGGATGTATCTCCGGGAACGCCGCCGCGAAGAGCGGGAGCCCGAACGCGCCGCCCGGGACGTCGGGTAAGTTTTCGGTCATGCCAGAGGAAACCGCATTGGACGCCACCCTGCTGAGCCTGCTGGCCTGCCCGCAGGACAAGGGCCCGCTGCTGCTGGTCCGTGCGGGCGGCGGCGAATCCCTGCTCTACAACCCGCGCCTGCGCCGCGCCTACCCGATCGAGAACGGCATCCCGGTGCTGCTCGTCGACGAGGCCCGCGATGCCACCGACGCCGAGCACGAGACCTTCACCGGCCAGCACACCTCGGCCTGAATCTCAGCGCTACCCGGCGTGCTCGATCTCGCCGGTGAGATACCGCTGCAACGTCGGCCCCACCGTCGCCACCAGCTCGGGAATCGGCATGGACGCCAGCGGCTCCACCCCGACGATCTTGCGCGCCACCAGCACCCCGATCACCTGCGAGATGGCCAGCGAGATCCGCACGCGACCGTCGTCCTCGGGTGTCGCGATGCGCAAGCGCACCCGCTCGGTCACCACCTCGAGCAGGAAGGTGCGCGCGAGTTCGGGTTCGCCGCCACCGAGTAGCGTGCGCAATGCCGCGATCAGACCCGGACCGGCCGGGGAATCCCACACCGTGGCGACCACCCGCAGAATCGTCTCCCCGAGTTGATCCAGCGGCGCGGCCTCCACGGCGGCAAGGGTCACCTCCGGATCCACGGGGAACTCGACCACGGCCGCGAACAACTTCTGCTTGGTCCCGAAGTAGTGATGCACCAACGCCGGATCGACCCCGGCGTCGGTGGCGACAGCGCGGATCGAGGTCTTGTCGAAGCCGACCTCGGAGAACCGCGTCCGTGCCGCCGCCAGAATCGCCTCGCGCGCACCGGATTGTCCGGGCCTGCGCCCGGACCGTCCGTTACGCGCCTGCGCCTCGGTCTCTTTGGACGTCATGCGGTGCGCCGCCGCAGCGTCGCGGCGCCCAGGCACAGGGCGACGACCGCGAACCCGGCCACCACCGCCAAGTCGCGCCACATCTGTCCGGTCGCCTCGGGATAACGCGAAACCTCTTGTAGCGCATCGACGGCGTAGCTCAGGGGCATCACGTTGCTGATCGGCTCCAGCCAGTCCGGCAGCTGGTTGCGCGGAACCAGCAAGCCGCACAGGAAGATCTGCGGCGCGACCACCACCGGCATGAACTGCACCGCCTGGAACTCGGTGCGCGCGAACGCACTTGCCAGCAGCCCGAGCGCCACACCGCACACGGCGTCGACCATCGCGATCAGCACCACCCACCACGGATTGCCGGCGGCGTCGAGCCCGAGCAACCCGAAGGACACCAGGCATGCGACCCCGGCCTGCGCGGCGGCGGCCAGCGAGAACGCGGTGCCGTACCCGGCCAGCAGGTCGAGCTTGGAAAGCGGTGTGGTGAGCAGTCTTTCGAGGGTGCCCGAGGTGCGTTCGCGCTGCATGGCGATCGCGGTGATCAGGAACATCACGATGAACGGCAGGATGCCGAGCATGCTGATGCCGACCTTGTCGAACAGCGTCGGGCCGTGCGGCGCGTGCGGGGCTTCCTCGTAGATGAAGTACAGCAGCGTCATCAGCAGTGCGGGCACCACGAGAATCATGGCGACGGTGCGGTGATCGTTGCGCAACTGCCGCAGAATGCGTTCTGTCGTCGCGAGATACGGCCGCAGCGTGGGGCGCGGCCGCTCGAGGGTGGTAGTCATGCGGGTGGTCCCATCGTGATGAGGGTCAGGAAGGCGCGCTCGAGGTTCTGCTCGCCGGTGCGCTCGCGCAGTTCGTCGGGGGTCGACTCGCAGAGCACGTGACCGTCGCGCATCAGCAGCAGCCGGTCGCAATGGTCGGCCTCGTCCATCACGTGGCTCGACACCAGCAAAGTCGTTCCGCCGGCGGCTAATTCGCGGAACTGCTTCCACAGGTCCACGCGCAGGACCGGATCCAGGCCGACGGTCGGTTCGTCGAGGATCAGCAGGTCCGGTTGCGCCACCAGCGCGCACGCCAGCGACGCGCGGGTCTTCTGGCCGCCGGAGAGTTCGTCGCCGCGCTGCTGGGCGTGCTCGCCGAGGCCGACCGCGTCGATCGCGGAGTCGACGGCGTCGCGATCGCGGCCGTAGAGCGCGGCGTAGTAGGCGACGTTCTCGCGCACGCTGATGTCGGAGTAGATGCTGGGGGATTGGGTGACGTACCCGATCCGGCGACGCAGCTGCGGCGCCCCGGCGGGCAGGCCCAGCGCCTGCACGTCCCCGGATTCCACGATCTGGGTGCCCACGACGGCGCGCATCAGCGTGGTCTTCCCGCAGCCGGACGGACCCAGCAGGCCGGTGATCGACCCGCGCGGAACCGTCATCGAAATCTGGTGCAGGACTTCGCGTTTACCGCGCCGGACGGTCAGATCCCGGACCTCGACGGCGGGTGCTGAGGTTTGCGACATGGTCGCCTCGATTCCTCGGTGCGCTCATTTCATCGAGCGTTGAATTCACTATGTGATGAATTTAGCGCGGCACCGACCCGAACGCAAGACTCAATGACCGTGCCGATGTACCGTCCCCGCGGTCTGACCAGGCTCGACGACCACAAACTGCCCCATCATGCCCTGGTCCTCGTGCCACAGCAGATGACAGTGATACATGTACGGCGTATCCGGATCGGCCGGTCCGTCGAACCGCAGCGCCAGCCGCACCGTGCTGTTCGGCGCCACGAATACCGTGTCCTTGGCCCCCGTCAGCTGCGCCGGCGGTGCCGCGCCGTTCACCGAGAGCACCCGGAACTGCACATCGTGGACGTGGAAGTTGTGCGGCATCCCGTCGGCGTTGCGCACCACCCAGATCTCGGTGCTGCCCCGGGTGACGGTGAGATCGATCCGGTCCATCGCCATCGGAACGTTGTTGATTCCCGCCAGGTTCAGGTCGAACTGCCGCTCGCGCACCGCATCCGAACCATCCGGAACCGACAGCGTGGCGAGCGCATTCGGCAGTTCCGGGGCGGGCCGCAGGGTCGCGGCCGCCCGCAGTTCGAGGATATCGAACCGGTCGTCCCCGCCGGAGAAACGCTGATTCCAGAAGTCGAACCCGGCGTCGAGTCTGTTGCTGCGCAACACCGTTCGCTCTCCGGCCCGCATCCGCACCACGATCTCCGCACGCTCACCGGGGGAGAGCTGCAATCGATCCAGCGTGATCGGGCGCGGCACCAGACCCCCGTCGGTTCCGATCAGCGCGAAGGTGCGATTGTCGCTGAATCCGAAGTTGTAGGTCCGCGCGGTGGAGGCGTTGAGCAGCCGCAACCGCACCAGCTCGTCGCCGACCTCGCGGTAGGGCGCGAGCGTGCCGTTGACCAGAATCTGCTCGCCGAGGAACCCGGCATTGCGGAATATCTTGTGCGAGTTGTCGAAACCGGCGCCGTCGAACTTCACGTCCTGCACGATCACCGGCAGATCATCAACGCCGTAATTCCTTGGCAGCGACAGTGATTCGGAGTTCTCGTCATCGATCAGGAACATCCCGGCCAGCCCCCGCCGCACATGCTGTTCGGTCTTGCCGTGTGGATGCGGGTGGTACCAGAGCGTCGCGGCGGGCTGATCCACGGTCCACTTCGGCGTCCACGTGGCGCCCGCGTCGACCATCTGATGTGGCCCGCCGTCCATTGCCGCGGGCAGATGCATGCCGTGCCAGTGCACGGTCGAGGCCTCGGGCAATTCGTTGCGCACTGTGACCTCGACTCGTTCGCCGCGGCGCGCCCGTAGCGTCGGTCCCAGGTAGTCGCCGTTGAACCCCCAGGTCTCGGTGGTCTTTCCGGGCCGGAATGCCTTTTGCCCGGAACGCATTTCGAGCTCGAACACGCGGCGGCCGTCCGGTCCGAGCGTGCCTTCGGCCAGCGGCGGTATCGCCAGCTGATTACGGAAATCCGTTGTCCCGACCGTGGATACGGCGGCGCCGGTGTACACCCAGGCGAAGCAGCCGCCGATCAGGGCGGGCACCAGCACGACCAGCGCGACCACACTCAGGAGCACCCGTCGCACCCAGCGCGGCCGGGCTGGGGTATTCGAAACCGAAGACATGCACTGACGGTAGGAATCAGGTCCGTCTCAGGCATCGGGGAGCGACCCCATTTCGCCCCTGGTCTACCCCTGAGTGAGCTCCTCGGCCGCGTCGTGGCCCGCGGTTGTGGTGCGGCGCAGGAAATCGGCGATCAGCTCGAGCTGCTCCGGGGTGTACTGCTCGCACAGCGCGTCCATGCGGGTGTTCATGCCGGACAGCACGCGATACAGCTCCGGATTGCGGTCACGCACCGCGCGCACCGTGACCGCGCGACGGTCGGCGGCCGCTGGGTCGCGTTCGCGCGTGATCCACCCGCCTCGTTGCAGGCGATCCAGCACGCCCGTCATCGTCGCCGGATGCAGGCCCGCCAGCTTCGCCAGCGCGCCCGGGCTCATCGGCCCGTGCCGGTTGATCAGATCCAGGCAGTTCCAGTCCGCGTCCTTGAGCTCCAGCTTCGAGCCGAACTGCCGATTCAGCAGGGCCAGTTGCGTATTCAGCTCGCGCAGCGACTCCTTGACGGAGTTGGCGGCACGTTTCCTGTTCCCTACGTCACTCATATTGTATGACTTTCAAATTAGATGTTATGGTTCTCATATGATACGACGCCCCGATCGAAGGGCGTCGGAGGCATACCGCTTCATCTGGAGGAAGTCATGCGGATCATCGTTTTCGGAGCCAACGGACCCACCGGCCGTCTGCTGACCGGCCAAGCCCTCGACGCGGGCCACGACGTCGTCGCAGTCACCCGCAAACCGGCCGAGTTCTCGCTCGTGCACGATCGGCTCACCGTCTTCGAAGGCGATGTGCTGCACAGTGATTCGGTCGATACGGCGGTCGCGGGCGCGGACGTGGTGCTGTCCACCCTCGGCGTGCCGTTCGGCAAGGAGGCAATCAAGACATACTCCGTCGGAGCCGCGAACATCGTCGCCGCCATGCACCGGCATGGGGCGCGGCGGCTCGCGGTGGTTTCCTCCAGCGCGGTCGACCCGCAGCCTTATCCCGATGCCGGATTCTTCTTCAACCGGGTGCTGCAGCCCTATGTCGCGCGGGTCATGGGCAAGACGCTCTACGACGACATGCGCCGGATGGAAGCGCTGATCGCCGCCACTGATCTGGAGTGGACCATCGTGCGCCCGAGCGGGTTGTACGAGCTGCCCGCGGTCACGGACTACACGATGGTGGAAGGGCACGCGGACAGTCGGTTCACCGCGCGAATCGACTTGGCGGCGAGCCTGTTGCGGCTGGCGGAGGAAGGGTCGTTCGTGCGCAAGATCGTCGGCGTGGTCACCACCACCGACAATCCCAGCATGCTGCAGCTGCTCCGCAGCGAAGCCCTCGGCAAGCACTGAAACAATCCCGGCCGCACGGATGTGACGCAGGTCACTTTTGGATGTGTCACGTCCGGGGCCGGTCATCTGTCCCATGGTCGTCACCAACCAAGACGTCATCGGGAGCAACCGCCATGAGCACCAACAACACCACCCACCAGATCGTCGTTCTCGGCGCGGGCTACACCGGCATGCTGGCCGCGGTCCGGCTGGCCCGCCGCACCCGCAAGCTCGATGTGAAGATCACCCTGGTGAACCCCTCCGACCGGTTCACCGAGCGGCTGCGCATGCACCAGGTCGCCGCCGGCCAGGAGCTGACCAACCACAACATCCCCGCCATCCTCGCCGGCTCGGGCGTCGAATTCGTCCAGGGCTGGGCCACTTCCATCGACCCGCAAGCGCAACGCGTCTTCGTCGACGGGACCGCCACCCTGCACTACGACGAACTGATCTACGCCCTCGGCAGCAACACCGACACCACCAAGGTGCCCGGCGCCGCCGATCACGCCTGGACCCTGAACGATCCGCGCACGGCGCACCGTTTCGCCGAGCAGCTGAAGGTTGTCGAAGCCGGCGGCGGGACCGTCGCGGTCTGCGGCGGCGGGCTGACCGGCATCGAGGCCGCGACCGAAATCGCCGAGCAGCACCCGGGATTGACCGTCACCCTGATCAGCAGCGGCGAACCGGGAGCGATGATGGGCGACAAGGCCCGCGCCTACCTCAACAAGGCACTGGACCGGCTGGGCATCGTCCGGCAGATCGGCCGCCACGTCACCAAGGTGCTGCCGGACGCGGTGGAACTCGCAGGCGGCGAACTGATTTCGGCCGACCTGACGCTGTGGACCACCGGCGTGCGGGTCTCGCCACTGGCCGCCGAGGCGGGTATCGACACCGATCCCCGCGGCCTGATCGTGGTCGATCCGACCCTGCGCTCGGTCTCGCACCCGAACATCTGCGCCGTCGGCGACGCCGCCGCGGTCCGCCAGGCTTGGGGCCAGATCCACGGCACCTGCCAGTCCGGGCTGCCCACCGCCGCCTACACCGCCGACACCATCGCCCGCCGGCTGCGCGGAAAGCCGGTGCACCCCTTCCGATTCGGCTACTTCCACCAGCCGGTCAGCCTGGGTCGCAAGGACGCGGTCATCCAGTTCACCAAGGCCGACGACACCCCGGGCCGGTTCCACCTGACCGGGCGCGCGGCCGTCATGTACAAGGAAAGCGTCAGCAGCTCGCCGCCTTTCGCGTTCAAGATGAGCCAGAAGATGACCGTGTCGGTGCAGATGTCCAAGGGCGGCAAGGCGACTCGTGCCACCGCGTGAGGATCTCGGATAGCCCGCCGGACACCGCCCGGCGGGCTATCCGATGATTGCCAACGCGAATCAGAGTGAGGAGCATGGGCTGATGATCGACCAAGCGCCCACGGCAGACCCGTTCATCGAGCACCGTCGCCTGCTGTTCGCGACCGCCTACCGGATGCTGGGCACCGTCACCGATGCCGAGGATGTCCTGCAGGACACCTGGCTCAAATGGCACGCCACCGACCAGTCGACCGTGCAGCACCCCAAGTCCTACCTGGTCCGCACGGTCACCAACCTGTCGCTGAACCGGCTCACCTCCGCCCGGGCCACCCGGGAAACCTACGTCGGCCCTTGGCTGCCCGAGCCCCTGCTGACCACCCCGAATATCGCGGAGGAAACCGAATTGGCCGACACCGTCTCCACCGCCATGCTGGTAGTGCTGGAAACCCTGAGCCCGGTCGAGCGCGCCGTTTTCGTGCTCCGGGAGGTATTCGGTTACACGCACGCCGAAATCGCCGACACCCTCGACAAACCCGAAGCCACCGTCCGTCAGATCGCGCACCGCGCCCGCGCCCACGTGCAGTCCCGCCGCCCCCGCTTCGACACCGACACCGGCGAACGCGCCCACGTCACCGAACAATTCATGTCCGCCTGCGCCGGTGGGGACCTCAACGCCTTGATGGACCTGCTCGCCCCGGATGTCACCTCGTGGTCCGACGGCGGCGGTGTGGTGACCGCGGCCCGGCGCCCGCTGCACGGCCCCGACCATGTCGCCCGCTGGATCCTCGGTGTCCTTGCCAAGCCGACAGTCGCCGGCGTCGAGCTCACCCCCGCCCACATCAACGGTGAACTCGGCGCCCTGGCCAGCATCGGCGGCAACCCCGTGGCGGCCTTCACCTACGACCTCGTCGACGGCCGCATCCAGAACCTGCGTTTCCAGGTGAACCCGCATAAGTTGAAAGGCCTCTACCTGGACCCGGGCACCGTCGGCTGAAGCTGCACCGCCTTGTCGTCCCGTCGAATCGCGTTCCGCGTTCTACGCTTCTGCCGTGACCAGCCAGCCCACGAGTACCGAACCCGACGGTGGACAGCTCCGGGTCTCCACCCTGGAACTGTTCTTCGACCTCGTCTTCGTCTTCACCATCACGCAGCTCACCCACGTCTTCGTGCACCATCCAGGCTGGCCCGCGGTGGCGCAGATCGTGCTGATGTTCGGTGTCATCTGGTGGATGTACTCCGGCTACGCCTGGCTCACCAACGAGGTGGCGCCGACCACCAGCGGCCGGCGGACCCTGCTCACCATCGGCATGTTCGGTTTCTTCGTGCTCGCGCTGGCCGTCCCCGACGCGTTCCACGGCACCGGCGTCGCTTTCGGTCTGGGCTTCATCCTGGTGACCACCATCCACACCGCCCTGTTCGCTTCCAGCGGCGGCGCTTCGGCGACCATCGCGATCAAGCGGATCGCGCCGTTCAACGCGGTCGCCGCCGTCCTGGTCCTGGTCGGCGGATTCCTGCACGGTTGGCCGCAATACCTTTGCTGGGCATCGGCTTTCGCGTGTCAGGTGGTGAGCCCCTACCTGATCGACACCAACGATTTCGTGGTCCGGCCCAAGCATTTCGCCGAACGGCACGGCCTGGTCATCATCGTCGCGATCGGCGAATCCATCGTCTCCATCGGCGTCGGGCTGACCGGACGAGACCTCACCGTGGGGTTGGTCGCCAATGTCGCGGTCGGCCTGACGCTGGCCTATGTGCTGTGGTGGGCGTACTTCGGCATCGATGACGAGCGCGGCGAGCACGCGCTCGCGGCCATCCCGGCGCGGGAGCGCTCCCGGCCCGCGGTCCTCGCCTACGGCTATTCGCTGTATCCGATGCTGATCGGCGTCACCCTGGCCGCGGCGGGCATCCAGATGAGCATCGCGCACGGCAACGAACCCGCGAGCATGGCGGCCGCGGCGGCGCTGTCCGCAGGCGTCGCGTTGTATTTCGTCGGCCAGTGGGCTTTCCGGGTTTCGCTCGGGCTGCCCCGGCCGTGGACCCGGCTGATCTGCGCGGCCGCGGTCTGCGCGACCATCCCGATCGGCGTCGCCTGGGTCGCGTGGGCCCAGCTCGCCACTCTCGTCGCCGTCGCCTACGCCGCGGTCATCATCGACGACGTGATCACGCTGCGCTCCGGACACCACAGCTCCTATCTCTGAGCGTTCCGGAACAATGGGGAGCCGTGCCCGCTGACGAACTAGCTGTCGAACCTCCCGTCGCCGCCCGCAGACTGCTCGGCGCAACCCTGTGGTCGGGAGCGGTCGGCCTGCGAATCGTCGAAGTGGAGGCCTACGGCGGCGACCCGGCGGGCCCCTGGCCCGACCCCGCCTCGCACTCCGGTCGCGGGCGGACCAAACGCAACGCGGCGATGTTCGGCCCGGCGGGGGTGCTCTACGTCTACCTCAGCTACGGCATGCACAAGTGCGTGAACGTCACCAGCGGCCCCGACGGCGTCGCGAGCGCGGTCCTGCTCCGCTCCGGCGAGGTGATCGCGGGCTTGGACGAGGCCCGAGCCCGCCGCCCCACCGCCCGCACCGACGCCGACTTGGCAAGGGGCCCAGGCAATCTCGGTAGCGCGCTCGGTATCACGCTGGCCGACTACGGCACCGACCTGTTCGACTCGGCCGCACCCATCCGCCTGGAACTGAACGGCGCGCTCGCTGCCGCCGACATCGCCAACGGCCCCCGCGTGGGCGTCAGCACCGCCGCCGACCTGCCGTGGCGCTTCTGGCTGCCGGCCTCGCCTGCCGTCTCGGTCTACCGGCGCAGCCCGCGGGCGTCCAAACCGGTGGCCTGACCGGCGGTTCCGAAAATATTTCGCGGACAGCGATGAGTTATCGGAAGGCGGTCCGTCCTATCTGTTGAACGCGCTACCAACCCGGCGCGACCGACACGAAGGACTCGAAATGACCACCGCCAACGCTTCCGCCAGCTTCGCCGCAGCCGCCACCTACCGCCCCGGCAAGGTCCGCAACCGGGTCCTGTGGACCCTGCAGATCCTGCTCGGCCTGTTCTTCATCATCGCCTCCGGCGGCCCGAAGCTCGTCATCCCGAACACCCTGATGGAGAGCAACCCCGACATCGGTTTGCCGTTCGGGCTGCTCATCTTCATCGGAGTCGCCGAGGTTGCGGGCGGCATCGGCCTGATGGTGCCCCGGCTGGCCGCACTCGCCGCGGCGGGCCTGTCGGTCCTGACCTTCCTCGCGGCCGGATTCCAGGCCTTCGTGGTGGACAAGCCCGAACTGGCGCCCTTCCCGCTGGTGCTGACTGTGATCTTCGCCTGGATCGCCTACGAGCGCCGCGCCTCCATCACCGACCTGCGCAACACCATCTCGCGATGACACAGCCCTGAGCACGGCCGGCGATCGGTGGCCACACCCACCGATCGCCGCGCCGTGCTTTCCGGGATCGATCGCTGTCGGGTTGGCGGTGATCGATCCATCGGCCATCTGGTCGCGGCGCCCCGGCCCGGGCGCCGCACCAGGTGGCCGTCGTCGTATCCGCGTCAGAGCCGTTCAGCTGCCGCGTCATCCATCCAGCGGGTCCGCGGGAACCCGGATACCGTGCGATGAATTCCGCCGGGGCACGCCGTCCTATCTGGTGAACGCGCAACCAACCCGGCGCGCACGACCCGAAGGAACACCTGCCATGACTGCCATCCCCGCCACCACCTACCGTCCCGGCAAGATCCGCAACCGTGTCCTGTGGGTCCTGCAGATCCTGCTCGGCCTGTTCTTCATCGTCGGCGCCGGCCTGCCGAAGGTGCTCGGCGCCGAAGTCCAGGTCGAGGCGTTCGATGACATCGGCTTCGGCCCGTGGTTCCGCTACTTCGTCGGTGCCGTGGAAATCGCGGGCGGCGTCGGCCTGATGATTCCGCGGCTGTGCGGCCTGGCCGCCGCCGGACTCACGATCACCATGGTGCTGGCCGCCGCCACAGTGGTGTTCCTGACCGATGAGCCCGTCGCGATGGCGCTCTTCCCGCTGGCCTTGGCCGCCGTCTTCGCCTGGATCACCTACGAGCGTCGCGCCACCATCACCGACCTGCGCAGCATGCGTTCGCGCTGACGAGTCCGTAAGCGACCGCGCGTTAATCGCTGGCCCGCTCTCCACTCCGTGCCGCACAATTCACCCCGGGACCTGCGCATCGGCGCAGGACAGGCGTACGGAAAGATAGGACGGCGTGAGCAAACTGAGCGGCGACATCATCGATGAACTGACCTGGCGTGGACTGATCGCACAGTCCACCGACCTGGATGCCCTGCGCGCGGCGCTGGCCGCCGGTCGGCTCACCCTCTACGCCGGTTTCGATCCCACCGCCGCCAGCCTGCACGCCGGACACCTGGTGCCGTTGCTCGCGCTCAAGCGTTTTCAGCGCGCCGGCCACCGCCCGATCGTCCTCGCGGGCGGCGCCACCGGACTCATCGGTGATCCGCGCGATGTCGGCGAGCGCAGCATGAACTCCACCGACACCGTCGCCGAATGGGCCGGGCGGATCCGTTCGCAGCTGGGGCGTTTCGTCGACCTCGACGACTCCGACACCGGCGCGATCATCGCCAACAACATGGACTGGACAGGTCCGCTGTCGACCGTCGACTTCCTGCGCGACATCGGCAAACACTTCTCGATCAACGTGATGCTGGCCCGCGACACCATCAAGCGGCGGCTCGACGGTGAGGGCATCTCCTACACCGAGTTCAGCTACATGCTGTTGCAGGCCAACGACTACCTGCAGCTGCGCCGCAAGTTCGACTGCACGCTGCAGGTCGGCGGGTCGGACCAGTGGGGCAACATCATCGCCGGCGTCGAACTGAACCGCCGGGTCGACGGCGCTTCCGTGCACGCGATGACGGTGCCGCTGGTGACCTCGTCCGACGGCAAGAAGTTCGGCAAGTCGACCGGCGGCGGCAGCCTGTGGCTGGACCCGGAGATGACCAGCCCCTACGCCTGGTACCAGTACTTCGTGAATACCGCGGACGCCGATGTCGTCCGGTACCTGCGCTGGTTCACCTTCCTCTCGCGGGAGGAGCTGGACGAGCTGGAGGTGGCGACCGCGGAGCGTCCGCACGCCCGGGAGGCCCAGCGCCGGCTGGCCGCCGAGATGACCACGCTGGTGCATGGTGCGGAGAACACCGAGTCCGTGCAGCTGGCGAGCCAGGCGCTGTTCGGTCGCGGCGAATTGCGTGAGCTGAACGAGCCGACACTGGGCGCGGCTTTGCGCGAGGCAGCGGTCGATGGCGTGGTCGCCGAGGTCAAGCCGGGGGAGACGATCGTCGATCTGCTGGTGGCCAGCGGTCTGTCCGAGAGTCGCGGCGCGGCCCGTCGCGCGGTGAACGAGGGCGGCGCGTACGTGAACAACGAGAAGATCTCGGACCTGGAATGGACCCCCGCCGAGGCCGACTACCTGCACGGAAGCTGGCTGGTGCTGCGCCGGGGCAAGAAGAACCTGGCCGGTGCGCGGCGCGCGGGAAGCTGATCTTGTCGTGGCTTGGGTCACAAAATAGTGGCCCAAGCCCGCTTCCGACCGGCTCGAAGGGTGTCTGACCAGCGGAATTACATGCGTGTAGTGCGGATTTGACCTTGCGTTCCCCGCCGCGTAACTTATGTCGAGTCAGAGCGACACGGACACCGACCCGGAGCCGAGAGGCCAGGGAAACGAGGTAGTACGGGGAGCGCCTGACACGCCAGATAGCATGTCCGAGCGGGGATTTGACACCGCGTGGTGCAAGGCTTAGGCTGGAACAGTTGCCTCACGGAAGTCCCGGTTAAGACCGGTCCTGAAGTGTGTGCGTGTGTTCTTTGAGAACTCAATAGTGTGTCGATGAATGTCAGTGCCAATATTATTATTGGTGCCAGCCATTTCATACCCCCCGGTTGGAATGGTTGGACATTGAAAATATCAGCAATCTTTTGCTGGTGTTTGGCTTTGCTAGGTTTTCGGACTCTAGTTATTCTTCTGATTAGCCCTTTCGGGGGTTGGTTGAGAGTCTTCAACGGAGAGTTTGATTCTGGCTCAGGACGAACGCTAGCGGCGTGCTTAACACATGCAAGTCGAGCGGTAAGGCCTTTCGGGGTACACG
>NZ_JACVEE010000009.1 GCF_015355755.1 Nocardia sp. XZ_19_385
AGCGTTCGTCCTGAGCCAGAATCAAACTCTCCGTTGAAGACTCTCAACCAACCCCCGAAAGGGCTAATCAGAAGAATAACTAGAGTCCGAAAACCTAGCAAAGCCAAACACCAGCAAAAGATTGCTGTTGTTTTCAATGTCCAACCATTCCAACCGGGGGGTATGAAATGGCTGGCACCAATAATAATATTGGCACTGACATTCATCGACACACTATTGAGTTCTCAAAGAACACACGCACACACATCCGACCGCGATTTACTCGAGGGCTTCCGTGAGGCAGGGTTCAAAGCTTAGCTGATCCAGCCGCGATCACAAAATCGGACTTTCCGAACCAACTGGATGGTCAGGCGCTCCTCGTACTACCTCGTTTCCCAGGCCGTTAGGCTCCGGGTCGGTGTCCGTGTCGCTCTGACTCGAATAAAGTTACGTAGCCGAGCGAATAATGTCAAATCGCCTGGCCAGGGCGATTTTACAGTGAATTGATCCAGTTACGCAGGAGCTGCGCGCCCGCATCGCCCGATTTCTCCGGATGGAACTGGGTCGCCGACAGCGCACCGTTCTCCACCGCGGCGAGAAACGGAACACCGTGTTCGGACCAGGTGAGTTTCGGTGCGGCGAAGTGCTCGCTCGGCGGGAGGTCCCAGGTCTGCACGGCATAGGAGTGCACGAAGTAGAAGCGGGTGCCGGCATCCATCCCCGCGAAAAGCACGCTGTCGGCCGGAGCGGACACCGTGTTCCAGCCCATGTGCGGGAGCACCGGAGCCGAGAGTCGCTCGACGACGCCGGGCCATTCGGCACAACCCTCGGTCTCGACGCCGAACTCCACGCCGCGCTCGAACAGGATCTGCATACCGACGCAGATGCCGAGCACCGGGCGACCGCCGGCCAGGCGCTGCCCGATGATGCGCTCACCCCGGACCCCGCGCAGACCAGCCATGCAGGCCTCGAACGCTCCGACGCCGGGCACTACCAAACCGTCTGCCGCCAAAGCGATTTCGGGATCAGCGGTGACTTCGACCTTGGCGCCGGCGCGAACCAGCGCACGCTCGGCCGAGTGCAGGTTGCCGGAACCGTAATCCAGCAGCGCCACGGACTTCAAAGTCACAACGACCCCTTCGTCGACGGAACGCCGCTCACCCGCGGGTCGTACTCGACGGCGGCACGCAGCGCCCGCGCCACGGCCTTGAACTCGGCTTCGGTGATGTGGTGCTGGTCGCGGCCGTAGAGCACGCGAACATGCAGCGCGATCCGCGCGTTCAGCGCGATCGACTCGAAGACGTGCCGGTTGATGACCGTCGAATACGACGCTCCCGCACCGACACTCGGAATGATCGCGTGCAGCATGTGCTCCGGCTCCCCGGTGTGCACGCAGTACGGGCGACCCGACACGTCCACCACCGCCTGGGCGAGGGTTTCGTCCATCGGAATGTAGGAGTCGCCGAAGCGGCGGATGCCCTTCTTGTCGCCGAGGGCCTGCGCGAGCGCCTGGCCGATGACGATGGCGGTGTCCTCCACCGTGTGGTGGGCTTCGATCTCGATATCGCCCTTGGCCTGCACGGTGAGGTCGAAGCTGCCGTGCTGACCGAACGCGGTGAGCATGTGGTCGTAGAACGGCACTCCGGTGGAGATGTCGGTCTTGCCGCTGCCGTCGAGGTTGAGTTCGACGACGATGCTGGATTCCCGGGTGGTGCGTTCCACCCGTGCGATTCGGTCCATTCTCGCTTCCTGAGTATTTGCGGCCTGGGTCATCGGGAGGTCAGCTCCTCATGCACCAGCTTCGCGCTGACCCGGAGGAACTCGTCGTTCTCGGCGGCCAGGCCGATGGTGGTGCGCAGGTATCCGGGGATGCCGACGTCGCGGATGAGCACGCCGTCGTCCAGGTAGCGCTGCCAGGCGCGGGCCGCGTCGGCGAAGCGGCCGAAGAGGATGAAGTTGGCGTCGCTGGGCAGCACCTCGAAGCCCAGCTCGCGCAATGCCGCCGCGACTCGATCGCGCTGGGCCGCGAGTTCGGCGACGCTGGCGAGGGTTTCGTCGGCGTGCCGCAGGGCCGCGCGCGCGGCGGCCTGGGTGACGACCGACAGGTGGTACGGCAGCCGGACCAGTAGCAGTGCGTCGATCACGGCGGGAGCGGCGGCCAGATAACCCAGCCGCCCGCCCGCGAACGCGAACGCCTTCGACATGGTGCGGGTGACCACGACCTTCGCCGGGTGGCGGTCGATCAACGTGATCGCGCTCGGCTCGGCGGAGAACTCACCGTAGGCCTCGTCCACCACCACGATGCCGGGCGCCGCCTCGAGGATGCGCTCCAGGTCGGCGAGCGGAATGCTGTGCCCCGTCGGGTTGTTCGGGCTGGTCACGAACACAACGTCGGGCCGGCGCTCGGTGATGCAGGCCAGCGCGTAGTCGATGTCGAGGGAGAAGTCGCCGCTGCGCTTGGCTTCGATCCACTCGGTGTCGATGCCCTCGGAGATGATCGGGTGCATCGAGTAGGACGGCACGAAACCCAGTGCGGTGCGGCCGGGCCCGCCGAAAGCCTGGAGCAACTGCTGCAGGATCTCGTTGGAACCGTTGGCCGCCCACAGGTTCGCGACGTCTAGGGCGACGCCCGTCTGCCGGGTCAGGTACGCCGCCAGGTCGGCGCGCAACGCGACGGCGTCGCGATCCGGATAGCGGTGCAGATCGACGGCGGCCGCGCGCACGGCGTCGGCGACGTCGTCGACCAGCGCCTTGCTCGGCGGGTGCGGGTTCTCGTTCGTATTGAGCTGCACCGGAACGGTCAATTGCGGTGCGCCGTAAGGCTTCTTGCCGCGTAGGTTGTCGCGCAGCGGCAGGTCGTCCAGGGTCGCGCGCGAGCCCGGGACCACGATCTCCGGCGTCATGACAGCGCCTCGAAACGCGCGGTGACGGCCTGGCCGTGGGCGGGCAGGTCTTCGGCGTTGGCCAGTGCGACCACGTGCCCGGCAACGTCTTTGAGCGCCGCTTCGGTGTACTCCACGACGTGGATGCCGCGCAGGAAGGTCTGCACGCTCAGCCCCGAGGAGTGCCGGGCGCAACCGGCGGTCGGGAGGACGTGGTTGGAACCCGCGCAGTAGTCGCCGAGGCTGACCGGCGCGTAGGCGCCGACGAAAATCGCGCCCGCACTACGGACTCGGGCCGCGACGGCCGCGGCGTCGACGGTCTGGATTTCCAGGTGTTCGGCCGCGTAGGCGTTGACCACGCGGAGGCCCTGGTCGATGTCGTCGACCAGAACGGTGCCGGACTGCTTGCCGGACAACGCTTCCCGGACCCGGTCGGCGTGCTTGACCACCGGCATCTGCGCGGTCAGCGCGGCATCGACCGCGTCGGCGAATTCAGCGCTGTCGGTGACCAGCACGCTGGCGGCGAGCACGTCGTGTTCGGCTTGACTGATCAGATCGGCCGCGACGTGCACCGGATCGGCGGTGGCGTCGGCGAGGATCGCGATCTCGGTGGGACCGGCTTCGGCATCGATGCCGACCAGCCCGCGGCACAGCCGTTTGGCGGCGGTGACATAGATATTGCCGGGGCCGGTGATCAGGTCGACCGGCTCCAGCTGCGCGCCATCGGTGTCGACACCGCCGTAGGACAGCAGCGCCACGGCCTGCGCACCGCCGACCGCCCACACCTCTTCGACGCCGAGCAACTGCGCGGCGGCCAGGATGGTGGGGTGCGGGAGCCCGCCGAACTGGGCCTGCGGCGGCGAGGCGACGACCAGGGACTCCACCCCGGCGGCCTGCGCGGGCACCACGTTCATCACGACGCTCGACGGATAGACGGCATTGCCACCTGGCACGTACAGGCCGACCCGCTCGACCGGCACCCAGCGCTCGGTGACGGTGCCACCGGGCACCACCTGCGTGGTCTTGTCGGTACGGCGCTGATCGTCATGCACTTTGCGGGTGCGTTCGATGGCGACTTCCAGCGCCGCGCGCACGGCGGAATCGAGTTCGGCCAGGGCCCGCTCCAGCTCAGCGGCCGGAACGCGCACGGTGGCCGGCTTGATGCCGTCGAACTTCTCGCTGTATTCCTGCGCCGCCTCGACGCCCCGGTCGCGGATCGCCTCCACCACCGGGCGCACATGATGCAGCACCGAGTCGACGTCGACTCCTCCGCGCGGCAGCGCGGTGCGCAGCTCGGCAGCGGAAGGAGTGCGACCGCGCAGATCAACGCGGGCGAGCTCGATGCGGGGTGTCATATCGGTGTGCGGTCCTGTCTGGAGCGGGATACTTTCCAGCCACCAGCCTAGTGGGCCGCACCACCGGATATCCGCACCGGTCAGCCGTGGCACCATTGGCGGTGCCACGGCTGTGACCTGGATCTCGAGCGGTCAGGTCAGGCGGGTATAGATCAGATCGAAGTCGTGCTCCCACTCCACGCCGTCCTCGGACTTCTCCCAGGTGCCCTGGATCAGCTTTCCGTCCGGCTGCACGACGGCGTGGTACCGCTGGTGGAATCCGGGGGCTTCGCGCCAGACCCGCCAGGATCCGGCGGCGTCGAACGTCATCTGATAGACGCGTGAGACTCCGCGCACATCGTGATGCAGGACCGTGAGGACGAGATCGTCATCGTCGACGCCGATGATCCAGGTGCCGCTCGGGCCCGGGTCCGGCACGGAGTCGCGCAGCATCAGGTAGCCGCCCTCCTCCAGCCACTCGATGCGGGCGTGGCCCTTCGGGCCGGGGAACTGCGGGCTGTCGACCTCCCACTCGCCGACCAGAATGTTCAGTGGTGCGAGTGCTGCATTTGGTGCCATGGGCCCCATTGTCGGCCGGAAAGCCTTGCGACACGCGCAGATCGGCCGCGCGGCATGTTCGAGCCGCCCTTTTCGGTTTCCGAATCCCCGCTAGTCTGGACGCATGATCACGCTCAAGAAAGAAGACGGCGCCGCCGACCTCGCCGGCATCACCAAGCTGAGTGTCGGGGTGAGCTGGGATCCGTCCGCAGGTGCCAGTGGCGGCATCCTCGGCCTCGCCAAGCGTAAGAAGGGCGTCGACCTCGATCTGATCGCCATCCTCATGCAGGGCACCGAGCCGGTGCGGTTCGCCGGACTGGACTCGCTGGACCCGCTGGGCAACGGCTCGGTCCTGCACTCCGGTGACGAGCAGACCGGCGCCGCCGCGGGCGACGACGAAACCGTGCACGTCACCTTCGCCGATGTTCCCGCCGCCATCGACGGCATCATCTTCGTGGCCGCCGCGTTCAAGAAGGGCACCTCGTTCGAGAAGGCGAACAACGTGTCGTTCAAGATCTACGACGCCTCCGGTGGCGGCACCCAGCAGGTCGCCGACATCTGGCCCTCGCTGCTCGGTTCGGACAACGCCAACGCCATCGCCCGCGCCTTCCGCAACGGCAATGTCTGGCAGCTCGAGGTTCTCGATCGCAAGGGCAAGATCAAGCAGGGCGACAAGCAGGCCCTGTTGCGCTTCGCCCTGCAGTAATCAGGCGCAGCGACGGCGGAGTTCGGCGACGCCGTCGCCCGCCAGTTCGTCGAGTACGACCGGGCGGCCGCCGACGGCGAGCACCAAGGCCTCGCCCGGTCCACGGACTTCCGGACCGCGGCCCTTGGCCCAGTCCAGGTCGGTAGCGACGAAGCGCAAGCCTTTCGTGCGCTTCCAGGGGAACGCGAACGGGTCCGGATGGTCGAGCACGAGCTTCAGGCGATCCGCCGAAATCGTCCGGGGGCGGCCCAGCGGGCGACGGATATCTTGCTGGTGCACAAGGGTATCGGCGAGCGCCAGCGTCGGGCTGTACTTCGACAGGGTGCCGTCGGCAGCTTCGAACTTGTCCACCAGCTGCGTGGTCGAGAGGGCGCGCGCCTTCCGGACCAGATACGCGTTGGCCTTGTCGATGGAGAATCCGTTGCGGGCGATGACGGCCCCGTAGGCCAGTGCCCCGACATCGTCGTACAGCAGGTGCCCGATTACATCGCGCACTTTCCAGCCCGCGCACAGCGACGGCGTTTCCCATTCCTCGTCGGTCAGAGTGCGTAGCAGCGTGACCAGCTCGAGGCGCTCGGACGCCAGCAGTTCTCGGATACCCATGCCGAAACCATAACCATCCCAAGGGTTTCAGGGATCAGACCGAGGTAGGAGACCTACGAGGCGTCGACGCGGGTCTCACCGTCGATGAGCAACCGGCCGCCGCTTTCCACGACGTGCACGACCACCGGCTGGGTCTGCCCCGCCACCGTGACCCTGGCGATCCGCATGTCCACCGAACCATCCGGGTAGCTGGTGCGGTTGTCGCCCTTGATGTCGGCGAAGGACTCGACGATGCGGGTGCTCCAGTACTGCCGGAAGGCCGGCTCACCCCCGTAGCCCTTCTGTGCCGCCGGCGTGAGCAACGACCAGGACCCGCCCGGATTGTCGTAGAAGTTCTCCAGCAGCTGCCCTGCTTCGCCGATGTCGACCGTGCCCGAGCTGGGCGTCTTGCCGAGCTCCGGCACCGCCGCCGAGGTGGTGCCGCTGCGGGTGCTGGTCGTCGGCGAATTCGCTTGGGCCGAAGGCGTATTCCCATCCGACGCGTTGAACGCGCCGATGGATAGGCCGATCACCGCGACGATCGCGCCGACGGTGGCGCCGATCACGATCGCGCGCCGCTTTCCGCCGGACTTGCGCGGTGCGGGGCGCTGATGGGCCGCGGTGCGCGGGTGCGCCGCGGTGTCGGGGTGGCTGTTGCGCGGCGGCGGGGGCAGCGGGCGCGAGTGCCGTTCGGTCCGGTGCTGGGCCGGAGGGGCGACCGGGCGCAGCGAACGGGTCGCGGAGTCGGGCGCGCCCATCTGACGACGTGCGTAGGCCTCAGTGGCGGGCACGAAACCGGCGGGCACCGCGTTCGATCCGTTGTCGGCCAGCGCGGAGAGTTCGTCGTAGGCCTCGCGCATGGTCGGCCGATCCCGCGGGTCCGGGCTGAGCAGATCGAGCAGCAGGTCGGTCGCGGGGCCCGCGTTGCGCGGTTCGCTGACCTGGCCGTTGGCCGCGGCGTACAGCACCGCGAGCGGGTTCGCGTTGGCGCCGTAGGGCGGTTCGGCTTCCAGTGCGTGGAAGAGCGTGGCGCCCAAGGCGAAAACATCGGAGGCGGGGGTCGGATCGGCGCCGCGCGCCATTTCGGGCGCGAGATAGGCGGCGGTACCGCAGATCAGGCCGGTCTCGGTGAGAGTCGCGTCGCCGGCGGCGCGGGAGATGCCGAAGTCGGTGATCTTGACCGTGCCGAGGTCGTCGAGCAGCACATTGCCCGGCTTCACGTCGCGGTGCACGATGCCGACCTGGTGCGCGACGATCAGCGCCGAGGAAACCTGCTCGCCGATCCGCGCCACCTGCTGCAACGGCAGCGGACCCTGCGCGGCGATGACCGCGGCCAGGCTGTTGGACTTCATGTACTCCATGACCAGGCACGGGTCGCCGTTGTGCTCGGTGATGTCGAACACCACGATCGCATTGGGGTGCTGGAATCGGGCGGCGTTGCGGGCCTCACGGAAGGCGCGCTGGCGCACCACATCACGTTCGGCCTCGGGCAGGCTCGGCTTGATGTGGATCTGCTTGACCGCCACCGAGCGCTGCAGGCGCTCGTCGATGGCACGCCAAACCACGCCTGTGCCGCCGCTACCAATCCGCTCGACCAGGCGGTAATGCTCCGCGATCAACTGACCGGTATCGATGGCGCCTACTCCGAACCTTCTCGAAATCGTGACATGCCGCATATTGACCACGCATGCGTTCCGCGGACGAGTGTAGCGGGAGCCGGATGATTGCTCCGCCTCAGGATGCAGATAAATTCCGCCCAGATCGGGCCGAATCCCGTCATCGCAGGTGGGCTAACGTCGCGCACGCAGCATCCGGCCCGCCGCGTCCACCGCGGGGCCCGAACTGCCCGCATCGCTGACGAAGACCGCGAAGGCGAGATCACCATCGATGCCGACGAACCAGCCGTGCGCGTGCGTGTTGTCGCCGTATTCGGCGGTTCCGGTCTTGCCGAGCAGGCCCGGGATATCGCGCAGCTGGGTCGCGGTGCCGCCGGTGACGGTCTCCCGCATCATGGTCTTGATCTGGTCCGGGATCGGCGCGGGCAGAGCGGGCGGCGTCTTGTCCGGCACGCCTGGCTTGCCCTGCACCAGAACGGGATTCGGGACGGACCCGCGGGCGATCGAAGCCGCGACCAGCGCCATACCGAACGGTGACGCGGTCACTTGACCTTGGCCGATGCTGGATTCCACGCGTTGGGCCGGGGTGGCCGCGGCCGGCACCTTGCCGGTGACGGTGGTCAGCCCGGGTGTGACGTAATCCACACCGATTCCGAGCTGCGCGGCCGCGTTCGTCAGGCCCTCCGGCGGCAGCTGCACCCCGAGCATGCCCATGGTGGTGTTGCAGGAGCGGGCGAACGCGGTGTGCAGCGGGACCTGGCCGAGGTCGAAGTTCTCGTCGTTGGGGATGCGGCGGCCCTCGATGTTTGCCGAGCCCGGGCAGGGCAGCACCGCGTCGGGTGTGGTCTTCCCGGCTTGCAGGGCGGCGGAGACGGTGACGGTCTTGAAGGTGGAGCCCGGCGGATAGAGGCCGGTCAGCGCGATCGGGCCCTGGGCGTCGGCAGCGGAATTCTGGGCCATGGCAAGCACATTGCCGGTGGACGGCTGCAGCGCGACGATGGCGGCCGGGGTGGTGAGCGAGGTCAGCGCGTCCTTGGCGGCGTTCTGCAGATCGATGTCGAGGGTGGTCGTGAGGTCCGGGACGAGCTTCGGATCAGGACCCGCGATGCGTTCGGTGCCGGTCGGGGTTTGGGTGCGCACTGCCCAGCCAGCGGCCGCGTCGGCGTTCTGCTGCCACAGTTCGGCCAGCCCGGACAGCATCGGAGAGGCCTGCGCCTTGTCGACGGTCAGCAGCCGGGTCTGTGGGGAGAGCGTGACGCCGGGGAGCGCGGACAACGCGTCGCGGATCGGGTCGGCGTCGGCGGCGCGCAAGGTGATCGCGGTGATCGATTTGCCCTGGGCAGCGGCCAGTTCCGCGTTCAGCGACTGCGCGGTGACGCCCGCGTCGGTCGGGGCGAGGGCGGCGGCGACCGCTTCGGTGTTCGCCTCCGGCGCGACGGTCACCACGGTGACGATGTGCTGGGTCATCAGCTCACCACCCGAGGAGTCCAGGATCCGGGCGGCTTTCGGGTAGGCGGGAGAATAGGTCAGCGGGCCGGCGGCGAGGCCGGGCGCGACCGTGGCCGGGTCCCACTTGATCTTCCAGCCGTCGGAGTCGGTGGCGGCACCGGTGGTGGTGTAGGTCCACTCGTTCTTGCCGTCCTTGCCGAACTTCCAGGTGGCGCTCAGGGCGAAGGCGTTCTCGTCGGCCGACTCGACGTCGAAGGTCACCTCTTTACCGAGTCCCTCGTACAGCTGAGTCAGCGCGGCGGCGGCCTTGGCCGGGTCGTCGGTGAGCGCGGCGGCCGCGGCGACATCGTCACGATTCAAGGCATCGGCGAATTGCCCGGCCACCGTGCCGGGTTGGTCCGGCCCGGAACTACACCCGGCCAGCGCGAGCGCAGCAGCGGCGAACAAGACACGAACCTTGTAGTGAGTGCGCACCCCCGCGACTGTATCGGCCGACGGCGGCAATCCTGGTCAACCGCGACGCGAGAGTTCAGTTACGCCAAGGCACCTCGGTGAGCTTCGCCGCGTCGGCCGCGTCGAGATCGATGTCGAAGACCTCGGACAGCAGCTGCGGCAACTCGGCGGGTTTCACCTCGCGCGTGTCGCCGCTGCCGTCCGGGCGTTCGGTGATGAAGGTGAGGTCGTCGAGGACGTAGTGCACGTCGGGATGGAAGCGCTGCACGAACGGCCGCGCGGTGAACGGCGAGCTCGGGGAGGTGGAGACGAAGTGGTTGCCCACCCGGAAGTCGATCCGGTACTGCGGGTTCAGGGTGAAGGTGTAACGGTCGACCCACCCGCCGCGGCCGAATTGGTGCAGCACCCACTGCTCGTTGCCGAGTTCGCCACTGGTGCGTTCGAGCCGGAAACGCCACTCCCCCGCGGTGAATTCCGCTGGACTGTGCGTCAATTCGATCGCCTGCAGCGGGCCCGCGCCGAAGCCGACATCGACCAGCCAGGCGCGCTCGTCATCGGAGGTGGTGATCCGGAGCAGGGCGTGCGTGCCCGGGCGCAAGCCCGGCGCGCCCAGCGTGACCCGGCCGCTGAGCCCGGTCACACCGAAGCCGAGCCGCTCCAGGGCCGCCGCGAACAACTGCACGTTCTCATAGCAGTAGCCGCCGCGCCGGCGCCGGACCAGCTTGTCCTGCAAGGTTTCCAGATCCAGGTCGATACCGCGGCCGAGGATGATCTCCAGGTTCTCGAACGGGATCGAGGTGGTGTGCAGGTAGACCAGCCGCTGCAGGGTTTCCACCGTGGGTTTGTGTTCGCCGTCGAAACCGATGCGCGTCAGGTAGGCGTCCAGGTCCAGCTCCGCGCCGCTCCAGTGGTAGGACGGGTCGGTCGGCTTGGTCATGATCTGCTGCCTCGCTTCGTCGGTTCGGTGTTCGTCGGTGACAACTACCGCGCTCCCGGAACTTGTTCCTGGAGTGTCATGCAGCACATTTAGCGGCCTCCGGCGCTGCCGGAGCAGTCACGATGCCCTGCGCGATATCGATGACGTAGTCGCGGTCCGGGCCGCTCACCGGTTCGGTGCCGGTCACCAGACGTTCCACCACGCATCCGCCTTCGAAGAACGCCGGGCCGATGTTGTGGTCGCCGGGTACGACCTTCCCGTCCAAATCGCGGCCGGAGACCACGGTGTACATCGAGAACGGCTTGCCCGATGCCGCCAGCGCGGCCCGCATCTCCGTGCTGGCGCTGAACGGGATCACCGCGTCGCTGGTGCCGTGCACCAGGAACGCCCGCTCGAAATCCATCTGCCCGGCCAGTAGCGCCGGTGAACGCTCGTAATAGGACTGCGGGCAGACGATCGGCGTGCAGCCGCCCGCGTCTCGCTCGATCTGCCTGCGCAGGCCCGGGGCGATCCTCGGCGCGTCCAGCCACATCGTGAAATCGTCGGCGGGGCCGTAATTGTCGACCCAGTAGTCGAACAGGTCGCGCGGGCCGTGCGCGAGCGCGAGGCCGCTGGTGATGCCGCCCTGACTCCAGCCCCACAGCACCGTGCGGTCGACCGGGTGCTCCTTCTTGTACCACTGCGTCGCGGCGACTACGTCGTGCCAGCCGACCCACAGATTCCATTCGCCGGTCTTCCATTTACTCGAGGCGTTACGCAGGTCCATGACCAGGAACGGGGTGGCGGTGCGGCGCACGATGGAGCTCAGATAGTCGGCGAAGTCGGCGGCGGATCCGCCGTGGCCATGCACGGCGACCACCAGGTTCTCCGGCGTCAGGTCGCCCGGCGTGCAGCGGTACGGCTCGTAGACCCGGCCGGTGGCCTCCTCGCCGTCGACGGGCAGCGACACCGGACGGATCGCCACCTGCACCGGGCACTGTGGTTCCGCTGCCGCCACGGGTATGGCAGCCGGGGTGACCAGGAGGGCGGCACACACCGCCAATACTCCGACTCCACGTCGCATCCCACGAATAATGCCAGTTCACCGGCCCGGATCGGGGCAACCAGATCCCGCCGGTCCCAATTCGATTGCGGCCGGGCGGGTCTCGCGAATGCTCTGCTAGCGTGCGGACCGTCGACTACCGGGGAGTTCGTCCATGGCCTTCTTGAACAAGATCATTTCCAACGCGCACACCTTCAGCCGGTTGATGGACGTGGTGGACAAGGCGCCGCAGTGGCGCAACCAACTCGTGGCCAAGAAGAACGACCTGCGCGGCGGCACCTTCCGGGACGCCGCGATGGGCATGTGCGCCCTGGTCGCCGCCGCGGACGGGAGCATCGATCCGGACGAGCGCATGCGCGTCGCCGGACTGCTCGGCACCGATCCCGTGCTGCAGAACTTCCCCGCCGACGAGCTGCGCGCCCTGTTCGACGACAACTGCCAAAGGCTCACCGCGGACCCGGCTTTCGGCCGCGCGCACGTGCTGCAGCAGATCGCCAAGGCCGCCGCCAAACCGGCCGAGGCGCAGGCCGTCGTGCAGATCGGCATCCTGATCGGCAACGCCGACGGGAACTTCGACCAGGCCGAGGTCGCCGCGGTCCGCGAGGCCTGCCGGACACTGCGACTGGACCCTGCGCAGTTCGGCCTGTAACCGCTACCCTTTCGCCTATGCGTTCGATAGATGCCGCGCAGCGGCGGGCCCGGCTCGGTGTGCGGCATCGGCTGGCCTACGAGCACCGGGTTGCCGACGCGGCCGAGATCGCCCGTTCGATGGTCGTGCTGCACGCCACCGATCCGGCGACGGTGTATCTGTCCGTCGGCGCGCGTGGCCTGGACCTCGTCCCCGCGGATGTAGAGAAAGCGCTCTACGACGACCGCACCCTGCTCCGCATGCTCGCCATGCGGCGCACCATGTTCATCGCCCCGACGGAACTGGTTCCGGCACTGCAGAGTTCGTGCGCCGACGCGCTCGCCGAGAAGCAGCGCCGCACCTACGGCAGATACCTCGAACAAGCCGGTGTCATCGACGGTGACGTCGCCACCTGGCTCGCCGACGTCGAAGCGGAAACCCATCAGACGCTGCTGACCCTCGGCGCCGCCACCGGCGCGCAACTCAGCAAAGCCGTGCCGCGCCTGCGCACGCAGGTGAATCCGACGCCGGAGAAGTCGTATTCGAAGCCCACCAACATCACCACGTGGGTGCTGGTCACGCTCGGCGCGGAAGGCCGGATCGTCCGCGGGCGGCCCAACGGCGGCTGGACCAGCAGCCAGTACACCTGGGCGCCGATCGAATCCTGGCTTCCCGCAGGGGTACTCGACGTTCCCGTCGATGTCGCTCGCGCCGACCTCGTCCGGAAGTGGCTGTACGCCTTCGGGCCCGCACCCGTTGCCGACATCAAGTGGTGGACCGGCTGGACGCTGGGCGATGTCCGGAAAACCTTGGCCCAGTTGGACATCGTCGAAGTCGACCTCGACGGCGCCACCGGCGTCCTGCTGGCCGACGATCTCGAACCTGTTCCCACCCCCGAACCCTGGGCCGCCTTCCTCCCCGCCCTGGACCCGACACCCATGGGCTGGCAGTCCCGCGAGTGGTATCTCGGCCCGCACGCGCCCGCGCTGTTCGATCGCAACGGCAATATCGGCCCCACGATCTGGCTCGACGGCCGCATCGTCGGCGGCTGGGCTCAGCGCAAGGACGGCGAAATCGCCTGGCGCCTATTGGAAGACGTCGGCGCCGACGCGCTCGCGCTGATCAAGGCCGAAGCCGCGCGCTCGGCTACCTGGTTCGGCGAGGTTCGCGCCATCCCCCGGTTCCGTACGCCGTTGGAGCGCGAACTCACCGCCTGAACTACGTGGTGAACAGCTGGATGTGGACGTAGCGGTTCTCCTGGTCGCGCTCGTCGACGATGACGATTCGGTAGACCGATTTGCCATCGGAGCCACGGTATTTGTCTTCGGCGCGCAGGATCGAAGGCGACGTATCCAGCGGCGGGCCCGCAATGGTGGTTTCGGCAACCCGGAACACCTTGGCCAAGGGTGACGAGAAGTTCGATGCCTGCAGCAGCCGGTCTACGCCCTCTTTGCCTGTCGACAGTGCGATTCGGTAGAGCGTGTCGGCACCGCTTTCGGTTCGAGCGTCGAGGACCGAGGCGCCGTCCGGGATCACTACTCCGCCGAATTCGGATGCTTTCCTGGTGATTTCGGCAGCGCTGCCCGGCTGGGCCGACCCGGCGCGCGGCTCGCGTTCGCTACTTGCGCCGCCGCACCCGGTCACCATCGCGACTACGGCTGCGGCCACGGAACCGATCGATAGGCAGACCAGTATGGCCCGCGCGATTCGAGGAGTTCTGTTTCTCATCTGGTCGGATCCGTCCTCTCGCCGTCGCGACTGTCGTCCGGTCCGGGTAGGTTCACCGACCCGCTCGCCGGTATCTTGCCCTCGTACCGGCGAACATCGCTGGTTCCCTCGATGTCGTACTCGCGTGCCAGCCCTGCCGTATGCAGTTCACCCATGTCCTTGTCGTGGACAGTGACGCCGGCGATTTCGACGCTCTTTCCTTCATCCCAGTTGTAGCGGTCGTAGAGATGCACCTTATATTCTACGACCACGGTGGGCTCGGCTCCCTCCGCGGGTTCCCGGGTGAGCACCGAACCACTCGACGCCAGCTGGATGCCGCCCATCGCGAAAAACCAATCACCGCTCAACTCTTTGGTGATATAGAAGCCACTCCAGCCGGTCTGGTAAGTAGTCGCACGATCGTAATCCTCGGCTGCCACCTGCGCTGCGGCAATTCTTCTGATCTCGTTTTCGGCTATCAGGTTGGCCGCGTCATTGGCCTTCGGTACGTCGTGCAATACCGAATCCACATTGACTCTCAGGGTGTCCCCGCTGTTACCGAGGTAGTGCTCCAGGTGCGCGGATGCGTGCGTATACCCGATGACGTCGGCGGCCGAGGCTACCGCCGCCGCTACTTCAGCGAATCCGACGTCATCGAGTTTGCTGTACCAGGGCTGTGAGTTCCACTTGCCCGCGCCCTCGTCGGGTTCCGGCGACGCGGGTGCTCCAGGCATCGGAGTCGGCTCGGGCGGCGGCTGCGGGGACGGTCCGGGTTGGGGATTCGGAGTCGGGATCGAACTCGAATCGCCCCCCCGTTCCGGGGGTGGTTGGGGTGCGGGATTCGGAGTCGGACTGGGCTCTGCCATGAATTTCTACTCGTTCGTGTTCGATGAATCTACAAACAGATAGCCGGCTATGTCAGACGGAGAGCGTGGGGGCCTCCGAAACTGCTTTGTGCTGCCACCAGACGTGGCCACCGAACCCGTATTGCATCAAATGTGAACCGGCGTCGACGCGCTCCGGAACTTCGAAATCCGCCATGGCGAACTTGGGCGCCGCCCGGTCGGGGGAATATTCCAATGCGGACGAGACCCGGCCGAGCATGGCGGTCATATTGTTGTGCCTGGTCTTGACGGAGTCCTTCAGCGCATCGACGGCCGCGACGATCTGGGACCGGTTCGACTCTTGCATGGGCTTGTCGATCAACAGCGCCCAAACTCCCAGTGGCAGGGTGAATCCGACAAAGGTCATCGGCTTGGTCAGCGCGCTGCTCAGCTCTATTGCCTGGTTGTACACCATGCGCTCGAGACACGCGCCGGCGTTCTGGACGATCTTCGACACCCCGTCCATGTCCCAGCTACGTCCGGCGATCGATTCCCCCAAGGGGGCCGCGTTATCGCCGAATGTCTGCGAGCCCAGCCTTTTCCAGCTCGTTTGCAGCCAGTTGGTGCCGCCGGCGATATTCTCCGACGCCGTATAGTCGTTGACGCCCAGCAGGCCGATCCGCTCACCGACGGTCTGCAGCGCCTCCCAGTCACCCACCAGCGGTTCGAGGTATTCCTTGGCGGGCCGCAGGCCGATCTTCTGACCCAGCGGCTCGTCGTAGGGCCCGATCAATTGGATACCGGCGGTGACCACGTTGCGGACGGTGGCCGGGGCGTCCTCCACTTCCTGCAAGTAGGGCAGATTCAACCCGCTGAATCGCGTGGGGCCCCCTTCGTCAGCCGGCTGCCCCGCTCCGATGCCGACCGCCGACACAATCCCATTGGTCGAGACGTTCTCGGCGCCCTTGTATTCACGTTTCGCGGTGACAAGGTGCGTACCCAGCCTGTCGACCGTGCCCAGATCGCTCTTGTACGCGGCCGCCATCGCGGTATGAAACGTCTTGAACGCCGGGGCCAGCGTCGACATGAGCTCGGCCGATTGGCTGGGCAGCGCCACACCTGGCAGCAGCCGCGCGGCGTTGGACGTAAAACTGGTCGAGAGGTCCTGCAGATCCAGATTGAACCCAGCGAGGTTGGGCTGGCCTACTTCGAGTTCATCCACGACGCCTCCCGAGGATGCGTCGAAACTTCGTATGACTTAGCAGCATCGGTCTGAAGCCTTCCCTGCCGTGCGGGGAGGCCCTGAACCTTCGAAATAGCGAAAGTTCAAGTTGCACAAACGATTTCTGCGATCCCCGCCCTGTACGGGTCAGATGATAGTGGATCCACACAGCACCGCCAAGCCCCCTGCACAAGGGGCTGGCGGAAACCTTAGCAATCCTCTAAGTCGTTCGGGCGCAGTCGTTGTCGGCTTCGCGGGCTGGGAGTTGCCGGTCTACATGTCCAGGCCGAGGTCCAGGACGCGCACGGAGTGGGTGAGGGCCCCGACGGCGAGGTAGTCGACGCCGGTGCGGGCGTAGTCGGTGGCGGCGTCGAGGGTGAGGCCGCCGGAGGATTCGAGTTTCGTCGACGGGGATTCGGCGTTGCGGCGTTGCACCGCGGCTTGGGTTTGCCAGAGCGGGAAGTTGTCCAAGAGGACGAGGTCGACGTTTTCCGCCAGAACGGCGTCGAGTTGTTCGAGGCTGTCCACTTCGACTTCGCAGGCGATATCCGGGGCCAGCTCGCGGACCGCGCGCAGGGCGGCGGTGACCGAACCGGCGGCGACGACGTGGTTGTCCTTGATGAGGGCTTCGTCGCCGAGGCCCATGCGGTGGTTGACGCCGCCGCCGGTACGGACCGCGTATTTCTGCAGAGCGCGCAGGCCGGGGAGGGTTTTGCGGCTGTCTCGGATCTTGCAGCCGGTGCCTTCGACCGCGTCGACCCAGGCCGAGGTGGCGGTGGCGATGCCGGACAGGTGGCAGACCAGGTTCAGCATGGTGCGTTCGGCGGTGAGCAGGCCGCGGGTGGGGGCGATCAGGCCGAGGACGGTCTGGCCGGGCTGGATGCGGGCGCCGTCGGGGACGCGATCGGTGATCTCGTAGTTGCCGGCGCCGATCACCTCGTCGAGGACCAGCAGACCGACGTCGAGTCCGGCGACGGTGCCCGGCTGACGGGTCACCACGGCGGCTTTGACGACGGCGTCGGCGGGGACGGTGGCCATGGTGGTCACGTCGGGGCCGTAGCGCAGGTCTTCGTCGAGGGCGGTGCGGATCAGGGCGAGGACTTCGTCGCGGTTCAGGGCGGGATCGAGAGCCATCAGCTCACTCCTTCTCGGCTGTGCGGCGGGTTCGGTTGCGCCGGTGCGGATCTCGTGGTCACGGGCGGGTCAGGGCCAGGCCGGCCGGGACGATCGGGGCCTCGAGGTCGGGGTGGCCGTCCGGGTCCAGGCTGATCGGGATGCTGTGGCGCAGCGCCTCGACCGCTTCGGGATAGTCGGATCTGGTGTGGCAGCCGCGGCTTTCGGTGCGGGCCGCGGCGGCGAGTAGCAGCACCCGGGCGGTGAGGGTGAGGGCGCCGTCTTCGAGTTCGCTGATGCGCTGGGCCGCAACGTCTTTCGGATCAGCGTCGGCGGACCGCTTGTCCCCGTTGGTCAATCGGCTCGACATATTGCGCAGCACCGCACGTTCCAGGCGCTTGGTCGCTTCGGCCAATCCATCCCGATCGCGGACAACGGCAGCGTTGGCGGTCATCACCTGCTGTAGTGCGGCGCGATCGACGCGCGGCATGGTGTACGAATGGATCTCCGCGACACCGCGTTTCACCTCGAGCCGCTCGGTGGCGGCGAATCCGACGCGCTCGCCGACGACCAGACCTTCCAGAAGACTGTTCGACGCCAACCGGTTCGCACCGTGCAGGCCGGTGCGCGCCACCTCACCCGCGGCGTAGAGCCCGGGAACCCCGGTGCGGCCGTGGGTGTCGGTGACGATGCCGCCGCACTGGTAATGCGCAGCCGGCGCCACCGGGATCAGCTGGGCCCGCGGATCGATGCCCGCGGCCAGGCAGGACGCGGTGATCGTCGGAAAGCGTTGCGCGAAACCGTCGATGGCGCGACCGTCGAGGAAGACGTGGTCGGTGCCCAGGGCGCGCATCCGTGCGGAAATGGCGCGCGACACCACATCTCGTGGCGCCAGGTCGCCGCGCGGATGCACTCCGGCGGTGACCGAATGACCTTCGGAATCAACCAGAGTCGCGCCCTCGCCGCGCACCGCCTCGCTGATCAGCGGTCGGCGGCCCAGCCCGCCCGGGGTGTACAGCACGGTCGGATGGAACTGCACGAACTCCAGATCGGCGACCGCGGCACCGGCCCGCAGCGCGAGCGCGATGCCGTCGGCAGTGGCTCCGGGCGGGTTGGTACTGAGCGCGTACAACTGGCCGAGACCGCCGGTGGCGAGCAGCACCGCCGGGGCGTGCACGACGCCGAATCCCTGCTCCGACACCGCGAGTACCCCGCGCACGCCGGTCGGGCCGGTCACAATTTCACACGCCGCGGCACCGAAGATGACCGGCAGCCCGGCCGCGTTCAACGCCCGCTGCACCTCCGCGCCGGTGGCGTCACCGCCCGCGTGGATGATGCGGCGGGTGCTGTGGCCGCCCTCGCGGGTGCGCGAAATCTGGCCGTCCCGGCCGAGATCGAAGACCGCGCCGAGATCGGTCAGGGCGGCGACCGCCTCCTGTCCACCTTCGACGATGGACAATGTGGCGTCCACGTCGACCAGGCCGGCGCCGGCCTCCACCGTGTCCCGCACATGCGATTCGACCGAATCCTCTTGCGGTGCAACCACGGCGATGCCGCCCTGCGCGTACTGGGTGGCAGTGTCGGTGGGCCCGCCCTTGCTGAGAATGAGCACCTTCAGGCCGCGCAGCGAGGCCGTGCGCGCCGCGGTCAGGCCGGCGACGCCGCCGCCGATCACCACCAGGTCGGCTTCGGCTTCCCAGCCGATGGATACCGAAGTCATATTTCCGCACCTTCTCGTGCTCGCGCCGACGAAACGGGGGTCAGCGAATCCCCTTGGCGCACCGGAACGCAGTGCGCCCTACGCGTCACGATCGGTGACGCGCCGGTGCCGACGCACCGGCGCGATCATCACTCGCCGCCGCCGGGGTTACCGATCTCGATCATGCGCTGCACCGAATTGCGGCCCAGTGCGGCCATTTCCGGATCGACGTGCACCTCGTCGGCGCCCTCGACCAGGCAGCGCAGCAGCGCCGCCGGGGTGATCATCTTCATGTAGGGGCAGGAGGCGCGGTCGTTGACGGCCTGGAAGTCGATGCCCGGTGCGGCTTTCCGCAGCTGGTGCAGCATGCCGATCTCGGTCGCGACCAGCACCTGGCTCGACTTGGACTGCTTGGCCGCGTCGATCATGCCGCCGGTGGACAGGATGTGCACCCGATCGGCCGGGAACGAACCCTCCCCCGCCAGGTAGAGCGCCGAAGTGGCGCAACCACATTCGGGGTGTACGAACAGCTCGGCGTCGGGGTGGGTGCGCGCCTGCTCGGTGAGCTCCGCACCGTTGATGCCCGCGTGCACGTGGCACTCACCGGCCCAGATCTGCATGTTCTCGCGGCCGGTGACGCGTTTGACGTGCGCGCCCAGGAACTGGTCCGGCAGGAACAGCACCTCCCGATCGGGATCGATCGAGGCGACCACGTCGACCGCGTTGGACGAGGTGCAGCAGATATCGGTGAGGGCCTTCACCTCGGCCGTGGTGTTCACGTAGGACACCACCACCGCGTTCGGGAACTCGGCCTTCCAGGCGCGCAGATCCTCGGCGGTGATGGAGTCGGCCAGCGAACAGCCCGCGCGCTGATCCGGAATCAGCACGGTCTTGGCGGGGCTGAGGATCTTCGCTGTCTCGGCCATGAAGTGCACGCCACAGAACACGATGGTGTCCTCCGGCGCTTCGGCCGCGATGCGGGACAGCGCCAGCGAGTCACCCACGTGATCGGCAACGTCCTGGATCTCGGGCAGCTGGTAGTTGTGCGCCAGGATCGTGGCGTTGCGCTCGCGTGCGAGGCGCTTCACCTCCCGCGCCCACTCCGGCGTCCCTTCGACGCCGGTGTATCCCGACGGCCCGTCGAACACCTGCCCCATCAGCGGAGGCGCCGTAAACGCACCCATGCTCGCCATGATGGCTCCCTTCGTCGCGCGCTCGGCCTCCTCGCCGATTCGCACCAAACCAGGTTTTCGACTTATAATCGAAAACGTGGCCCATAGTAGCACCATCCACGAAACGCTGACCGCGGTGTTCCAGGTTCGCCCGGTCGCCGCGAGCATTCCCGCAGGTCCAGGCGTTGACGCCAGCGCGCGACGGTGTGCACCCGACCAAAAGCACGAGCTTTCGGTCCTACTTTGGGAGCGCGCGCTCGATCCCCAGAAGGGCACCTGGTCGCTCCCCGGCGGCCGCCTGCGCGACGACGAGGACCTCGACGCCTCCGCCGCCCGGCAATTGGCCGAAAAGGTCGATGTGCGCGAACTGGCCCACTTGGAGCAGGTGTGGGTGTTCAGCGACCCGCACCGGGTGCCCGGGGCCCGCCGCATCGCCTCGGCCTACCTCGGACTGGTTCCCTTGACCGCCGACCCACAGCTCCCTTCGGACACCGCCTGGCACCCGGTGTCCGCCCTGCCCGCGATGTCCTTCGACCACGGCACCGTCGTCGAGCACGCGCGCACCAGGTTGGCCAGGAAACTGTCCTACACGAATATCGCCTTCGCCCTGGCCCCGGACCGATTCACCATGTCGACCTTGCGCGAAATCTATTGCGCCGCCCTGGGTTACGACGTCGACACCACCAACCTGCAACGAGTCCTGTCCCGCCGCAAGGTAATCACCCCCACCGGCGCCACCGCCCCGCCAGGCCGCGCAGGCGGCCGCCCCGCCGCCCTATACCGCTACACCGACTCCGAAATCCGCGTCACCGACGAATTCGCCGCCCTCCGCCCACCCAGCTGACTTCAAGATCATCAGGACCTCACGGCGGACGCCACTCGTCCGATGCCGCCGACAGGTCCTGGTGATCTTGAAAAGTGTTCGGGTTAGCGGCATGGCGGGCTGTAGGGCAACTCCGGCACACGTTCGCGCCACTGCTGGTCGGTGATGGGAGTGGTGGCGGCACAGATGCGGTCCGATACCTGTTGGGTGTTCAGGTTCCACCAGCGGATGCCCTGCAGGCCGGTCAGGAGGAAGTTGCCGCTCGGGTGAAATGCCAGCTTCCACTCGGCCTTCGGGACCGAGGTGGCCAAGGGGTAGTTGATGGGTTGGGGGTTGTGGGGGTCGGTGAAGGTCCAGAGGCGCAGCTCGGAGTCCAGGCCGGTGGAGGCGAGGAGTTTTCCGTCGGGGCTGAACGCAAGCGATGTCACCAGTGCCGCATGGCCGGCCAGGGGTGATCCGATTTCGACGGGAGAACGCTCCTCGGTGATGTCCCAGACTCTGATCGTCTGCTCGTCGGCGGTGCTGACGAGCACAGTTCCCGTTGAATTCACGGCGAGACGGATGCGCGAACCGGAGTGGCCGACATGGATCCTGGCAACCTGTTGCGGCCGAGACGGATCCGCAATCGTCCATAGAGCTACATACCCGCCGGCTTCGGGTATCGCGACGAGATTTCGGCCGGGAACCTGCTCGATGTAGCTGACCGGAAATGACGTCAGATCGCTTTCCTGGGGAATCTCCACCGGCTCGCCGGTCGCTCGGGGATGCGCTCGATCGGAGAGGTCCCACACCCGCAGCCTCGGGATCATGTATCGGTCTCGGCGGATGGTCTCGAGGATCGTCAACTGCTGTGAATCGGAGCTGAATACCGCGCTCTGGAAATCGAAGTATTCGCCAGGCAGGTTTGCCAGCAGTTGCGGGACCGCAGGATCGGATATGTCGAAGAGCCTTGCGCCGGTATCACTTTCGAGGAGCAGCACGGTCCGGCCATCGGGACTGATATTCGGCCTACCGAAGCTGTTCTCGACGCGCAGTCGGCCCAGCAAGCTGGCGTTACTCGGGTCTGCGACGCTCCATACCTCGGTCACACCGTAGGTATCCAGCACCATCCGGTTCCCGGCCGCATCGAATCCGAAGCCGCCCGACCACTGCTGGTCGTCCATTCCGTCCGGCAGTTGCCACACCCTGACCAAACCGTCGTTTCCACCGGTGAACAAGCGGCCACCCGCACCGAAGCCAATCGAATTCGCGAATTCGGCGGCCGTCCAGGACGAAATCAGCACCTGCTGCTTCGGTTCCGAGATCGAGAGCAATGACAGCTTGGCGGAGCGCCCGGACCCGGACCCGATAGCGAGCAAATCGCTGTCCGGACTGAAGGCAACGGTTACGTAGGCCTGGGTCACCACCTCGAATGAACCTGTAGGTATCGGGTTCCCGATCCGGCGCGGCATCGCCGTATCCGACACGTCCCAGAGCTGGATCGAGAGACCGTTCGTACCCGCGACGGCAAGGATCCGGCCGTTCGGGCTGAGAACGGCTCCACCGGAATCCTCCTGGACCCTGCCCAAGTTTCGCGCCGCGCCCGGTTTGGAAATATCCCAGAGTTCTGTCTCCCGATCGCGATTGATGGTGGCTGCGAGTGACCTGCTCAGGGATAGCGACAATGAACCATTCGCATCATTGTCGCCCGAAAGCACCACCTCCTGCGGCTTCGGGTGGGCGGGGTCGTCCAAGGCCCACATCGTCAAGGAAGCCCGGAACTTCGAAGTTACCAATGTCCGGCTGTCAGAACTGAATTCGACTGTGCCCCCGGGAAGCAACGGCTCGCCGAACAGAGTAGGGCGGGCGGGGTCGCTGACATCCCACAGCCGCACGCCACCGAACCAACGGGCCGCCGCGAGAAACCTGCCATCCGCGCTGAGGGCAAGGGAGTCGATATCATCGGTTTCCCCACTAGCCATCTGCCCGAGGACCTTCGGATGGGCCGGGTCGGCGGTGTCCCAGAGCCGGATCATCTTGTCGTGTCCCGAGGTAGCGAATACGCGCCTATCGGATCGGAACGCGGTCGCGGTCACCGACCCGGAGTGCCCAGAGAATGACTTCGCCAATGGCCGCGACTGCGTGTCCAATATTCGAGCACGCACTTCCTGGTCGTCGGGCCGCAAACGGTGCGCGGCCAGCACCAATTGTGCCGACAGCGCCGGATCCCGCTCTCGCAATTGGTCGGCTTGCGCCACTATGGCGGCGAATATGGCATTGTCGCGCTGAACCTTCGCCGTACCGCTCTGCACGAATGCCACACCCGCCAGCACCAGTGCGACAACGGCGAGCGCGGCGAGGGTGACCTTTGTCGCGGCGGTCCGCCGCACGGCCTTCTTCCGCTCGGCCTGCGCAGCGGTGAGGAATTCTGTGGCAATGGCACCGACCGCGTCCTTGCCGACGTGCTCTTCGACCGCGCTCAACCGTGTGCCCCGGTACAGCAACGCCGGATCCCGATCCGCCGCAACCCAATCCGCCGCATCGTTGTGTAGTCGCTGCCGTTCGAGATAGCCGACGCGATCTTCGTCGATCCATGCCCGCAACCGCGGCCAGGCATCCAGCACGATTTCGTGGGTCAGGTATGCGGCGTCGGAATCCAGCGTGACCAGCCGTGTGCTGGCCAGCGCATCGAGCGCGGCATCGGCGGCTTCGACTGTGCGGCTCAGCAATTCGGCACGGGTCACCTTACGGCGGGTGTCGCGGGCGTCTTCCCCGACCGTGACCAACCCGAGCAGCACCTGCTTCCCGACCGCCTGCTGGAATTCGGTGAGCTCATTCCAAGCCTTCTCGGCGGTAGCTGCCACCGATCCCACCACCCCACCGGCGGCGCGATATCCGTCGATCGTCAGCCGGGCACCTTCGCGGCGCTGCCACACCGCCTCCATAACGTGCGAGACGAGCGGCAGCGCACCAGGGTCGTAGCCTTGGCGATCCTCGCCGCCACCGAGCCCGCACAGCTCGGTGATGATGAGCTCCTCGAGGCCCGATTCCAGTTTGTAGCCGGCTGTTTCGGCAGGTCTGGTGATGGCCTCGGCCAGCTCGTCCAAGCGCATCGGACCGAGCAGATAGCTGCGGTGCTTGAGGGCGTCCTCCAGAACCGGGACATCCAGGCAACGTGCGTAGAAGTCGGCTCGGACAGCGAGAACCACGGCAGTCGGCTCGTTTTCGCCGCGGATGGCGAGGTGTTCCAGCGCCGCGAGGAATTCCTTGCGGCGGCGCTCGTCCTTGCACAACGTGAACAGTTCCTCGAACTGGTCGACGAGCAGCAAGCGGCGTCCGCCCGCACCCCACGCAGCCAGTGCGTCGGCCAGTGAAGTCTCCGGATCCACTTCCGAATCAGACTGCGCCGCAACAGCGACCAAGAGCGAGCTGACCGGATCCGGGCCCGGCGTCATGGCCACGACAGACCACTGGTCCGCCGGAACCGCGAGGACCGGGATCAATCCCGCCGCCAGCAGCGACGACTTCCCGGCTCCCGAGGCTCCGACCAGCATTATCATGCCGCCTTCGCCGCCGGAACCAATTGTGGCCCTGACCCTTTCGGCTAGTTCAGCGGTGACCCTGCCACGCCCGAAGAACACCTCGGCATCGGCGGGCCGATACGAGGCCAATCCGAGATACGGGCACACCGCACTCGCGGCGTCGGCATCGGGATCCCACTCGTTCGACGCGGTCCACAGCCGCTGCCACTCCTGCACCGACAACAGCGCGGGCGACACCTGCCCGCTCGACTTGCGCGCCTCGTCGATCAACGTAAGCACCACCGGCAGAAAGGTTTCGAACTTCGCAGGCGTATTCCGCCCCGCCTTCCAGTCGCTGATCCGCTGGATCGACACTCCGCCCTTCTGCCCGGCCGCGCGGGTTGCTCGCATCCGTGCCTCGGCAGCAGCCGCAACCCGGCGCAGGGTCGGATTGCCTGCCGCATCGAACAAGGCGGCGAATTGTTGCGCGAACACCGCGCGTGGTGACGGCTGGAGCCGACCACCGGTGGAACTCGAATCCATCTGCACTCCCCTACTTTCGAATTCCAGGCAAGGTTGTCGGTTGCTCTATGCGCACGGCGGGTTGTACGGCAACTCCGGAACATGTTTGCGCCATTGCTCTTCGGTGATCGGCGTGGTGGCGGCACAGATCCGGTCGACTGCGGCACGCGCATCGAGGTTCCACCAGCGAAGCCCGCCGGCTGTGCCGGCTGTGATCAGGAATCGTCCCGCGGGGTGGAAGTCGAGGAAGCGTTCGCCGTCCGGTACGACACTGGCGAGCGGGTACTCGACCGGAACCGGGTGTTGCTCGTCGGAGAGGTCCACCCAGCGGACCTGTGATTCCAGGTCCGCCGATGCCAACAGGTCACCACGAGGGTTGAAGGCCATCGCCTGAACTCGTGCGTCGCGCTCACTCATCGGCTCGCCGATCGCGACAGGATTGTGCGGCTCCGCGATATTCCAGATCCGAACCAATTTGTCTTCGGCAGCGCTGGCGAGGTACTTCCCACTGGCGCTCAGAGCGATCCGCACCGAGGAGTCCGGAGGCCCGACGCGCACGCGGCCGAGCTCCTTCAGTCGACCAGGTTCGGCGACATCCCAGAGCGTCACGAACTCACTGGTTCCCGCGACGGCCAGCACGCGGCCGTCAGCGCTGAGTTTCATGTCGAAGTTTCCTGGCACATGGAGTGGGTCGCCGACTTGTCGCGGTTGCCGCGGATCGGCGAGGTCCCAGACCTGAATCCGGCCGACCAGATCGCCGGACCCGGGTGGGTTGTCGATCGTGATGAGAAAACGTGAATCCGACAGGAATACGGCACTGTCCGAGCTGTAGGGCGTGCGGGGCAGATCGGCCAAAGCCTGGGGCGCTGAGGGGCTCGCAATGTCGAACAGGGTGCCAAGCCTTTCCGTACCCTCGACGTAGGCGAAGCGGCCATCCGGGCTTATCACCACCGAGGGGTGCCTGACAGCCGCCTGCAGAGCCCCAATCCTCGAGAGTTTCGTCGGGTCAGCTGCATTCAAAATTTCGACCCGGCCCGAGGGCGTGGCGACCAGCATCCGGTCTCCCTTGGAATCCAGCGAAATTCCGCTGACTCCCTCGGTGAGATACGGCGGCAAGGCGAGCGACCACGTTCGGATCCTGCCGCTCTGCCCGCCCGAGAGCAGAATTCCTTCGGGGCCGAACGCTATCGCTTTGATGCCACCGAGGTCCGCGACGACCCTTTCGACCAGCATCGCCGGCTGGTCGGGCCGGACCAGCGACACCACACTGATCCTTCCGTCGACTGAGCCGATGGCCAGGAGGTTGCCATCCCAGCTGAACGAATGCGAGGCACCAGTCAGCGTTTCACCTGTGGGCACTGGCATTCCGAGCGGCCTCACCCCTGCCACATCGGATATTTCCCACAGCTGCACTGCTCGGCTTGATCCGCCGAAAGTCACCAGCTGGTGGGTCCCAGGCCTGAAGAAGGCGCCCGAAGAGTCTTTGCTCTCGGTTCGACCGACCAGTCGCACCGCTTTGGGGTTGGCTACATTCCATACCGCCACCGCTCCGTCGGCTTCCAATGTCGTCGCATACCGCAGGTCGGCGCTGAGCGAGGTGACGAAGGATATGGCCGAGGGGAAATACAGCGCTGTCGGCTGGGGTGCCTCCGGATTCGATAGATTCCAGAAGGTAATCGCCGCAAATTTCGTGCCGTCGGCACCCAGGGTTGCCAAGGTTTGCCCATCTGGACTGAAGCCGAGGACTTGGCCCGACGCAGCGGCAAATGGGGTACCGATCGGCGTCGGCTCAGTAACATCGCTGACATTCCAGCGACGAATCATGCCGTCGGAAAGGGCGCCGGACACCAGCGTCTGCCCGTCGGGGCTGAAAGCCAGCGAAACCGTGCTCCCTTCGGCACCGGGTAGCGGGTCGCCCAAGGGCACCGGGTGATTCACGTCGGAGGTGTCCCACAGACGGATCGCCCGGTCCGCCCCAATGGAAGCCAAGACCCGGCCACCCGGGCGAAAGGCCAATTCCCACACCCATCCGATATGACCCGGCACTGAGTTAGCCATCGGCAATGTCTGTGAGTCCAGAAGTCGCGTCCGTACTTCACGGTCTCCCGGGCGCAGCCGATTTGCCACGGCGATCAGCTGGGCCGATAGCGTCGGGTCGACGCCCCGTACCCGATCGGCCTCAGCCAGCACCGCAGCGAAAATCGCATTGTCACGCTGTTCTTTGACAGTGCCGTTCTGCACGAACGCGACTCCTGCCAGCGCCAGTGCCGCGACCACCAAGAACGTCAGCGCGGACCGCAAGGCCAGCGAACGGTGCTCCGACCTGCGCCGGGCTGCCCGCGAAGCCGCGAGGAACTCCTCGGCCACCACACCCACCGAGCCCTTATCGGAGTGTTCCCGCATCGTCGTGAGTCGAGCCCCGCGATAAAGCAGCGAGGGATCCCGCCCGTTCGCGATCCACTCCGACGCATCCGCTTGCAGCCGTTGCCTTTCCAGATATCCGACGCGATCCTCATCAATCCACGAGCGCAGCCGAGGCCAGGCGTCCAGCACGATCTCGTGGGTCAGATAGGCGAATTCGGCATCGAGGGTGATCAGCCGGGTACGCGCAAGAACTTCGAGAGCGGCTCCGGCAGCTTCGACGGTTTGGCGAACCAATTCCGCCCGGGCCACCCTGCGACGCGTGTCGCGGGAGTCGTCGCCGACCGCGACGAGGCCGAGGAGGACCTGTTTGCCCACTGCCTGTTGGAATTCGGAGAGTTCACTCCAGGCCTTTTCAGCGGTGGCGGCAACGGATCCGAGGACACCACCGGACTGCTCATAACCGTTGATGGTCAGGCGCATTCCATCGCGGCGCTGCCAGACGGCTTCCATCACGTGGGAGACCAACGGCAACGCGCCGGGGTCGTAGGCGCGGCGGTCGCCGCGGCCGCCCAGCCCGCAGAGTTCGCTGATAACGAGTTCTTCGAGACCGGATTCGAGCTTGTAGCCTGCCAATTCGGCTGGGCGGGTGATGGCTTCGGCCAGTTCGTCCAGGCGCATCGGGCCGAGGAGGTAGCTGCGGTGTTTGAGGGCGTCCTCGAGGACCGGGATGTCTACGCAGCGAGCGTAGAAGTCGGCGCGCACGGCGACTACTACCGCGGTGGGCTCGCGTTCGCCGCGGATAGCGAGATGTTCGAGGGCCGAGAGGAATACCTCGCGCTGGTCGTCGTCGTGGCAGAGGGTGAACAGTTCTTCGAATTGGTCGATGATCAGCAGGCGCTGGCGACCGGAGCCCCATTCCGCCAGCGGCCCGGTGATGGATCCAGCAGTTGGAGTCGGCTCTTCAGCGGACGCCTGGGCCGCGTGGAGTTCACCCGCTCCAGCGGATCTGACCGTGTCGTCGTCTTCGGCAGAGACCGCCGCCAGCAGGGACCGCACCGGATCCACTCCCGGCGTCAGCGCCGCGATGGCCCAATCCTGCTCGGGTTGCGCCAATTCCGGGATTACCCCGGCTTCGAGCAGAGACGACTTCCCCGCACCCGATGCTCCCACCAGCACCACGACCCCGCCCTGCCCGTCGGGACCGACTGTGCTGCGCACCAATTCGACGAACTCGGTGGTCGGTCTGGTGCGCCCGAAGAAGAGTTCGGCGTCCTGGCGGCGGTAGGCGGTCAGGCCGAGATAGGGGCATTCGGTTGCCGCCGAGGCCGGGTCCCATTCGATGGCGGCGGTCCACAGCCGTTGCCACTCCTGGACCGACAGCAGGGCGGGTGGCACCTGCTCGCTGGACTTGCGGGCCTCGTCGATCAGCGTAAGAACCACCGGCAGAAAGGTTTCGAACTTCGCGGGCACATTGCGACCGGCTTTCCAGTCGCTGATCCGCTGGATCGAGACCCCGCCCTTCTGCCCTGCCGCGCGGGCCGATCGCATCCGCGCGTCCGCCGCGGCGGCAATCCGGCGCAAGGTCGGATTGCCTGCCGCGTCGAACAATTCGGCGAACCGCTGCGCGAAAACGGTGCGCGGCGATGGACGTAGCCGCCCGGTTGAGCTCGAATCCACTTGCCCTCCCCTACTTCTCGGATTCCCCAGTCAGCATTATGGATGGCACGGCACGCCGGCCGGGCGCAGCGGCTCGGTCAGCGCCGGTTCCTCGATTTCGACGGGCTTCGGGAGACACGGCGGTAGGACGAACTCGGTGGTCGTGGATACCTGGTGCACCACAACCGGTCCCGGTTCTTCGGCTAGGAGTGGGGTGGCGAGCAAGCCGCCGACGGCGAACGTGACGGCGGCGAGAGACAGCTTTACGAACATGAGGAAATTCCCTGTGAGTCGCTGGAGTTCGAGACGATCGAACGACTTCGACGCTACGAAGAGCACGAGGTTCCACGCGCGCCCAGAGGTCGGATTCGATCTGGTATGCGCAGGTCAGCGGCTTGGACAGGAGTTCCGGACCGGACGTCCGGACGACAAGGACGAGTCAGTCGTCGTTGCGATCGCGGTGCTTGCGATTACGGCGATACTGCCGATTACTCGGAATCGGCTGGGCCGCATTGGAACGCCGCACCTCGTGCCGCATCTTCCACGCGGTCAGGTCCGGGCGCTCGGCCTGCTGTGCCGTGCCTGTGCCAGTTGCGCTGTTCATTCGCTTCATGACCGGACCTCCCCTCACGCGTGTCGGCTGCTACAGCCACGGTAGCCGGGGAGGTATTCCGCGCTCCACCGAATTTCCGGCGGACAGACTTCAAGCCGTCTTCATCTGCGGCTTCGGTGGAGGGGCCGCAGTGCGACGGCTCAGCCGCGCGACGGCCCAGAACACCAACTCCACCAGCCAGAAGATCCATAGAAACACCGTCACCACGATGACGGGTACGGCCAGGAACACCACGGCGGGTGTCGCGACCACGAAGAACCGGCCGAGGTCGCCGGGTGTCGCGCCCTCCAACCGGTTCGCCAAACGCACTGCGGCCCACATCATCCAGCGGCGCGGCACGGAGACACCGAGCTCGCGCATGGCCCGCCGGAAGATCCCGTCGGCGTCGGCCGTACTCACCACGTTGGAGTGCAGCAGATAGTCGTGCAGGATGGCGGCGCGGGTGTAGGCCCCGTAGCGCGGAATCAGCCACACCAATGCGCGTGGTACGGAAGCGAAGTCGGTGCGGAAGCCGGCGGGCACCGTGAATTCCTGGCTCTCGCCCTGGTAGACCACCGGTTCGGTGAGCTTCCAGAATTTGGCGTCGAGTTCCTCGACGACCGGACCGCTACCGATGAACGCCACGACTCGTTCCTCCTTGAACGCACAGCGTGTAACCCAATTTTAGGGTGTTCTGGTACGCCTGTGCCGCCGTCGGAGCAACGGTTCGGCCAACAGTCAGCGTGCGGGCCGTGACTCTGGCACCGAATCGGTGCCGCCGCGGTAGGTGGTGGTGCCGTTGGGGTATTCGACGGTCCCGTCGGCGTAGGTCACCGAGCCGTCGGGGCCGTGGGAAACCGGCTCGTCCGGGTAGTGCGTCGGGGGCCAATCGCCGCCGGGCGGGAAGTCCAGCACCGGACGCTGGGTGCCGAACGGGCCGGAGAAACCGGTGCCCAGATCCTCCGAGGCGCTGAACGCGGCCAGGAACATCAGCAGCAGCGAGGCGACCAGCGGCTGCACTACCAGCGCGAGCGAACTACCGACCTCGGGCGCCAGCGCGATGATCTTGCCGACCGCCGGATCCTCGGGCCGCGGAAACCGCACCTCCGCGATGGTCTCGCCGAACCACTTCATCGCGTATGCGCCGATCAGCGATCCGATCAGCAGCCCGCCCTGCATGATCGGGCCGCGCACCGCACGCCACCGCCAAGCGGCCGCGGCGGACAGCACACCCGCCACGAAACCGAAGCAGGCGAAAATCGCGAGCGCGTCGAATTGGTGCGTACTTTCGCCGGTCAGCGGCGCGCCGCGGCCGGGCTGGGTGACCAGCAGATGCTCGGCGGGCGCGAGGAAACCCCATGCGACACCGCCGAGGATGCTCAGCACCACCACCGCGGCGCCGATCAGCAGCCCCGCGCGCACCTCACGCCGGACGCCGAAAGCGACCGGCCCGTACACCACACCGCTGCCCGCGGCCGGCACTAGCGGCGTTCCAGACTCGTCGAGTCGAGCACACCGTGCCGGGAGCATTTGGCCCACCAGCCATCCGGGCTCACCTGCACGATCATGCGACGCCCGCAGTGCTCGCAGAAACGCGGCGGCTCCAGCCCGAGTGCGGCGGCGGCCGGAACCGCGTCGTCGAGCCCGGGCACGATCCGCTTCCCGGTGAACGGGTTGTAGCGCTCGTCCATGTTTTGAGGGACCACAGCCATGACATTACCCATCATGTTCGGCAAGGAGCCCCTGGCTCACAGAGTTTCGTTGAGCGCCTTGATCGGCATCTTCAGCTCGCCGAGCAGATCCAGGTCCGCTTCGGCGGGGCGGCCGAGGGTGGTCAGATAGTTGCCGACGATGACGGCGTTGATGCCGCCGAGGATGCCCTGCTTGGCGCCGAGATCACCGAGGGTGATCTCGCGGCCGCCGGCGAAGCGCAGCATGGTGCGCGGCAGCGCCAGCCGGAACGCGGCGACGGCACGCAGCGCGTCGGAGGCGGGCAGCACCTCGAGGTCGCCGAAGGGGGTGCCCGGGCGCGGGTTGAGGAAGTTCAGCGGCACCTCGTCAGGCTCGAGTTCGGCCAGCTGCACGGCGAATTCAGCGCGCTGCTCCAGGCTTTCGCCCATGCCGAGGATGCCGCCCGAGCACACCTCCATGCCGGCTTCGCGCACCATCCGCAGGGTGTCCCAGCGCTCCTCGTAGGAGTGCGTGGTGACGACCTTCGGGAAGTGCGACTTGGCGGTTTCGAGGTTGTGGTTGTAGCGGTGCACGCCCATGGCGGCGAGCTGGTCGACCTGTTCCTGGGTGAGCATGCCCAGCGAGCAGGCGACCTGGATGTCGACCTCGTTGCGAATGGCTTCGACACCGGCGGCGACCTGGGCCATCAGCCGCTCGTCGGGTCCGCGCACGGCGGCGACGATGCAGAACTCGGTGGCGCCGGACTTGGCGGTCTGCTTGGCGGCTTCGACCAGGCTCGGGATGTCGAGCCAGGCGGCGCGCACCGGCGACTGGAACAGGCCCGACTGCGAGCAGAAGTGGCAGTCCTCGGGGCAGCCGCCGGTCTTGAGCGAGATGATGCCCTCGACCTCGACCTCGGGGCCGCACCACTTCATCCGCACCTCGTGCGCCAGGGCGAGCAAGTCTTCGAGCTGGTCGTCGCCGAGGCGGAGCACCTCGAGGGTCTGCTCCTGGGTCAGGGCGACGCCACGCTCGAGCACCTGCTCGCGGGCGATCGACAGAATCCCCGGGGTGGCAGCCGACGGAGTCGGCGGGGTGGGTGAATCAGTTTGTACGGGTGCCTGAGTCATTGCACGAAGTCCCTTCGTCCGGCTCTGCACGAGGTCTCCGTGCAACTTGAACGGTGTTCAGGCTAGGGTAGGTTCGAGAGTGAGTCAAAACACGTGCGGAGGGAATTGGCGTGCAACTGCATCGGGCGGACGTGGTCGACGGGGCGATCGCCATCCTGGACCAATACGGCCTGGCCGACCTCACCATGCGACGGCTGGCGGGCTCGCTGCAGGTGCAGCCGGGCGCGCTGTACTGGCACTTTCCCAACAAGCAGGCGCTTTTGGGCGCGGTCGCCGACAAGATCCTCGCGCCCATGGACGATCCGATCACCGCGACCGAATGGTCGGACCAGATCAGCGAATTGGCGCACCGCCTGCGCGACTGCCTGCTCGCCTACCGCGACGGCGCGGAACTGGTCTCGGCCACCTACGCCTCCCGCCTGACCACCAGCAAGGGCCGGGAACGCTTCGTCAGCGCCACGATTCGCGCGGGCATGCCCCGCGACGAAGCCGAACTCACGGCCTTCACGCTGCTGTACTACGTGCTCGGCCACACCGTCGACGAGCAATCGCGCATGCAGATGGATTCAGTGGGCGCGCTGCCCGACGGCGCCTCCCCCATCGACGAGAACGCCGATCCGACAGCACGTTTCGACTTCGGCCTGCAACTGTTCGTGGCCGGCGTGCGGCATCTGCTGGGCACCCGCGTCCGCTGACCCATATCAAACGACTGTAAAACCTGTTGCGGCCCAGTAACTCCAGTGTGCTAGGCATGGTTGAATCGCGGTGGCTCCAGGGCCGTCGTCTGTTGTCAGCATGGATAGGACTTGCAGGACTCGCATGAGCGCACCACAACCACCTAATCCCTACAACCAGCCCGGCGGATGGCAGCCTCAGCAGCCCTATGGCGCACCGCAGCAACCTTACGGCGGTCAGCAGCCCTACGGCGCCCCGCAACCATACGGACCTGCGGGGCAACAGTATCCGCAGTACGGTCAGCCGCCGCCGGGCCAGCCGCCCTACGGTCAGCAGTTCCCGCAGCCACCTCGCAATGGCGGAAACAAGACGCTGCCACTACTTCTCGGCGGCGGCGCGCTCATCCTCATCCTCATCGTCGTGGGCGCGTTCGTCCTGTTCTCGGGCGAAGACGGCGGCATCGGCGGCTCGTCCAAGAGCCCGCGTGAGGTGGCCGAGGCCTGGGTGAACGGCACCGGCGACAAGAAGAACCTGGTCTGCAAGTCGGATCTGGCGAAGCTCGACAGCGTGAAGACCACCGGCACCGTCCCCACCAATGTGCCCAAGGTCGACGCGAAGAGCACCTTGAAGAGCGTCGATGTCGCCAGCGGCGCCAGCAGCGGCACCTTCACCACCGAGATCAGCGTGAAGGTCGCCGGCAAGACCACCGCCCAGACCTTCACCTACAAGCTGGTGCAGGAAAGCGGTGACTGGAAGGTGTGCGGCCTGACCGAGGCGCTGCTCAAATAGCCCGGGTCAGCGAGGCGCGGCCGAACTCTGCGCCTCGCGCACCTGCTGCTGATAGCGCTGCACGAACGGCAGCACCTGGTCGGTGATCACCTGGTTGTATTCGCGCGGCCGTTGAATCGGATTGGCGTGCCCGGTGTTTCGCGGGTACGCCACCAGCAGGCTGCCGTCGACGCCGCCGGCCAGTTCGATCAATACCTGGTGCGAATATTCGACGTCGACGACCCGATCGCGCTGGGCGTCGCGGGGACGCAGGAAGACGATGGCCGGGCGGGATCTGCCTTCGACCGGACGGGCCAGGGCGTGCAGGTCGCTGGTGGTGCCCCCCGCGACGATCGCCAGGAACTGGGATTCGATCAGGCCGTTGCTGGCAGCGTCGTCGGAGAAGATCTTCTCGTGCAGGACCCGTTCGATCACGTCACGGAGTTCGGGCATCCGGATCCCAGGGGCTCCGTGCAAGCCGCGATCGACGAATTCTCCTCGACGCGAGTACATTTCGACGATCAATCGCAGCGTCCGGCTCTCCCGCGCGCCGGGCAGCCAGCCCATCCAGCGCACCATGTCCTCGCCGCGACCGCGGCTCTCCTCCCGGACCGCGTTCAAATCCATCGGTGTGCAATCCAGCAGCACGCCGACCAGGCGGCGGTCGCTGCCGGTGTGGATGTGCCGGGCCACCTCCAGCGCGATCACCCCGCCCATGCTGTGGCCCACCAGCACCACGTTCTTCAGTCCCGACATGAGGGCCGCGCGGACGATCAGATCCGCGATCACCTTGGTGTCGATACCGCGGTTGTCGTATTTGATCGCCCACACCACGCCGAGCCGGCTCAGCGACGGCAGCGCGGCGGCGGTGTTGCTCGCGTTCAGATTGCCGAGCCCGACCAGGTCGACTACGACGGTGTCCCAGTTCTGTTGTTCGCCAGGGGTGGCGACGGGCAGGATCGCCGGTTCGGTCCGGGCGAGCCGGGCCCGCTCCGGTGCGATGTCGTAGGTCCAGTACTGGGCGAACGCGACCAGCACCGCGACGAGCACAGCCGCGACCCGGACCAGCGTCACCCGGGTGCGGCGCAACGTCGTCCAGTCGTGGCCGAGGCGGGTTTCCCGCCAGCGGGCCCGGCGTCGCGCGTCGTCGTAGGCGGTGACGGTGGACGGGTGCCGATCGTCCAACAGCGACATCACTCCACTGTGTCGGGGAAATGGATGGTCTGCCAACGGACTTACCGATGTCAACGGGGATAAACCTGAGCATTGCGAACGACTTCGGCGCAAGCCCGGTCAGAGAGCTGAAGACACCGGTGCGGGCCGCGTATCGGACGGCCCGGTATGGTTCACCCGTCATTCCCGGCGGGTGCGGGAATCCGGTGAGAATCCGGAACGGTCGCGCCACTGTGATTCGCCCTAGCAGGCGAGAGTCAGACCTCCCTCGCCGGGGCGAACTCTGGAAAGGCCGCGACTTGCCTATGGAGCTGCCGATCCTCCGCGTGCGGAGATCGATCGCCCGAGCCCGACTCGAGGCGCCGCCAACCGGCGCCACAACCGACCCGGCCCCGGGGCGAATTAGCTGTGACCACATTGGATCTGCGCCCGCGAACCGTTCGCGGATCGTCCGCGCAGGGGGAACCGCCTGTCTGGCAGCTCGTCGTCGAGGGCACCACACCGTCGTCGGGACCCGGTTCCATCCGGGGAAGCACGGCTGATGGTTCGCATTCGAACCGCGGTGGCCTTGCCGGTCCTCGCGGCACTCCTGTTGTGCGCGATGGTCGTCGCCACGGGCTTCGGCGCCGAGACGCTTCCGGTCTCCGCAGTGGTAGACGTGCTGAAGCACCGCATCTTCGGCGGCACGGTTGACGACCTCAGCCTCGACACCATCGTCTGGCAGCTCCGAGTGCCACGCACGGTGCTCGCCGCGGTTGTCGGCGCGGGCTTGGCGTTGGCCGGGGCGGCAATGCAGACGCTGGTCCGCAACCCACTGGCCGATCCGTACCTGCTCGGAGTGTCCTCCGGCGCGGGTGTCGGCGCGGCCGCCGTCATCACCTCCGGGCTATTCGCCGGCGCCGGAATCTGGGCGCTGTCCGCCGGCGCACTGGTCGGCGCATTCGCCGCGGCAGCAATGGTATTCGTCATCGCGATCGCGCAGGGCGGGCTGACTCCGCTGCGCCTGGTGCTCACCGGCACCGTCCTCGCCTCGGCGTTCGCGGCGTTCAGCAGCTACCTGGTCTTCCGCAGCAAGGATCCCGCGGCCGCCCAGTCGGTCCTGTTCTGGCTGCTCGGCAGCCTCGCCGGCGCGGACTGGACCAAACTCGGCCTGCCCATCGCCGTCGTCGCGCTCAGCGGATTGGCGCTCTACGTGGCCAGCGGCTGGCTCGACGCGCTGACCTTCGGCGCCGACACCGCCGCCTCTATCGGGGTCCCGGTCAAGCAACTGCGGATCGCCCTGTTCGTTCTGCTCGCGATCCTGGTGGGTGTGCTCGTGGCGGTCTCGGGTGGCATCGGATTCGTCGGCCTGGTCATCCCGCACGCCGCACGCCTCATCGTGGGCCCCCGGCACCGCAACCTGCTGCCCGCGAGCGCGCTGTGCGGGGCGCTGTTTCTGGTCGTTGCCGACGCCGCGACCCGCGCGCTGGGCCGCCCCACCGAGATCCCGGTCGGTGTCCTGACCGGTCTCATCGGCGCTCCGGCGTTCCTGCTCCTGCTGGGGCGTCGCCGCTACAGCTTCGGGGAATCATGAATCGCGCCACCGGTTTCCGCGCGTTGCCGAAGCCAAAGACGGCCGGAGTCGGCGTGGCCGCGAAGGCATTGGCGTGCGCCGCGGGGAAGCGGCGCGTTGTCGCCGACGCCACGTTCGACATCGAGCCCGGAGAAGTGGTCGGCATCGTCGGCCCGAACGGCAGCGGTAAGTCGACTCTGCTGCGGGTACTCGCGGGAGTGAAGCGGCCTGTGCACGGGCAGGTCCTCGTGGACGGTGCCGCGCTGCATGACCTTTCACCACGCCGCCGCGCGAAGACAGTGGCCATGGTCGCTCAGGACGAGCGTCCGCCCGCGGATCTGCGAGCCGGGGAAGTCGTCGCCCTGGGACGTACTCCCTACCTGCCGCCGTGGGGTGCCGGGTCACCGCGCGAGCAACAGGCCATCGAGGAAGCTTTGGCCGCAGTCGATTTGGCGGGATTCGCCGACCGGCCGGTGCACCATCTGTCCGGTGGCGAACGGCAGCGGGTGCTGCTGGCCCGCGCACTGGTGCAGGACACCCCGATACTCCTGCTCGACGAGCCGACCAACCATCTCGATATCACCCACCAGCTCGAATTGCTCGCGCTGACAAGGACTCTGAACCGCACCGTGGTCATGGCCCTGCACGAGTTGTCACTGGCCGACCGCTACTGCGACCGAATCCTGGTGCTGCACAACGGCACCGCACACCCGCTCGAAAAGCCGGAGACCGCGCTGCGACCCGAAGTCCTCGAGACCGTATTCGGCGTGCACGCCGTCCGCGTGCGGCACCCGGGCACCGGCGAATCACATCTGCTGATCACTCCCACCGCGTCCGTATGACGCGCTCGCGAAAGGCAATATCGATGAGGAACTCCATCCGGGTGCTGGCCGCGGCCGCGCTGACCGCCACCCTGGCCGCCTGCGGCAACCAGGCGCCCGCCGCGGGCACCCTGACCGTCCGCAACTGCGACGCCGACGTGCCGTTCCCCGCGCAGGCGCAGCGAATGTTCGTCAACGACGGCAACCTGATCTCCATGGCGCTGGCGCTCGGCGCGCAGGACCAGGTGGTCGCGGTGTCGAGCGTGCAACGGGACGCCGACACCCTGCGCCGGCACTACGGCACGGTCGTCGACGACCTGAAGTCCGTTGCTCCGCAATACCCGACGCGTGAAACCGTGCTCGCGCAGCGACCTGACGTCATGGTCGCGGGCTGGAACTACGGCTACGACGAAGCCAAGAACCTCACCCCCGCCTCGCTGCGCCAGGACGGCGTCGCCGCCTACGTCCTCACCGAAAGTTGCCGCCAGCCCGGCGAAGGCGCCCGTGGCATCGTCGAACCGTGGACCGCGCTGCGCACCGACCTCACCAACCTCGGCGCCATCACCGGCCGCACCGACCGCGCCGCCGAGCTCACTGCCGACCTGGACAAGCGGCTCGCCGCACTGAAATCCGCGCCGCAGCCGCAGCGCAGGCCCGATATCTTCCTCTTCGACAGCGCCAGCGACACCATCTTCTCCAGCGGCAAATTCGGTGCGCCGCAAGCGATCCTGGAAGCCGCGGGCGGCCGGAACATCCTCGACGACGTCGACGACACCTGGACCAAGGTCTCCTGGGAGCGGCTCGCGGCCTCCGATCCCGACGCCATCATGTTCGTCGACTATCCCGAACAGACCTTCGCACAGAAGGTGGAACTGCTGCGCGGCAAGCCCGGCATCAACCAACTGCGTGCCGTCACCGAGGGCCGTTTCCTGAACCTCCCCTACGCCCTGTGGACCAGCGGCCCGCTCAACATCGATGCCGCCGAGCAGATCCGCAAGCAGCTGGAGCGCTGGAACCTGGTCCCCGCCTCCACGGTCACCCCGAAGACCGACGACGCCACCGGCTGATCATCACTCGTACAGTCGGGTGCATGGAATTGCAGCTCGACGTACAGCCCGCCCCGCCCCTGCAGTTGACGCCGAGCTGCACGATCTACACCGGCACACTCCGGCTGGCGATAAAAGGCCGGTTCTTCGATTCCCTGAAGGCACCGGCCGACGAGTTCGGCGTCTTTGTTCCCGACGTCCCGCCGCTGCTCGACGGCGCGCCCGAACCCCGCGTGTGGGCCGAGGCGTACGTCGCGAGCAATGTGTCCGCCCCGGCCGCCGGCTTTCCGTCCGGCGTCGACAACGTGCGGGGTACGTACCTGGCTGACCCACGCGGCGGCGACTCCCGATGGCTGCATCTCGGCGGCGCCGCGTACATCCGCAAGGGCATCGCGTTGAACTACCGGCTCACCGTGCAGACCGCATAGCGCCGACCGCTTTCCGGAGCTGTCGGTGGCAGGCCGTACCGTGCAGGTACCGCACCAACCGATGATGAGGGGGCTCCGACCATGGGTAAGAAGCCGAATCGCGCGCATCGGGCGGCCAAGCAGCGGGCGCGTCAGGGCGGGTCCGATTTCTGGATCACGCACGGCGGTGTGGGCGCACGGTCCCCGGAGCAGGCCGCCCAGGCGCTCGCCGCGGCCGCCCTGGAAACGGCCAAGGGAGAAACCGCCGAGCGTTTCGCCACCGAACTCGCCGGGCCCGACTCTCTCACCGCGGAGCTGGAGCACGGCGCGCATCTGGCGGGCCAGCACGTCATCACACGGGTCTTCGAGAATGGCTGGCTGCCCGCCGACATTCACGAGGCCGCCCGCCGCCGGGTCGACGAATTCGCGGTCAGCTATGTCACCGATGTGCTGGCCGCCTACCTCGAGCCCTACCCCGCCGCCACGATCGACGACACCTGGCACGACCAGCTCGAGGCAGCCGGAGTGCGCGTCTGGTGGTCCACGGCGCAACCACACCTGAGCCAGTGGGCCGGTAAGCAGCTGCTCACGCCGGTCGAGGCGCTGACCGCGGTCATCCAGGCGCTGGCCCTGCTGCTACGGCTACCGAAGCTGGAACTGATCCGGCCGCTCCCGGGCACGGTGCGCCGTTCCGCCGCGGACACTCCGCACCGCGTCGACGACAAGGCGCTCACCCGAGTCCGCGGTCTGCTGGCCAAAGCCGAATCCACCTCGTTCCCCGAGGAGGCGGAGGCGCTGTCGGCCAAAGCTCAGGAGCTGATGACCAAGTACGCCATCGATCGCGTACTGGTCGAAGCGCGCGCCGTCGCCGCCGACCTGCCCGGCGCCCGCCGCATCTGGCTCGACACTCCCTATGTCGACGCCAAAGCTCTCCTGGTCGAGGTGGTCACCCACGCGAACCGCTGTCGCGCCATCTTCTCGGACTGGGGCTTCACCACAGTCGTCGGCGACGAACCCGACCTCGACGCGGTCGAGCTCCTAGTCACCTCGCTGCTCGTCCAAGCCACCCGCGCCATGATCGCCGGTGCCGACCCGGATCCGCGCGACGCCCACTCCCGCACCCGATCGTTCCGGAAATCGTTCCTGCTCGCCTATGCCACCCGCATCGGCGAGCGACTTGCCGAAGCGAACGAGGCCACGATCGCCGAATCCGCCGAACCGGAACACCTGCTCCCGGTGCTGGCTTCACATCAGGCCAAGGTCGACAAGGCCTTCGACAGCCTGTTCCCCGCGGTCGCGCCCAAACGCACCACCATCGGCAGCGCCGCCGGGTGGGACGCGGGCCGTGCCGCCGCCGACCGCGCCCAACTCCAGCCACGCTGACCAGCTCAGGGAACATTCGCACAGGTCACGCTGTTTTCAGTCAGTGGTGCCGAGGCACTCGCGGCGGAAAGACCGCCCGCGCCGTTGTGGGAACGAGGTGTCATGGCCGTACAGGTCGAGATCTGGACCGATATCAACTGTCCGTTCTGCTATCTGGGCAAGCGGCGGTTCGAGGAGGCCCTGGCGGATTTCCCGCACCGCGACGCCGTCGAGGTGCTGCACCGGTCCTTCGAATTGGATCCCACCCTGGATCCGGGACACAGCGACGCGGTGATCCCGCATATCGCCGAGAAGTACGGCATCAGCGAGGCGCAGGCCGCCGCCAACGAGCGCGGTATCGGCGCGCAGGCCGAGGCGATGGGTTTGGACTACCGGATCGAGGGACGCGACTTCGGCAGCAGCTTCGATATGCATCGCCTGCTGCACTTCGCCCTCGCGCAGGGCCGCCAGGAAGCATTGCTGGATGCGCTGTACGAAGCCAACTTCGCCGATGCGCGACCGCTGTTCGGCGACAACGAACGCCTGGTGCAGGTGGCGACCGGCGCCGGATTCGACGCTGCCGAGGTTCGGGCCGTACTGGCCGACCCCGAGACCTACGCCGACGCGGTGCGGGCCGATGAAGCCGAGGCTGCCCGGCTGGGTGCCCGCGGTGTGCCGTTCTTCGTCATCGACCGGAAGTACGGGGTTTCCGGGGCCCAGCCGCCGGAGGTGTTCGCGCAGGCGCTGGAGCGGGCATGGAGCGACCACACACCGGAGCTCGAAGTGCTCGGCGGCAGCGAGGACGCCTGCGGACCCGAGGGCTGCGCAGTCCCGCACCAGTGATCACGCGCCGGCGACCGATGAGATAGGTGCTCCTGAAGATGGCGGGGCCGACGCGGGCCGTCTGTGAGTAGTCTGCGAAGGCAAAGCTTTTCGTCGGAAGGGTATTCATATGTCGGTCGCGGCCGCGGTAAGTGATCAGATTCAGCGGGCCGGCGGGAGCTTCATGTTCTCGCGCGAGGCAAAGGATTTCGCGGCGAGCACCGGCGTGGAGGGGTTCCTGGGCGGCTATGTGCGGGGCCGGGGTGGTGTGCTCGGCGATGTGGACGCCGATGTAGTGAGCTCGGCGTTCGGATTCTTGCCGCTGTCGACGATCCGCTCGGGGTGGGAGGCGACCGCAGCCATTCCCGCCGCGAAAGCGGCCGAGGGGTACTTGCAGGCCTGTCAGGATTTCGGGCGGCGCAAACTTGCGTCGTTCGAGGCGGCGCCGCGACTGGCGGAGCTGTTGGAAGCTGTTGTGCTGGGGGCGGATTCGGCCGGGGCCGCGTTGTTCGCCGGGTGGCGGGCGATGCCGTTGGCGGCGGACGCACCGGCTCGGGTGCTGCATCTGGCGCATACGCTGCGGGAGTTGCGCGGCGGGTTGCACCTGATGGCAATTCGCGCGAGTGGATTGACGCCGCTCGAGGCGGTGGTGATCAAGGGTTCGCCGTTCAACGACGGACCGGGCCAAGCGGCTTGGTTCGGGTGGCAGGCGCCGTTCCCCGAGATCACGCCGGAGGTGCGAGAGCGGTGGGAGCGGGCCGAGGCCCTCACCGGCGAGATGATCACCCCGGCATTCGACGTACTCGACGCGGAGGCAGGCGCGGAACTCGTCGCGCTCGTATCCGCCTGCCACGACACGATTTTCGCCAGCCGCTAGCGGGTGGGGTCCCACGACGTCGGGTCCGAGCTAGGACCCGACGCCTGGCCGCCCGCCCCGATCAGGACCGAGCGGCTCGTGCTTCGCGAGTCCGCGGCCCGCGACCGTGCGGCCTTCATCGAGCTGTTCGCCTCGCCCGAGGTCGGCACCTACATCGGTGGACCCCGGCCACGGGACGAGCTCGAGCGCGCAATGCCTGATGTGTCCGGACGACGGCCCGGCCTGTTCGTCATCGAACTCGACGGAGCGATGATCGGCATGATCACGCTCGATCGGCGCGCCATCGCGCGTCCAGGTCACGTCCGTCCGGACGCCGAACTCGGTTACATGTTCCTGCCGGAGGCGTGGGGACATGGGTACGCCGCCGAGGCGTGCGCAGCCGTACTCGACTGGTTCGCCGACGTGCTGCCCGGTGAGCCGTTGACGCTCTGCACCCAGACCGCCAACGACCGCGCGATGCGCCTCGCCGCGAAGCTTGGGTTCACCGAGGTGGACCGATTCGAGGAGTACGGCGCCGAGCAGTGGCTCGGCCTGTGGTCGGGCTAGGGGACGCGACCGGTTTCGGCGAGGGCGGCGAGCTTGGCCAGCGACAGGCGCCAGCCGAGCTCGTTCTGTTCGGGATCCAGTCCGCTGGGCAGGTTCTCGTGGATGGCGGTGAGGTCGGTGCCGCCGTCCTCGGCGTCGGCCAGGGAAATGGCGATGGTCATCTGCCCGCCCATCGCGGGATCGTCGGTTTCGAATTCGACGATCTGCACGACCTGTTCGCCGGGGATCAGGGTGACGAAGCGGCCGTGGTGGGTGTCGGTTTGCGCAGTTGTCTTACCGGTCCTGGTGGGGTCGTCGTAGGTGAGGGAGATGCGGAAGCGGCCGCCCTCGCGGGCGTCGAATTCGTGGACCTCACTGGACATCCCGGTCGGGACCTGCCAGGTCTGGACCGCTTCCGCATCGACCAGCAGACGGTAGACAGCCGACCTGGGCGCGTTGACGTGCTTGCCGATCAGGGTGGTCGCCATACCGGCACACGCTACATCTTCGCGAAGCGCGCCATGACGAAGCTGTACAGACCGTAGACGATGATGCCGAGCGCGGCCACGACCAGCAGGATCACGCCGTACGGCTGGGCGCCAAGCGTTTTCAGCGCACCGTCGAGCCCGGAAACCTCATCGGGCTTGGAGTGGAAGGTCGCGATGATCAGCAGCACGCCGATAGCGGCGATAGCGAGACCCTTCACGATGTAGGCGGTCATGCCCATCCGCCGCACCAGCTGACTGACGCCGCCCTGCAGGTCCTTCAGGAACTTCTTGCTGGCGCCCTTGTACATGTGGTAGCCGCCGACACCGATGATGGCCAGGGCGATCAGCACCAAGAGGATCTTGCCGCCGGTGTTCTCCATCAGACGTGCGCTCCAGCTGCGGCTCTCGTGCGTGCCGGATTTGCCGGCGCCGCGGGCGAAGCTCAATGCGGTGAACGCGAAGGCCAGATAGACGACTGTCAACGCGAAGGCTTTGCCCCGCCGGAACGCTTCGTGCTTCTTGTCGGCGTGGTCGGGTTTGGAGGCGCTGCCGAAGAACGTCTCAGCGAGGCGCCACAGCGCAAGGAGCACAAAAGCGACTACGGCGAACCACAATACGAACACGCCGCCCGGTTTGCTTGCCACCTCCGCCATGGCGCCGGATTGATCGGCGGTTTTGCTGCCGCCGCCGAACGCCAAGCGCAGCGCGAGGTAGCCGATGATCAGATGGACGATGCCGGTCATTACGTAACCGGCCCGCGCAAAGCGCTCGAACGTAGGGTTTTGGGCGATCCGCTCCGCCTGGGAGGTGTTGCCGGCTGTAGTGCTCATCGAGATCCTCACTCCTGTCGAACTGATTCCGGCGATACCCGGACAGGAGGTCTCGAAACGAGTTGCGCCGCAAGCGCTGTGCGCATTTCGAACGCAAAAAGGCCCCCAACCAATGGTTGGGGGCCTTTCGCAATGATGTTCCGGCGGTGTCCTACTCTCCCACACCCTGTCGAGTGCAGTACCATCGGCGCAGGTGGCCTTAGCTTCCGGGTTCGGA
>NZ_JACVEE010000010.1 GCF_015355755.1 Nocardia sp. XZ_19_385
CGGGCCGACCAGGGACCGGGGAGCGGGGCCGTTGCCATGCTGAACAGACCGGCTTGACACCAAATCCATCCACCATCGATTCTACGGCCGCGCCCGCCCGCACAAAAGTGCCTCTCGCTGCCGAAAGCCCTTGCCAGGTCATGACTTTCTTCTCGGCGGCCCCAAGACGTCCTTCGAGCCCTGATCGATCCTGCCCTGATACCGACCGGGCAAGACTTCGCGGCACAGTTAGACCCCTGCGATACCCGGACCACGCAAAGCGGTGTCATTCTGTCTGCACGAAACCGCTACTCGTGATGCGATGGGACGCTCGAGTTCAGCTGCAAACGATCCCGGAATTCCCCCCGTCTGGCCACGTGTCGATTGTGATATCTGGACGACCGCCCAACGCGCGCGCCGCGGCAAAAGCGTGTAGTGGAATCGACGACCCCGACCACCCAGACGATCAGTCCGCCGATCAAGGTTGGCGGAAGGCTTGGTGCGGCGTCGCCCATCCGTCGCTCAGACGGCGCCGAACTAGATGAGGGTCAGCTGGTTCTGCGAGACCGGCAGATCTGATCGGATACGGGTGTGTCATCGAGGAGCGCGACGCGCAGACGGCTCCTCGATGACCACCGGATGTGAGGGCCTGTAGCGAGTTGACCACCACACAGACACCACCGAACAAGGGGCAGATGTGGAACGGCAACCGAGCGACATCGGGGCCTACCGGCTCCTGAACGAGATCCTCGCACGCTACGGCAGTATCGACGCCTTCTGCGCCTATCTGCACCGGCTGCTCGACGACCCCACCACCGAGACGGCTCCCCAGCCCATCATCTCTGCACCCGCCCCGGGCGGGCGACACCACCGGCTTGAAAGCTGAGCAGCTCGACACACGATGGTCTTCGGTGCACGACGTCGCGTTCAGGGGTTCACCGGCTTTCTTCGCGTCTTGATGTCTGTTCGTTGTATGCGTCCTGGTCGATCGTTTGCAGGATCTGAAGGGCAGCATCGATCCTGCCGCTGACCCACCTCAGGATCGCCTCCTGCGGCGGCTTCTCCGCTTTGAGGGAAGCCCACTGTGCGTAGGCTTTCGGCAGCATGTCATCGACGATGTGATCACGAACGTGCTCGAGGGTTGTGCCGTCATTGATCATCGGGGCATTGTGCGCCGCCTGGGGCCGTAGCCGGGCCGGACGCGCCGACTTCGGCTCAGCACCTGACCATGGGCGGTTGCGCCCATACCCACGACTCCAAAAAACTGACGCTGCCTGCGAACCACTGATACCCCCACAGGTCCGAGAGGCCACCGATAGGGGCGGGTTTTGCATCGATCCGCCCGGGTATCGACCGCATGCCGCTGATTGCCTGCGGTTAACCACTCCATTCGGATCAACGATGATCGTCAGAGGAGAGCACTAATGGCTGAACTCAGGAAGATCGCAGCTTTGTCCGCTATTGCCGCCAGTGTCCTGGCCGCCCCGCTCATCGCAAGCCAGCCTGCCCAGGCGGAGCCGATCGGTGGCTGGTGCCCGGCGAGTGTGATGACCTTCCACACCAACCCGCTGGGGATGAACACCGTCGCAGCCCAGGGCGGATTCAACGCCGACCTCGGCGGCTGCACCGGCACGCCGACCGGTGACGTCGCTTTCCGTAGTCAGTTCAACGGCAACGCCAGCTGCAACGACGCGCTCGGCAATCTCGAAGGCGCCCTGCACTGGGCCGACGGACAGACCAGCCGCGTCGCCGGTCAATGGCATGTACCGGGCGGCAATCCGGCCGCCGCCGTCACCAACGTACTCAACATCATGGACGGCCCCGGCGCCGGCGGGCGACTGCACGTGGATCAAGGTCCGGTAGACAGTGGGCCCCTGGTCAACGCGTGCTTGAACGGGACGATGCAAAACGGTCGAATCCCGATCACCAGCCTTCATTTCAGCTGAACTCGACCGGGGTGTGGTGCCCGAATCGCCCCACGCCCCGCTCGCGTAGCGGTACACACCGACTTCCGATCTTTCGCCCCGGCATCCCTCGAGGAGCATGACAGTGAGCCTGATCCTGTGCGCCCTACAAGACACCGTCCTCACCCAGGTCGTCGGCAACCCCGCCCCGGAAGCGCCGCCATTGGCCGACAAACTCCTGCAGATGGGCCGCTACTTCACCTGGCTGGTCCAGCTCTCCGGCATCACCGCCATCACCTATGGCGGCGGCCGCTTCGCCTGGGAGAAATGGAACGGCGGCAACCTGCAGTCACCGAAGATGATCGCGGGCGCCATGACCGGCGGCGCTGTCGCCACCAGCGCGGGCACCATCATGAACACCGTGGTCTAGAAACACTCACCGCCGGCACCGCCCAGGCGGCGTCACCTCGGGAGGTCGAATGTGCAGCACACGGTGCTTGCTCGCTATCTCGACCAGGCCTTAGCAATTTTCGCCTCTGGTCATCTGCCACGTCTCGCCGCGGTGGGATCGACACCTGGATAGCCCGAAACCGACTGGGGCTCATCGCGAGGCCGCACACAGGTGGCGAGCCAGATCAAGTCCGCGAGGCGTACGCACTGACCAGGATCCAGCAAGTCGCCCTGCCGGCCTTGACCCCGCGCATTGTCGAGTGAACAGCGCCGACGCAAACGCTTGCCAGCACGGAGACACACCCCGAGGTCAGCCCACAAGCGATCGAAAGTGGTTCCTACCCAAAGGAGTTCACATGATCGACCTACCATGCACGATCGGTGTCGAGTTCGAGAGCGGGCACCAGGACGGACCAATTCTGGTCGTGACCGGGGAGGTGGACATCAACACCGTCGCCGAGCTGTCCAACGCGCTCGCGACAGCCTTGGAAAGACATCCCAAACGGGTTGTGGTGGATGTGAGTGAGGTGTCCTTCATGGGTTCTGCCGGGGTCGTGGTGCTGGCGAGGGCTAATGCCGCGGCGTGGCCACACACGGACCTCGCCGTGGTGGCCGCGGGCCCTGCAGCGCGGCCGCTGCGGTTGACCGTTCGCGAGACCGGAATCGCGCTCTACCCACACCGGTCGATGGCCTTGGCCTGTACCCCCGCCCTCGCACGGGCCTAGATGGTGTGACCCGCGACCATTGGACAGGAAAGGGGCAGTGGTCCCAGTTCGGACCTCGATCATGCTGGAGTTCCCCAAAATTCGCGCATCTGCGCAGCACCGTTGCACTCAGCGCCGCCGCCGGAACCCCGAGCCCGACGGCACGTCGGGGAGGTGGTCACGTTTGGTCCACGTCCAGCCGGGCCGGGGTGACCACACACACACCGCCACCACACCACCGGACAGGGGAATATGTGGATCGGTTGGGAGGAGGTCGGCACCTACAGGCTGCTGAGCGAGATCCTCACCCGCTACAGCATCGCCGCCTTCTGCACGACGCAATCCTGTCGATTCTTACCGAGTTCGCGATTACGGGTCGCTACAACCACCTCGACAGCCTCGGGTCCTCGACCATCACCTCCAAAGACGCTGAGCAGGAGTGGGACAAGAGAGTCCTGCCGTTACTGGCCGAGAAACACCTCAATGGGTTGTGCAGGTACCGATCTCGCTGCTCCGCCACAACCGGGGCTGGGCCGACTGGACCTGCCTCCCGCCGTGACTGTGCCCGCAGCCACCGCGGCCGGCGTTGTAGCGGGCTTCTTCCGCAACGTGGCACGGATCCGGCAGCAAGCGCCTGATCAGGACCCTCGACTGGTCGTTCCGGACGAGGAGGTGATGCTGGGGTCGAGCATCGTTGGGGGCACTGCGTGACTGCCTGTCTCGCAGGACACGGATGCCGATGAACCCGTACAGCAGGCCGGTGCCGATCTCGGCGAGCGCACTCATCCAGGAGAACCAGGTGACGTTGGTGTGCGGCAACGAGATGTAGCTGTCTTGAAAATCGGCCCAGAACGTCGGCAGCAGGTGGGCGTAGGTGAAAGCCGCGCCGCAGATGATCCAGACCGTGGACACCGAAGCCGATCAAAAATGTCACCGCCGCCGACCGCAGGCCCCTTGCCGTATTTCGATGTACCTGCCCGGCCATTACGCACCTCGATCCCCTTCGCACAATATGAATATATTGTGTCGCGATATGAATGTATCGTGACACGGTATGGGCATATTGTCTATGGTGGATCCGTGCACCACACATCGCCGTTCCCGCTACCAGCGGCTCCGGACCCGTCGGCCGCCGACCGGATCCGCATCGCCGCGTTGAAATGTTTTGCCGCCGAAGGAGTCGCGGCGACCTCGCTGCGGCTGGTCGCCGAGAAGGCCGGGGTGTCGATCGGACTCGTACAACATCACTTCGGCGCCAAGGCCGGACTGGTTGTCGCTGTCGACGAGTACGTGCTGCAAACGGTCGCGACAGCAGTGGCCTCTCAGCCCCTGCCGTCACCACCGGATGATTCGCTCGGCGAACTCGGGCATCGGGTGACTTCGATCATGACCGACCACCCCGAGGTCGTCGATTACACCGCACGCGCGTTCGTCGACGGCGATACCATCGGTGCCACCATCTTCGACGGCCTGCTCAGCATCAGCACGACACAATGGGATCAATTCGACGAACACGGCCTGCTGCAACCCGGTATCGACCGCACCTGGGCAGCGCTACACCCACTGATCCTGGTCATCGGCACGGCCCTATTGCGGAAACAGATCGACCGCCACCTCCCCGAGCCCCTCACCACGCCAACACAATTGCACCTCTGGGACGACGCGGTCGCCCAACTTCTGCGCAGCGGACTCTTCGCGAACTCGTCATCGTTCGCCGGCTCGCGGCGGAACACCAATGCTGACACACACGGTCCACCCCGAGGGTCGGACGCGTTGTGATCATCCAGTCTCCAATACACGTCAGCCGCGCGGATGCCTGGAGTTTCCGCGCCTGAAATCCGTTGGCTGATTGCAGTATTCGGCGGTGGACTGGGAGCGACTGCAGGCGCCGGAAGAATACGCTGTGGCGCCAGCGCAACGTCTCCGGCGGCACGGCGAGGGTGATGTCGGGTAGCGGTCGAGGAGGTGGGTGAGTGCGGTGGTGGCTTCGAAGCGGGCCAGGCGGGCGCCGAGACAGTGGCGGATCCCGGCGCCGAACCAGGTGCCCCGACATCCACGGCCGTGCTGGCCTGGTTGCTACTCGGCCAGTCACTGGCGACGGCCTGGTCGCCAGGACCTCCTACCCAGAGGTGCCGCCGCGCGTGGAGTACGCCCTCACGCCGCTGGGTGAGGGTTTGCTCGAAATCGTGGCCGCACTGGTCGATTGGGCTTCCGAGCATCACGAGGAGATGGAGCGCAGCCGTTCGGCATCAGCCGACGGCACGGAGCAGTGACTGTTGCATTCCGGCACCTCGAGATCAACTGCCAGTTGTAGGAGGGCAGAACGTTGGTGACTCCAACTCGCGATACTGACGGGAGCGCGCCCCGAGACATCAAGAGCCCCGCGACACAGATCCGTTCCCTATCATCGTGGGCGAGTGCGGAATACAAGGCGCTGGGCCCCGCGTCGCCGCTCAGTGTCGAAAGTCCGAACTCGGACGCCATCGGTTCCAGACGAACAGATTCTAAATCCGAGCCCTGCGAGCGAGTCCTTGTGCAGATCACATGCTTTGGTGTGCTTTCTCGTAGGCCGCGACCAGTTCGGTCGAGATGCGCCCACGGCTGGAAACATCATGGCCGTGCTGGCGTGCCCAAGCGCGGATTTTCGCGCTCTGTTCCCGGTCGACGGGTGGTCGCGGCGCGCCGCTCTTGCTGCGCGGTGCGCGGCCGACTTTGCGGGCGTGTGGTGTCCACTGTTCGAAAACGGCGCGCAGTTGTTTGGCATTGAGGGTCGACAGGTCGATCTCGTAGGCGGCACCGTCTAGAGCGAACGACACGGTCTCATCGGCGCTGGATTCGCCGTCATGGTCGTCGACCAGTGTTACTACGACTTTGCGGGCCATGCGGTGTCCCTTCGAGGTGTACGAACCTTGGAGAACGAACGGTAGTGCCGCCCGAAGAGGAGGGCAAAACCGGACCGGTGAGTGACCTCGAAGGCTTCGAAACTTGTTAACAGTGGCACTGTGATCACCGTTCCGAAACGGTTCGGTCCGCAGATCGGCGGAGTGCTCGGTGCGCTGCGTTGGCTCCGCACATGCCGTGCGCTCCTGGGCCTGGCGGGGTGGCCGCGGAGCAGAGATAGTGTCCGGGTATTCCGAGGTCGTAGGGGTGCGGGGTTTTGCGTGGTCCGAAGACGAGTTGGGAGATGGTCTTGGCACCGGTCATGATGTTGCCGCCGACGTAGTTGGCGTTGTAGGTGGCGAATTCGGGTGTGGTGGTGACGCTGGTGCCGATGATGCGGTCGCGGAATCCGGGCGCGAAGCGTTCGATTTGGGCGATGATCGCGGCGGTCGCGTCGCCGGTGTAGCTGTGGGGGACATGGGCGTAGGACCAGATGGGGTGCACATTGCCGACCGAGCGCTGGGGGTCGGCGAGGTATTGCTGGCCGACGAGGACGAAGGGTCGTTGAGGCATTCGTCCGTGATGGATGTCGCGTTCGGTGGCCGCGATTTCGGCGAAGGTGCCGCCGAGGTGCACCGTGCCGGCGTGCTGTGCGCGTTCGGCGCGCCAGGGGATACCGCCTTCGACGGCGAAATCGACTTTGAACGCGCCCGGACCGTAACGGAAACGACTGTATGCCTTGATGATTCGAGGTGGTAGGTGATCGCAGAGGATTTCGGCGACCGCTGTAGGGGTGGTGTCCCACATCGTGATGTCCGCGGGCGGTAGGTCGCCGGCGGCTTGTATGTGGATGCCTGTTTCGATCTTGCCGCCGAGTTCGCCGAGGGCGGCGGCCATCGCGTCGGTGATCCGTTGGGAGCCGCCGGTTGCGACGGCCCAGCCGTAGGTGTGACCCGCGGTGAGGATCCCCAGACCGATACTCGCGCTGAGTGGATGGTGCAGCGGGTGGAACGCGTGGGCGGCGACGCCGCCGAAAAGCCCGGCGGCTTGCTCGGTGCCGAACATCTTCGCCAGGACCGCGGCAGGAGCCAGCGCGGGAATACCGAACCGCGCCAACAGCAGTGGGTGGCGTGGTACCCGTAAGAGCGGCTGCATGATGTCGGTATTCAAGCGGTCGTAGTTGGTGGTGGTGCGCTCGAACAGTAGGCGCCACGCTCGTGCGTCGACGCCGAGACCGGTGGCGGTCTCTTCGACCGACCGCAGCAGGATTCCGGCGGTGCCGTCGTCGAGGGGGTGGGCGCAGTCGACTTCTGGCCAGGCCCACCGTAGTCCGTGGCGTTGCAGGTCGAGGCTGCGCAGGAACGGAGAGCCGACGGCCATGGGGTGGATGGCCGAGCAGTGGTCGTGCAGCAGGCCGGGCAGGATCGCTTCGCTGGTCCTGGTGCCGCCGCCGATTTCCTCGGCACGTTCCAGCACGGTGACTTCGTGGCCGGCGCGGGCCAGGGTGATGGCCGCCGCCAAACCGTTCGGGCCACTGCCGACAACGAGTGCGGTACTCATCGGTCTCTCCGTTCCTGCGCTCGTGTCAGTCGAAGTGTTGCGGCGCGGTGGCCGGCACGAGGTTGTGGTGTTGTGCCAGTGGTACATACCCCTCGCGCCGCCAGGTCACTCGGTGGGGGATGGGGCCATCGGGCAGCCATGGTTGTGCCTGGACGGCGTCGCGGACTTCCCAGCTGCCGCGTTCGACGACACCGAGGGCGGCGTCGATGACTTGGTAGTGCTGGGTGCCGCGATGGATGGGCTGGGATTCGACCCACACCACGATCCATTCGCCGGGCGCGAAGCCGACGCGGGATTGCACGGCGTTGATCAGGTCGATGTTGTGCAGGTGTCCGTCGCCGAAGTTGAAGCCGATCAACGAGTTACACCCGAATTCGGCCTCGCGGATGGTCCACCGGTCGATGTCGGGCAGGTGGCGGTACAGCAGTGAGAACAGTCCACGTCCCTGACTGTGCATCGATCGCCAGGCGATGGTTTGTTGCATCGTGATCTCGGCGATGGCAAGGGTGTGGCCCATCGCTTGGAGTTGGTCGACCTGATTGCGGGTGGGCCGGTGTGCGATGGTGTTCAGCTTGGCCTCGGCGCCGGGTGCGAACGCCCACAGCGCTGAGGCCCAGTTGCCCGCGTATTGGCGCATCGAGGGAAGGAACGACACCAGGTCCGGACGCAGATTGCCCAGGATCGGGAAGAACGCGAGTCCAGCGATGATCGCGACGGTCAGCCACGGCGAGGACATGTCGCCGAGGCCGTAACCGCTCTGGTTGGGGTAGCCCAGGAACAGGAACACGCTCAGGTAGGCGAACAGGATGTTCCACTCCAGGGGCACCGCCAGCGGGAATGTGGAGGTGATGAACGTGTGGAAGAGCACCATCAGCGCGACACCGGCCACGCTGACCCAGTGATTGGTGGAGAACAGCAACACCAGGGGAGCGAGGATTTCGACGGTGGTGCCGCCGACGTGGGCCAGGGACGAGGCGACTTTGGACGGGCGGATGTCGTGGGGGAAGTCGCGGTAGTGCAGGCGTTTGATCCACTTGGCCGGCACCCCGGGACTGTTGGAGACCATCGGGGGCACGACGTTGCTGAAGTGGCGTCCGAACTTCGACGCTCCTGCCCCGATCCATACCGCGCAGATCAGCAGCTTCGCGGCGATGATCATGTCGACGAAAGGCAGCGCGGCGAAGAAGACCAGCGCCGGCAGATACTGTTCACCGCGGGCGGTGAGGAAAATGGTCTTGTCCCGCAATCCGCACAGGACATAAAGGATGATCGGCGCGATCAAAAGAGCCGGGTTCACCAGGTCGGAGGTGTTGTCTGGCAGCGCGGCGCTCAGGGACGCGCTCGGGACCCCGGGCAACAGGATGGCCAGCAGCAGCGAGCCCAGAAACGCCAGGTATAGCAGTACGTCGGCGACCGTGCGAGTGTCACCGTTGGTCAGCGGTACGCGCCGCCACGGCCGCAGCCGGATCGTTCCAGGCCGGGCGTAGAAGAGGACTCCGCCGGTCATCGGCTTGAATTTGCCCGCCAGCGGCCCCCAGGATCCGGCGATGCCGATCGCTTCGATCAGTACGGTCCACAGCACCAGTTTCTGGTACACGATCGGCTGGTTCCACCACGTCGCGACGTCCCAGAACGGGCCCACGCCCGAGGTCCAGGTTGTCAGCGCTACACCTGCGAGCACCGAAATGAACAGCATCTTGGCCAGGTAGATGGTGTGAACCATCTTCGGCGTGCCGAAGCCGTACTCCACCCAGTGCAGGGCAAGGGTTTTCACGCGCTCTTGTAGTGGTTTGTGGAGAAAAGTATCCACATCGACGGGCGGGAAGTTTCCCGTTTTGAACCCCATTGTTCTGACCTTTCTAACAGGCGCGAAGAGGAACCGCGCGCCGACGACCTTTAGCGAGGTGACGCGATATCAGCGAGTGGCGGCGAATGCGCGGAGCTTTCGTTTGTCGATTTTTCCGACTGGATTTCGCGGGAGCGAATCAAGGAGGTCGATCGAGGTCGGTAGTTTCGTGCGCGCGAGGGTTTTCGCGCAGTGTGCGAGCAGGTCTTCGGTGTCGATCGATGTGCCGGGCATGGCGACGATGTAGGCCGCCGGGACCTCGCCGAGCACGGGGTCGCCGGCGGCCACTACAGCAGCCTCCAGGACGCCGGGGTAGCTGTGGAGAACGTTCTCGATCTCTTTGGGGTAGATGTTTTCCCCGCCTCGGATGATCATGTCCTTGATCCGGTCGACCAGCACGAGGTATCCGTCGGGATCGATGTAGCCGACGTCGCCGGTGTGCAGCCAGCCGTCGATGATCGTTCGTGCGGTGTCCTCCGGTCTGGCGAGGTAGCCGCGCATGACATTGGCCCCGCGGATCACCACCTCGCCGGGCTCACCCTGTGCGGCGTCGCTGCCGTCGGTATTCTTGATCGCTACCGTCTGCCCGGGCAACGGCTTACCCACGGTCCCGGGCCTGCGCGGACCGTCCGGGGGATTCAGTGTCGAGGCGCACGTCCCTTCCGACAATCCGTAGCCTTCGATAATCGGTACGCCGTAACGGGATTCGAACTTGTCAATCAGCTCCGCGGGCATCGGCGCGGCTCCGCAGATCACCCGGCGCAGCGACGAGGTGTCCGGTGCTGCGCTCTCCGGTTGCGAGACGAGCATCGCGAAGATGGCGGGGACCGCCGAGAAGTAGGTTGGCTGTAGGCGTTCGACGAGGTCGAAGAGCGCGGACGCCGAGAATCGGCCCGCGATCGTTGTCTGCCCGCCCGCCAACAGCGGCGACAACACGCTCACCACGATTCCGTTGACGTGGAACAGTGGCAGGATAAGCAGGCTGTGGTCGGTAACATCCAGGTTCAGCGCCTCCACGATCATCGCGCACATCGCCGCCACGTTCGCGTGGTCGAGCATCACACCTTTGGGCTGGCCTGTGGTGCCGCTGGTGTAGATGATCAATGCCAACGCCTCGGTGTCCACTGTCGTGGCGTCGGGGATCGCGAGACCACTCTCAGTGGCGCAGACCTCGGCGATATCGAGGGTGTCCACCCCGCGGCCGCCCTCGGTGACCACGACCTTCGCCGCGCAGTCCGCAATCTGATATCGGAGCTCGTCGTAGGTCGCGTCCGGTCGCACGGGGGTGGCCGCGGCGCCCAGACGCCACGTCGCGAACAATACAATTACGAATTCGATCCGGTTGGGCAGAACGATCGCGACGACATCGCCTTCGCGAATCCCGTGCGCGAATAGCCTCGCCGATGCGATGCGCACCCGCCTCGCGAACGCCGAATTATCGAGTATTTCCCGTTCGTCGGCCAAACACGGACCTGATGGATTACGCCTCGCCCGAATGTCGGGCAATTCAACGAGCTGCTGCACTTCTTCCTCACGACCGCTGTGATGGGTATTACATTTCACGGTAGGTGTGCCGTGATGCACTGACTACGGTCCGCCGCTCCAGAATCGGCGGCGCCTGTTGTGCCGGCGGCACGAAAGTACGAATTCGCCGGCCGCGCTCCGGTACGGTCCGGGAATGGATCTCGAGGTGGAGACGACCGTCCGCGTCGTCGCCGAGCAGGTCAAGAACGGGCTCGACGCGCTCACATCGGACATGACGACGATGTTCATCGACGTCATCCCGGAGTTCCGTCATGACGACGAGGTTCGCCGGCTGATGATTGCCAGCACAGCGTCGAACCTGGCCGCGATCCTCGATGTCCTCGCCCTCGGCATCTCGAGGCATGACATCACCGTGCCGCCCGCCGCCGCCGAGTACGCGCGGCGATTCGCCCAACATGGAATGTCGCTTGAGGCTCTGTTGCGCGCCTACCGCCTCGGCGAGCACATGTTCGTCCAGCACGCGATTGCCGTACTGGCGCAGGAGAATCCACCGACAGAGCGCGCCCTGGCCGCCGCCAGCCACATCGCTCGATTGGTCAACGCTTACATCGACCAGGTCATAGAGGGCCTCATCGACATCTACGAAGCCGAGCGGCGACGCTGGGACGCACGCTCGGACAGCAATCGCGGCGCACAGATCCGCGCGGTCCTCGACACCGAAGACCTCGATCTCGCCTCCGCCGAGCAAATGCTGGCCACTTCACTGCGCGGATGGCATATGGCAGCGGTGATCTGGATCGCCAAACCCGTTGCAGGCTCAGCCGATGCGCTTCGTGCTGGTGCAGGCATGCTCGGCGCCGCCACCGGGAAGAGCCCCTTGATGGTGCTGGTCGACGAACAAAACTGCTGGGCGTGGATCTCCTCCTCCGGCAAACCCGCGCTCGATTCCGACCGACTCGAACACCAGTTGCGGCAGCAACCGCACATCCATATGGCAATCGGCGATCTGGGGCCGGGGCTTGCGGGTTTCCGGCAGACCTTTCGCGACGCCCAGCGCGCCCGCAACCTCGCTCTCGCCACGAACCGGCCACGGCAGCTGACGTTATACAACCGGGTTGCCCTGACAAGCTTGCTGATCGACCGCCTCCCGGACACGCGTGCCTGGGTACATCGGGTATTGGGCGCTCTCGCCGCCGACGACGAAACATCGGCGCGGCTACGCGAAACGGTGCAGGCCTACCTGGACGCCCGCGGCAGCCTCACCGACGCCGCATCGCGGCTGCACGTACACAAGAACACCGTTCACTACCGGATACGAAAAGCTGAAGAAGTCCTTGGTCATTCGCTGGCCGCCAACCGTCTCGAAACCGAAGTCGCTTTGCGGCTTTGCGAGCAACTCGGGCTCGACCGGCTGTGACTGCACAGCGTGACGGGCGTCCACGGGACGCCGAAGGATGGAGTGCATCCTAGTAGCGTTGCCACCGTCGCGATATGCCTCATTTACACACAGAGATAATCCCATACCGGCAGAAGGTTATGAATTTCCACAACGGATATTATTGTGGGGCGGGGTTGTCGGTGAATTGTATATTTCTACGAATGTATTTGAATTTGGCGGTGATTCATCCGAAATCGCATCGAGTAGGAGGGGCGTGCGACTCGGTTCTGGTCTGATGGGGATCGTCCCGAACCCGGGGCGTGTCAGATGGAACAAACACCGAGGATCGTTGTATGAACTCCAAAATCATCCGTCCGCTTGTTGTTGCCGGACTCGCAATGTCCGCCGTTGCCTTCAGTACCGGGGTCGCGGCTGCGCATTCCGCCGCTCCGATCTCCGGGTCGAGCTCCGGCTCGGTGGAGGTATGCCTGCCGATTCCGCTGGGCCCGTTGGAGTTCAGTCTCTGTCTCTAATCGTCGGTTATCGGGTCGGCGATGGTGGCGCGGCTGTTCGTCACCATCGTCGGCTTGTTGCGTGCCAAGGGCTCGTCGGGAAACGTCAGGCGGAGGGTCAGACGCCTTCGCTCGCGGATGTATTCAGTCGGCGGAGGCCGGTTGGTCTGCGGCCGGCGAGGTCGTCGTATGTGAATAGTGCTGGTTGCCAAGCTGATTGAAAGGTGGATCGGGTGTGTCAGTCGGGGGCATACCGGGTTTCGCTGCCATCGGTCAGCTCTCGGCGATCTTGTTAGGATCTCCAAACCGGCGGAACATTCGTTCTCCCTTGTCACAAGCGGCGAGGCGCGTCAAGAAGTCCTACCCGCCGGTAGCGTTGGGTTCCTGCCCGATGTGCTGTGCAGGAAAGGAACTACCATGTCTGTCACAACCTCTTCCGAGCCGTTTCTGACTTCTTCGGGTCGGCCGGTGTCTACCCCGTTGAAGGATGTGCGGACTGTTTCTCGTCAGATGGTCGGTCATTTCATCGAGAATGTCGTGCCTTGCGCGACGTTGCCCGGCGAAGCACTCCATGGCGACGTGACAACCATAACCCGGGTGTGCTTGGAACTGACCCGGAGCATGCTCGATGGGCGAGACCTTCCGGGGCGCACCGAGCGCGTGCGAGCGGCCGCGGCGGGCTGGGCCCGTGAAGGAATTCCTATCGACACCATCCAGCACGCGATCCATGAAGGTTTCAAAATCGGTTTCGATCTTATTCTGGCGAATGGTATAACTCAGGACCATGAAACCGTCGCGGGGGTTGCGCTGCGGTTGATGGAGGCTCTGGACATGATCACCTCGGCGGTGTCGGTGGGTTATGTTCGTGAATTGCGTTCGGTGGTCAGCGAACACCACACGGCGGTACACACCTTGACCTCGGCATTGCTCGGCGGTCAGAGCACATCGACCATGGCCAGGGAATGCGGTATCGAAGTCGTCGACGAGTATCATGTTGTGGGGTTGGAGCTTCCGCGACATCCGGATGAGTTCGATTCCGCACTGGACGCGAATGTGGTTGCGCGGCGGAAATTACGACGGGTCCAAGCGGAGCTGGCCAACCGGTGCGGCGGGAAAGTGCTGTCGCTGCTGAGTGTCGATGGTGGCACGCTGCTGCTACCCGCTCCGCAATTCTCCGATTCTGACCTGGATGAATTGATTGGCCATTTGTCGACGGCCGCGCACGTGCCGGTCCGGGCCGTGTCGATGACGGCGGCGCATGCGGAAATCCCGATGGTGGCCGAGCAGGTCCATGAGCTCGTCGATATCGTTCATCGGCTTGGTGGCGAGAGCAGGGTGTATCGCCCGCACGAGTTGGCGTTCGAGTATCAGTTGACTCGCCCGGGCCCGGCCCGCGACTACCTCAGTTCAGTGCTCGACTCTCTCGAGGCCCATCCGGACTTGCTGCTGACCCTCGAGGTGCATATGGCAACGAACATGCAGCGCAACCTCTCAGCGCGTAAGCTTCATGTGCACGCGAATACCGTCGATTACCGGTTGAAAAGGATCGGTGAGATCACGGGGTTCGACCCGACGGACCTCACCGGTCTGTGTCATTTACGGGCCGCGCTACTGATTCGGTCCCATCGCGGACGCAGCGCCGCACGAACTCGGCATTCCCAGCAGGTCGATTCCTTGGCGGGGTAGGTGCGGCCGCTGCCCTGAGCAGCTCGGTGACTGCAGTGCCCCGGTCAGGCGCTGCGGCATCGACCGGTCTCGCCAGCCGTCGGGCGGACTACTCCTATCAGATGCGAGATGGGCGCACAATGCTCGCTCCGGTCATCCGCGGGTGGACTACCAGGGAAGATCGCGAGCGGGCTTGCGGTGTTCCTCGAACCAGGTGGCGATCATGTCCGCGGTGGCCGCGATGAGTTCGCGGCGTTCGCGACCATCGACGTCGAGGGCCGAGGCGCGCAGTACCGCGGCGAAGCCGGTGTTGACCACTACCGAGGCCATGACGTCGTATTTACGGTCATCGCCGGCGCCCAGGATCTGGATCACCAGCACCTTGATCATCAGCCGAAGTCGCGGCTCGAACTCGGGCAGGCCGCTGCTGTAGAACTGCACGCCGGCGATCAGTGCTCGGACCAACCCGGCGTTGGCGACCAGCACGTCGGTGATGACGCCGATGATCGTTGTGAACATGTCCAGGACGGGCATGTTCTTGAGGCTGAAAAGCGAAGTGGTGAACGCGGTTTCGATATCGGTGAGCAGCCGATCCAGCAGCTCGTCGACCATCACCGAGCGGTCGCTGAAGTAGCGATACACCGTGCCGATACTGACCCCTGCCTCGGCCGCGATGCGGTTGGTCGAGGTCTCGGTGATCCCGCGTTCCCCGAACAATTTCGCTGCGGCGTCGAGGATGTGGCTTCGGGTCGCCTTGGCCCGGTCCTGCGTGGGGCGGCGACGGCTACGAGGAGTCGAGGGCACCCCTGTTCTCCTTTCGTGGTCAACACTGAGCCGGAGGACAGCGTATGCCGCGCCACGTCCGCGAGCTAATGATTCACCGCTGCGTCAGGCCTCTTCTTTCGCCATCTCCGGCGTGATGCGGTGCGTCCAGGTGTCGATGTAGGTGGAGCTGAGCAGCTCATCGATGGCGGTCAGTGCCGCTCCGACGATGCCGGCTTGGTCGGCGTGGGTGCTGAGAACCACTTGGAGGTCGCGGGTGGCCAGCGGTAGCGATCGTTCGTAGACGACCTTGCGCAAAGAGGGCAGCAAAAGATCGCCCGCTAGGGAGACACCGCCGCCTATGACGATCAGTGACGGGTTGAAGAGGTTCACCAGGGTGGTCAGCGCCTCGCCGAGGTGCTGGCCGGCGGCGGAGAGTAATTCCAGGCTGGCCTGATCACCGGCAGCAGCGGCATCGCGGACATCGATGGCGGTGAGCTGATAGCCGTCTGCGGCTCGGCGAGCAAGCTCTGGGCTCGTACCGCTTCTGGCCAGCATGGCAGCCTCTTTAGCCAGGGCGTTGCCACTGGAGTAGGTCTGCAGGCAGCCGACTTTGCCGCAGCGACAGACGCGGTCGGAGTTCGGGTCCAGACACAGGTGCGCGATGTCGCCCGCTGAACCCTGCGCGCCGCGATGCAGACGTCCGGCGGAGACGAGCCCGGCACCGATGCCGGTTCCGATCTTTACGTAGACGAAGTCGCGGTGCCCGCGAGCCAGGCCGCTGCGAAGTTCGCCCAAGGCCATCGTGTTGACTTCGTTGTCGACCCAGACGTCGACGCCGAACCGCTCCGCGAGCCGTTCTCGGACCGGATAGTTGTCCCAGCCGGACAGTATCGGCGGGGAAACAGGTCGGCCACTGGCGAATTCGACCGGGCAGGGGAGTCCGACGCCGATGCCCAGCGGGGGAGCGTGACCTGAAGATTCGGACAGCAGCTCGTCGAGCATGCGCTCGAGCTCGGCGAATGTAGATTCGGGCCCTGCGGTGGCCGCCCACTGGATCTCGCGGGTGGCCAGAGGGTTTCCGGCCAAGTCGGTGAGTCCTGCGGTCAAACTGGTGACGCCGACTTCCACCGCGATCACCGTGCCTGCTTCGTGTCGGAAGCGCAGTTCACGCGGTGAGCGGCCACCGGTCGATCGGCCCTTACCGCCGTAGGCCAGCAGTCCGGTTCCCACGAGGTCGGAGATGCGCTGGGCGACAATCGTTCTGCCCAGCCCGGTGGCGTCACAGAGGTCATTGACTGTAACGAGTTCGTGAGTACGAACCAGCTCGACGAGCATCGCGGTTGTCTCGGCCGTCGTGGTGCGCTTCAGTCCGGGCGCCAGTGCGCGCACGGTGGCCTGGCCGTCGGTTGCCCGTTTCAAGAAGGTCTCCTTACGTCGCCGGAGGGTTGACTTCCCTCACTTATGGGGTTAGTTTCCTCACATTCCGGCAAAAGTTCAATAGCTATAACCAAAAGTGACGTGGCCAACTCCCGCCGCCCCCGTGGAAAGCTCTCCACCTCGGCGGCGATCGGTGCACCCGGACTCCGCTCGCCTTTCCCCGGTCACCTCGAAAGCTCCAGGAGCTGACATGAATTCATCCTCTCCCTCGAGACTCGCCATCGCTCTGGTCTCGGTTGCCGCGCTGCTGAGCGCGTGCGCAGACAACAACGCACCGCAGAGTCCCGGCATCGCTACGACGATCGACAACGCGGTCGGGAAGACCTACAGCGGCAGCACCGGCAATGGGAATGCGACGGGTTCACCGATCATGATCGGCCTGGTCAACCAGCAAGGCGGCCCGGTGTCCAACCCCGAATTCACCGTCGCCGCGCAGGCCGCCGCGGACTACATCAACGACCAACTCGGCGGGGTGGGCGGGCGGCCTGTCACCCTGCACACCTGCGACATCGTCGCGGCCGAGTCGCAAGGCCAAAAGTGCGGACAGGAAATGCTCGCGAACCAGGATGTTCAGTTCATCCTGCAGGCGGGACTCAATGTCGGAACGCAATCGCTGCACGCCACGCTCAATGGCGCCAAGCCGGTACTGGTCGCCATCGCCAATCCCGGCCCCGACGTCACCGCAAAGAACACCTATGCGATCAACGCCAGCTCACTGGCCGGAATGGCCTCCACCCCACTGTTTTTGAAGAACGTGCTCAAGGCTAAGACCGCAGCCATGATCGCAGACGACAACCCCGGCAACCAACTGATCGCCAACCGCCTGAAGGCTGGGATCGAAGCCCAGGGCATCGCAGTACGACTCACCACGTACCCGGCAGGCTCGGCCGATCTGGTGAGTCCACTGACCGCTGCCGGCGCACAAAAGGTCGATGTGATTCTGCCGATCGCGGTTACACCCACCGCCTGCATCGCCACCGCGAAGGCCTACCAACAGTTAGGGCTCAGCACGCCGCTGCAGTCGTCCGGGCTCTGTGCCTCCGACGCGGTCAAAAAGGGTCTCGGTGACTTCCCTAAATGGATCTTCAGCGGATCGCTGCTGAACATCCACGCTCCCGACGACACCGGGCAGGTCCCGTTCTACCGGGCGGTCATGGCGAAATACGCGCCGAAGGGCGCCGAACTCGGCATCAACGCCCCCGCCGGTTTCGCGGGCCTGTTCACCGCCGCCGATATCCTCAACCAGGCGGGGCCCGAACAACTCTCGGCCGACACCATCGCCAAGGCTGCCGCCGCGTTTACCGGTCCAGTACTGCTGGGCTCGCCCAAACTGAAGTTCGGTGTGGATCCCGCGATGCCGACGATCGGTTCCCGTGCGGCGCGCTACTACCGCTACGAGGGCGCGGACAAGTGGGTCGACATCTCCAACGGTTGGCTCAACCTCCCCGAATGAGCAACTCCGTATGCGGTTTTCGGACGGACGGTCCGTCTGCGGTTCCCTGGAAAGATCGTGAGGTTCAAAGTTGAACCAGTTACTGCTGTTCATTCTCTTGGGGGTAGGTCCCGGTGCCCTGTACGCGGGTCTGGCCCAGAGCCTGGTCCTGACTTACCGCGGTGCGGGCGTGATCAACGTCAGTGCCGGTGCGATGGCGATGTGGGGCGCCTACAGCTTCTACGCGTTGCGGGAAGGGCACTTGTTGTTGCCGTTCTTCTATCCCGATTTGGGCGGGCCGATCGCTGTCGCGCCGGCCTTCCTGATCGCGACCGTCGAATCCGCACTGCTCGGTGTCTTCATCGACCTCTTGGTGTTCCGGCCGTTGCGGCAAGCAGCGCCCTTGGCGAAGCTGGTCTCGACCGTGGGCATTCTGCTCACGGTCCAAGCGGTGATCGTGCTGCGGTTCGGCGGCCAAGGCCAGACGGCGCCCGCAGTGCTCTCCGGGGGCACCGTGACCGTCTTTGGTGGGACGGTGCCGATCATCCGGCTCGAAACCTTGGTGCTCGTCATAGTCTCGGCTCTCGTGCTAGCCACGGTGTATCGGTACAGCCGATTCGGACTGGCTACCCGCGCCGCCCAGGAAGACGAGGCCGAAGCCGTTATGGCGGGACTCTCTCCGCGGACCTTGTCGTTGATAAACACGACCGCGGCTGGTGGTCTGGCAGGTGTGGTCGGAATCCTGGTGGCACCGATGACCCAGCTCGATCCGACCACGCTCACCCTCTCGGTGGTGCCGGCCCTCGGTGCGGCGCTGATTGCGAAGTTCTCCTCTTTCACCGTGGCCGCGGCCGGCGGAATCGCTATGGGCGCAATGCAATCGGTGGTCACCTACCTGCAGACCTTGCCGTGGTTTCCCACTTCCGCTGGCCTGCCCATGCCCGGGCTCGCCGACGTGGCGTTCTTCATCGTCATCGCCGCAGCGCTGGTCTGGCGTGGGCGGAGCCTGCCGGAAAGAGGTAGCTACATCGAGCCGCGCCTGCCGCCCGCGCCGGCACCGAAGAAGATCGTGAAACCGGCGGTCGTGCTGGCGACGGTCGCGGTGGTTGCTCTGGTGGTCCTGCCGTTCGATCTGCGGCAAGGTTTGATCATCACCTTCATCGGGTTGATCTCTTGCCTGTCGCTGGTGGTGCTGACCGGCTTCGTCGGCCAGGTGTCGTTGGCGCAGTACGCATTTGCGGGTCTATCCGGCTTGGTAGTGTCGAAACTGGCGATCCACGCCGGGCTCGGGTTTCCGTGGGGGCCGATCGCCGGGATCGCTGCCGCAACCGTCTTCGGATTCATCGATGTCCTGCCGGCTACCCGAGTTCGTGGTGTCCACTTAGCCGTACTGACGCTCGCGGCGGCAGTCGCCTTGCAGAACTTCGGTTTCCACAATCCCTCATGGGGTGCTAGCGGTCTCGGATCACCTGTGAGTCCGCCGACGATTTTCGGCCTCAACTTCGGCCCCACGGGATCCTTCCCGGTCAACGGTGAGCACCAGCCCAGTCCGCTTTTCGGGATCGTCTGCTTGGCTGTGGCCGTCAGCATGTGCGTAGCGGTGGCCAACCTGCGTCGCAGCGGTCTGGGGCAGCGGATGCTCGCGGTTCGCTCCAGCGAGCGAGCTGCCGCGGCTGTGGGCATCTCCGTTCCCGGTATAAAGGTCACCGCGTTCGTCATCTCCGCGTTCATCATGGGTGTGGCCGGTGTCCTCTACGCCTACAACTACGGATCGGTGGATCCGGCCACCTTCAACATCGTCAACACCCTCGTGCTGATCGCGCTCGCCTATATCGGCGGCATCACCACCATCAAGGGTGTCGTCATCGCCAGTCTGCTCATGGCCGGTGGCCTCGCGAGCACCATTATGGAGAACTACATCGGGCTGCCCTCGGATTACCTGTTGCTGTTCGCGGGTGTATCCCTCGTACTCACCATCGCTATGAATGCCAGCGGTATCGCCATGGCACGCGACAAACCCGACCCTGAGCAAACCCTGCCCGACAACGAAATCCGCACCTCCGGGCTCACCACCGCAGTCGCGGAAGGAGCACGATGACCACCCTGACAGTCTCCGAACTCACCGTCCGTTACGGCGGCGTACTCGCCCTCGACGCCGTCAGCTTCACCGTCGTGTCCGGCGAACTCGTCGGCCTGATCGGTCCCAACGGGGCAGGAAAAACTACCTGTATCGACGCCATTTGCGGTTTTGCCTCCGCCGCAGGCCAAGTCACACTCGATCACCACGTGATGACCGGCGAACGAGCTTTCGCTCGCGCTCGTGCCGGTCTCGGGCGTACCTGGCAACAGGCTGACCTGTTCGATGACCTCACCGTCGCCGAAAACCTCTCTGTCGGTGCCTACCGGCCCGGTCTATGGCACACCGCGATCGAGGTTTTGCGCGGACGGTCCTCCGAACAGGCTTCCTCCCAGCACATCCCGAGGATGCTGGGAATCGAGCACCTGCTATCCCGCCGCGCCGATGGACTATCGGCCGGGCAACGCAAACTCGTCGACGTCGCCCGCGCGCTCGCCGGAGATCCACCCATTCTGCTACTCGACGAGCCCGCCGCCGGGCTCGACACCAACGAAAGCAAGATCCTCGGTCAACGATTGCGTTCGATCGTCGACTCAGGAAAAGGCATGCTGCTCGTCGACCACGACATGAGCCTGGTGCTTTCGGTCTGCGATCGGATCGTGGTGCTGGACTTCGGCGCCGTCCTGGCGGTCGGCACACCGGCTGAGATCCGCCAGAACCAAGACGTGATCAATGCCTACTTGGGTCGTACCGCCACCGAAACCACCACCACTGCTGCCGGAGGCCGGCAATGACCGCCACCCCTACCACCACGGCGCTGCTGGACATCCGCGGATTGTCAGCTGGCTACTTCGGTGCCGCCGTGGTCCGTGAGATCGACCTGACCGTCGGGCGCGGCGAGGTTGTCGCGTTGCTCGGCCCCAACGGCGCCGGCAAGACGACCATCCTGCGAGCGGTCTCGCGAACGCTCACACCGCTGTCGGGCGAAATCACCCTCGCAGGCACTGACCTCGCCAAGATGCGACCGCAGGAAATCGCGCGCGCGGGTCTGGTGCACATGTCCGACCGGCGCGGAATCTTCTATAGCCTCACCGTGGAGGAGCATTTCCGGCTGCGCGCCAAGGGCGAACGACTCGATGTCGACGCCGCCTACGAGTACTTCCCCGAACTCACCCCGCTGCGTTCGCGCCGAGTCGGGTTGCTCTCGGGCGGTGAACAGCAGATGGTCGGGCTGGGCCGGGCACTGGCGCGCCACCCCAAAGTCCTGATGGTCGACGAACTGAGTAAGGGCCTGGCGCCGGTCATCGTCGAACGCCTCATGCCGGTTGTCCGCCGGTACGCCGACGACACCGCCGCTGGGGTGCTGCTCGTCGAACAGCAAGTGCAACAGGCGCTGGAGATCGCCGATCGCGGCTACATCGTCGCCCACGGAAGCCTCGAGCGCCACGGCAACGCCGCCGATCTGCTGGCCGACCGCGATGTGATCGTGTCCAGCTATCTCGGCGGTGCCGCCTTGACGAATGCGAGTCGGCAAGGAGGCGACGTTGTTCCGTGAACGGATCATCGCTGAGGATTCCCTGGTCATCACACCCCGCGGATATCAGCTATCGGTGCGACTGCCCTGGTATCGCGCTCTGCCGGTCAGCGCCATCGAAGAACTCGAAGTCAGCCTCGACGGGGTGCGGGCCGAACCCGACTCCATCACCATCGAGATCAACAGCCGCGAACGCACCCTTGCCGAGGCCGCCCTGGACTGGGACGACGTCTGGTATGTGCTTGACGACGCGATAGTGCGCGTCACCTCCGACCCGGTCGGGCGCAAACAAACCCACGAGCTCGAAGTGACTCTCGGAGTACGCATTCCGTACCTGCCCGTGGCCGGACGTCCTCTGGTGATGACCGAGCGCTTCGTCAAGACCATGCCCGAGAAAGAGATCAGAGAATGAGCCTGCCCAGACTCGGCGTGACCCTCTACAGCTTTACTCCCTGCTTCCACGCCCGCCGATACAGCTTCGAAGACCTCATTCGCGTCGCAGGTGAACGCAACCTCGGCCCCGGGCTCGAGGTTGTCGGATTTCAGAGCATCAAGAACTTCCCGGTACTTCCGGACGGATTCGCGGCGCATTTCCGGCGTCTCGTCGAGGACTCCGGGCTCGAATTGTCGTGTCTGGGAGCCAACGCCGACGCCGGGCTGCGCCAGGACCGGTTGCTGACCGAAGATGAGCTGGTCGAGTACATGCGCGCTCAGCTCGAGGCCGCGCACAGTCTCGGCTTCCCGACGGTCCGGGTCCAGCACTCGGTGACCGCTGACCTGATGGAGCGCCTGCTCCCGCACGCCGAGCGACTGAATCTGACCCTTGGTATGGAAATCCACAGTCCGCACGGTGTGCACCATCCCAAGATGCAGGCATTGCTGGAACGCTTCGAAAAGCTGAGCTCCCCACGCCTGGGGTTCATCCCGGATTGGGGTGCCTCGCTCACCCAGCTGCCGCCCAGTCTGCTCGAAACCTATGCCACCAAAGGTGTTTCGATCCAGCTGCTCGACGCATTTCGCGACCAGTGGAATGCCTTCCACCGGGAACCACTGATTCGTGACGATGCCGAACAGGGCGCCCGGTTCCAGCGGATGCGCGAAATCAACGACATGTTCGGCGGTGACGACATCTCGGTCCGCATCGGAACCAACTCCGTTGGTTTGTTCGGGCACATGAACCCCGAGGACTGGCGCGAGATCATGCCTTGGGTCGTGCACGTTCACGGCAAGTTCTACGACATCGACGCCGACGGGAACGAGCCCTCGATCCCGCACGAGATCCTGCTCCGCGATCTCGTCGCCGCCGGCTACGACCGCTACATCTCGACCGAATGGGAGGGCTGGCACTGGAACGACACCGATGATCCGTTCGAGATGGTCGCCGCCCAGCACCAGCTGAGCGAACGCATCCTGGCCAGGCTGGCGGCGGCATGAACTCCACCGACCCGGTCCAGGTCGAACTCCTGGTAATCGGAAGTGGCCCTGCCGGAGCGACGTTCGCACGCCGCACTCTCGATACAGTGCCGCAAGCCCGAGTCGTCGTGGTCGAGGCAGGGCCGGCGCTGACCGAACCGCCCGGGGAGAACATCCGCAACCTGCCTCTCGATCAGCGCCGCGCTGCCCAGGACCGGGTCAGCGGCGAACAGTCCGAGGGCTTCCGCCCGATGGGTGCCCGACCCTTGCACGCGCGGCCGGGCACCACTCTCGTCGCCGCCGACGACGGCAGCTCCGATGGGCAAAACGGTATGCCTGCCGCCGCCTATTCGACCAATGTCGGTGGCATGGGCGCACATTGGACCTGCGCCTGCCCCCGACCCGGCGGCAGTGAACGGATCCCGTTCATTGCTGACGAGGAAATGCAGGCAGCTATCGACACCGCCGAGGCCCTGCTAAACGTCACTACCGCCGCGTTCCCCCCGACGTCGGCCAGCACGACTGTGCTGGCAACCCTTGCACGCCGTTATGGCCAACGGATGGCCGACGGCCGGGCCGCGGGGCCGATGCCATTGGCATGCGCGCCTGGCTACGAGGCGGGGGCGCTGCCGCGCTGGACCGGAATCGACACAATTCTTGGCGCCTCCGACGAGCGGTTGACCATCCGGCCGGGATCGCTTGCCCGCAAACTGCTTTGGGTCGGTAACCGCGTGCGCGGCGCGGAGATCGTCGAGGTGAACACCGGTGCGGTGTTCCACATCCATGCCGACGTTGTGGCGGTCACTTGCGATGCGTTGCGATCGCCACAGTTGCTGTGGAACTCGGGTATCCGCCCACCCGCGCTGGGCCGCTACCTCAACGACCAACCCCAAGTCGTCGTCGGGGCACGCCTGGACCTGCCCGCCGAAACCGACCGTGGCGCAAAGGCCAACGACCCGCGCGACACATTGACCGGTGTGTGCTGGGTGCCCTACACCGACGACGTACACCCGTTCCACGGACAGGTGATGCAACTGGATGCCTCACCGATCGCGATCCACGTGGGCGACAAACCCGACCCCCGGCCCATGGTCGGGCTCGGATGGTTCTTGCCCAAAGACATCCAACCCGAGGACCGCGTCTGGTTCGACGACAGCGACCGCGATCGATGGGGCATGCCCCGCATTCATATCGACTATCAGCTCACCGACATCGACCGTGAGAGGGTCGCCGCTGCGACCACCGAACTGGAAGCTCTGGCAGCTGAACTCGGCGAGCAGACCCGTACTCCGGACCTGCTTCCTGCGGGATCATCGCTGCACTACCAGGGCAGCGTCCGGATGGGTGCCGTCGATGACGGCACCAGCGTCTGCGACGACCACGGGCGCGTGTGGGGCTTCGAGAACCTGTTCGTCGGCGGCAACGGCGTCATCCCGACCGCAATGGCCTGCAATCCGACGCTGACCGGTGCTGCTCTGGCCGTGCGCTCGGTCGACGCGGTCACCAAATTGCTCAGAGCTCGTGAGCAGCGAGGGCAAGCCCAGTCCTGAGCCGCCATCATCCTCACCTGATTGGGACCTTTCATGAATAACCCCCCGCCTGTGCCGACCACCACCAAAGCTGTTCGCGTCTTCGAGTACGGTGGCCCCGAACAGCTGGTCTACGATGACTTTCCGCTGGAACCGCTGGGCCCCCGCAGCGTCTTGGTTGCCGTGCACACGGCCTCGGTCTCGGGGTGGGACCTGAAATACCGTTCCGGGCTGTTGTCGGGCAAGGCGTTGCCGGGGCGGCGCCCGCTGCCGATGCCGCAGCAGCTCGGTCGTGAAGCCGCCGGCACCGTGGTCGCCATCGGAGCCGACGTCACGTGTTTCACCCCAGGACAGTCCGTTGTCGCCGTGGTGCACCCGGAGAACCCCAGCTCCCTGGAAACCCACCGAGGGTTGGGCAATTTGTCCACCGGTATCGATATCCCCGGCCACGCCGCGCTGGGGTCCTACGCTCAATACCTTGTCCGAGACGAGCAGATGTGGCTGCCGCTACCCGACCACGTCGATCTCGAACAAGCCGCCGTCATCCTCTGGCCCTATGGCACTGCACACCGAATCGTGCGCGATCGACTGCAGATCGGGTTGGGGCAGACCGTGCTCATCTGCGGAGCCTCAGGGGGAATGGGCGAAGCCACAGTGCAATTGGCACGGCTGGCCGGGGCCCGCGTCGCGGTGACCACTCGCCACGAACAGAAAGCCGACCTGCTGCGGCAGACAGGAGCCGACTTGGTCGTCGTCAGTACCGAGGGCGATGCTGCTCGCGAGCAGTTGCGTGAATGGACCGGCGGCGACGGAGTCGACCACGCCGTCGACTACACCGGCAACCCTGATCTTTTGCGGCTCGGTGTCGATTCCCTGCGCTTGGGCGGCAAGCTCTGTCCCGCCGCCGGCAACCAGCGCGGCGGGGGCCTGATCCCGTTGACCATGAATGACTTCACCCGCTGGGAAATGGAGGTCGTCGGAGTGCGTGGTGCCCGCCACCACGACGCCGTCGCTGTTCTAGACCTGCTCGCGCGGGGGCAGATCGGCATCCGTATTGCCGCCCGGTTCCCGCTATCGGACGCCCAGTCGGCGCACGCCTTGCTGGAGACCGGCATGGACCTTGTCGGCAGGGTGGTCCTGCAGCCCTCCCGTTGATCTCACCTCGCGATAGGCCCTTCCCAACTTTGGGAAGGGCCTATCACCAAGCGATTTGCGATTACCGATTCGTGTTCTGTTCGAGCGGTAGCGGAGCGGCGGCCTCAGGATCGGAGACGGCGTGGGTGTCGGGGGCGGGAAGCAGTGTGACGGTGATGGCGCCGAGCAGCGCGGGGGCCATGAAAGCGAAGAAGCCGGCGCGGGGCGAGGTGAAGAATGCGGTGGCGGCCGATAGGTAGGACGGCCCGGCGATGGCACCGAGGCGGCCGACGCCCAGGCCGAATCCGAGTGCGGTGGCGCGTAGCCGGGGCGGATAGTAGGCGCTGATGTAGGCGATGACCAGGTTCTGGCAGCCGAGGGATCCCAGGCCAGCCAGTGCGGAGATGGCCAAGAGCAGAGGGCGAGGCTGATTGGTGCTCAGCACCAGCAGGGCAATGGCGGCGAGTGAGAAGGTTACGGCGGTCACAATTTTCAGATGCCCGCGGTCGGCCAGGATCGCCATGAGTACTCCGCCGCAGGCAGCTCCCGCGGTAAAGGCGATCATGAATTCCAGCGAGGAGTTGAGGCTGTACCCGTTGCGCATCATGACCGTCGGCAGCCATGCGGTGGTGCTGTATACCAATGACATGCTGGCGAAGGTCGCGATCCAGAACAACACTGTGGCGATACGGGTGCTGGGCGTGAACAATTCTGCGACGTGCCGGTTCCGCTGGGTGTGACCGGAGTGGGGGGTGGTGGAGGGAACGATCCAGAGGATCAATGGCACCAAGACCACCGGAAATGCGCCGATGAGAAACAGAGTCTGGAAGTGGACCTCGGACAGGAGAACTCGTCCCAGCAGTGCTGATGCGGTGCCGCCGATTCCGATGGATCCCATGGCGACGGCCAGATGCAGGGTTCGGCGGTTGCGTGGGGCGTGGTCGGAGACCAACGCCGCGACCAAGGGGGCAAGCGCACCGACTCCGATTCCGGTGCCGACCCGTGCGGCGCCGAGTTGGGTCAAGTCCTGTGCGGCTGCGGCGGCCAGCATCGACGCTGAGATCCAGCACACGGCAACGACCAGTGGGATTCTGCGGCTCCAGCGGTCAGCGGCCCATCCGGCCAGGATCGAACCCACCGGCATACCCAGCGCTGTGAGGCTACCGAGTGTGCCCAATGTTGTCACCGATGCTCCCCAGGAGCGGTCGCGCAGCAGACTGGGGCCGATGGTGCCCAACGTGAACAGGTCGTAGCCGTCGACGAACAGGACCAGACATGCGAGTAGGAGTACTCCGGTGCGGTGCCTGTTCGGGGTTGTCGTGATGGTGGCCATGGTCGTCTCCTTTGACGCGGGGGTCCGGCAGCACCGACGGGTACGGCTGGTCTAAGGCTCTCTAGTTGTGGTGTCCGATTGCGCGCCGCAGGGTCTCGCGTGGGCCGCCGGGTTCTCCGGCCGTCCAGGCGATGTGTTGATCAGGGCGCACCAGCGTGAGCGAGGTGGCGGGGTGGTCGAGCAAGGTCAGTGGCACGGCTTCGGTGCGTGCGGCGTCCTCGAATTCGGTGACGAGGGGATCGCCGAGGTCGCCGACGAGGGTGAATTCGGGGCCGAGGTGGTCATAGAGTGAGTCGCCAGGGCCGAGCCAGCTGTGGGCAAGGCGGCCGCCTGCTTTATCGGACACCACCGGTGAACCCTGGTAGGTGTAGCCCAATACCAGGTCCAGGCTGTGGAATTCGCTGTGCTTGGTGTGCTGGACCGCGCGGGCGACCACCGGTCGGATCACGTCGAACTCCGCGCGTGTTCCGACCAAACGTTCGTCGCTGAGTTCAGGGGCGAGGGTGGCCATGTTGCGGGCCGCCGCGGCGATGGTTTGCGCCGCAATCGGTTTGCGTTCGGCTTCATAGCTGTCCAGCAGCCCGTCCGGGGCCCAGCCATTGACGACCGCAGCCAGTTTCCAGCCCAGGTTCACCGCGTCACCGATGCCGGTGTTGAATCCGTGGCCGCCCCACGGCGGATTCAGATGCGCGGCGTCACCGGCGAGGAAGACTCGCCCGGCCCGGTAGTGATCGGCCAGCAACAGTTTGGCTTTCCAGGGGTCGGTCGCGAGGATGTCGGCCTCGATATCGGCGCCTACCAACTGGCGCACGATGCCCAAGGGGTCGGCATTGCCCTGCTCCTCGGACACGCCCTGGGCGATGCACCACCACATGTCGTCGAGGTCGAGTCGGCCGATCAATCCTGGCCGACGTGGGTGCAGGACCCAGTAGTGCACGGCGGGGCCGTGGGGAACCCTGTCCGCGAGCGCTGGGGCACGGAAGACGATGTTGAAGTTCGGTCGTTCGTCGGCGCTGCCTTCGTATCGCGCGCCGATGGCTTCACGCACCTTGCTCCAGGCGCCGTCGGCACCGACAATGAAGTCGGCGTGCAGCATTCTGGTTGTGCCGTCGCGATTTTCGATCCGCGCGGTGACTTGGTCGTTGTCCTGGCACAGGTCGGTCAGAGTCCATCCGGTGAGCAATGACGCGTGTGGTGTGGATTCGATGGCATCCCGCAGGATCTCCTCGATGGCCGGTTGCGGTATCTGTTGGCCTGCTTCGGCTGCGAGGTCCTCGCCGGTGAGGTTCAGGCCGAAACAATTGTGGAATCGGGTGATTTCGCGTCCCAGCAGGCTGGTGGTGAAGACCGCTTCGGCTGACCAGGTGACAGGCAGCGCCGCTCTGGCCCGGATGATGTTCGATAGGCCCCATCGCCGGAACAGCTCCATTGTTCGCGCGGACGTCGTTTTCGCGCGGGGACGCAACGGAGAGACCGTTGCCCGGGGCTCGACCACCTGCACGGTGACACCGTGGTGTGCCAGCTCCATAGCGGTGGCCAGCCCTACTGGTCCGCCTCCGATGACGAGGACGGGGACGTGGTTGATCGGGTTGCTCATCGGACGCTCCTGGGCGGGGGCTTCCCGAGCGGTTGGAGGACCACGCCGCCCGGGAAGCCTGTTTCACTTGGGCTGTTGATTCGGCATCGGGGAGTTGATGGTCGTGAAGTACTGGACGGCGGCCATGAGGGCCACCGGCGCAGTGACCAACAGCTGGCCCACTACAGTGCCCAGGAAGCCGACGGCGGCGATGCCGCCGAGGCAGCCGATCGCCGCAGCCGGAATGAATGCCCCGAACAGGCCGATGATCGCGGCTGAGGCGATCGTGGCGCCGGCGATGCCACCGAGCACACAACCCACCGCGGCTCCGCCCAGGCCACCGACCAGGGTGCCGATCGTGGCCCCCATGGAAATGGTCTGGGTCATGCGTGCCCACGCCGCTTGTTCACGGTCGTAGGGAGTCTTCCAAGGCGCCTGGTCCTCATAGGGCAAGGCAACCGGGCTATAGGTGGCATGTGCGATATCGAACTGTGGACTCAGCGTTGCGGTGCGGCCGGCAACTTCCGCGGCGATCGGGAAAACGAAATCGTCGACGCGGAAGGACAATTCGGTGCCGCCGAGCATTGCACCGCGCGGTGACTTGACTTTCAGAGCGCCGTCCTCGACAACGAGTGATCCGGCGTCGGTGGAGATGATGGCTGTTTTCTCCGTCGCGGTGGCCGTGTAGTGGATGTCCTGTTCGGCGGGGGCTGCCGAAACGGTGCCCGCCGTGATACCCAACGCTGTGACCAGCAGCGCCGATGCTGTGATGACTTTCCTCATGTGTTTTCTTTCTCTAACTGTGGCTGCGCAGCGGGACCCGCTGCTGTGCCGGAAACCGTTCAGCCGCTGCCGAATCGCTCGACGTGGCTGGGCTGTTCAGCCCTTGGTGGAATGCGCGCCGGTCATCAGCGCGGCCAGGTCGTCTGGTTCGAGGAACGATGCCGGTGGTGGCGGTCCCCACGCGTAGAGGCCTTGCAGTCCCTCGAGTACCTGGGGCGACCACAGCTCGTCCTCGGGGATGGTGTCCATGTCGGAGTAGTACTCGGAGAAGTTGCCGGCCGGATCCTTGAGGTACCAGAAGAAGTTGGCGCCGGCGAAATGGCGGCCAAGTCCCCAGGTGTGGCGTTCGGGGTGGCCTTCGAGCATGGAGTGGGCTGCGCGCCCGACTTCGTCGATGTCGTCGACCTGCCAGCTGGTGTGGTGCATGAAGTTGACCGGGGCCGCCATGACCAGCACGTTGTGGTGTTCGACCGAACAGCGCAGGAAGGCAGCCTTGTCACCCATATAGTCGCTGATCTTGAAACCGAGGCCTTCGGTGAAGAACTGACGAGTGGTGTGCAGGTCGGTACTGCCGATGACGACATGACCGAGTTTTCGCGGGCGTACCGGCTCGGTGCGGGCGATGAACGGCGCGCGTCCCCACCGGTCGATGCGGTCGGGCCCGTTGTAGGGCGTCGCGAGGACGGGTGGGTCGATGGCGATTCGCGGTCGAACGGTGACGGCGACCAGCGTGCCGGTGACCGGCTCGATCGCGCGCACCGAGTCGGCGGTGAATTGATGCTCGAGGTCGTGTGCGGCCAGTCGTGCCGCAGTGGCGGCTATATCATCGAGGTCGTCTGCGCCGATGGACAATTCGAGCAATCGCCGGGTCGGGGCGTGTGCGATGCGTAGTTGTTCGCCCCCGTCGCGGGTCGCGAAGATACCCTTACCGCGATGCTCGAGACCGAATTCGGTGTAGTAGGCAATGGTTTCGGTGACATTCGGGACGCCCACCGAGACCGAAGCGAGTCCATGTAGTCCCATGACTCATCTACTTCCTGTCCGTTGCGGCCCGGAAGTGCTGGTGCAACTGACCGATGCCTTCGACCCAGCTGTCCAGACGCTGATCGGGTTGGACAAAACGTTGTGGGTCCCGTCCGACGCCGACCCCGGCGGGCGTGCCGGTGAAGATGACATCGCCGGGGTAGAGGGTCACCGTGCGTGACAGTGCGGCGATCAAGGCCGGCACGCTGAAGATGAGCTCGCCGGTGCGGCCCTTCTGTAGTTCTTCGCCGTCGAGAGCGCACCCCAACTCGAGGTCGTCGGGGTTGTCGAACTCGTCCGGTGTCACCAGCCACGGGCCCTGCGGGGAGAATCCTGGAAAAGATTTACCGAGACCGAATTGCGGTGCGGGGCCGCGCAGCTGAGAGACGCGCTCGGAAATGTCCTGTCCCGCAGTCAACCCTGCGACATGGTCCCAGGCATTCGAAACGTCGATCTCGAAGCCGGCTTTTCCGATGATGACCACGAGTTCGATTTCCCAGTCGACGTTGCCGCCGTCGGGCAGCGCCACCTCGGTGTCCGGACCCGTGAAACTCGAGACGTACTTCGTGAATATCGGCGGCAGATCGGTGGGTGCGTCGAAACCGGATTCGCTGGCGTGGGCTCGGTAGTTCAACCCGACGGCGAAAACCTGGCGCGGCATGGGGGAGGGCGCACCGAGTACTGCCCTGTCGAGTGTGGCGGTTCGGGCATTTTCGGTGTGCGGTCGGTGCTCGGACGCCCAAGCGGTGAATGCGGCCCAATCTTGGTACAGGGAGGGCAATTCGGGGCCGAAGCGCCCAGCGGAAGCGGTCGCGATATCGAGAAGGCGTTCGGCGCCCGAGGGGCCGAGGATCAAAGTCGCCCGGCTGTTGGAATTTGCGATCCGCATCTGAAACCTACCTCCGTGATAACTGAGCTCTGGATCACAGCGATAGTAGAAATGTGTCCTGGATCGCAACAGTGCTGTCCTGGAAACCAGGACTTGACTCGGTTAATCAGCTCATTCAGATCGAGCCGAACAACCGAAGATGCGAAGGTGGGTCCCTGACGTGTAGGCGCCGATGGCCTCGCCGACCACGGCCAGGGCCGCGCGGAATGCCTTCAGGCGTCACGCATCTCGAGGTGCCGCGACACGGTGGCGGCTGCGGCTTTCACCTGCCCCTCGATGTTCTTCAGTTCCGAACGGGGAACCCGGGATGCGAGGGCGGCGATGCTGATCGCGGCGCACACCGCTCCGGAGGCGTCGCGAATCGGCGCGGCGACACCGAGGATGTGATCATCCAATTCTCCCTGGGACAAGGCGGCGCCGCGTTTCCTGATGTGCGCCAGCCGGATACGCAGCGCTTCGGGGTCGGTCAACGTTTTCGCGGTGAAGCGTTCGAGCGGTCCCTGTTCGAGAATGGCGGTGACCTCGCCCGGATCGGCCCACGCGAGCAAGACCTCCGCAGCCGCGCCGGCGTTGATCGGCAGGACGTGCCCGCGTTCGTAGGACAGCCGCACGGTGTGCTGTGCCTCGACCAGATCCAGGCAAACCACCGAGCGACCCGACCGCCGGGTCAGCAGGACCGTCTCGTTCACCTGTGCTGCGAGTGCTCGCATGGCGGGTAGCGCGACTTCGGACAGGCCGAGACCGGCACGTGCGAGGCGTGCAAGTTGAAAGATCCGGGGCCCGAGCCGGAATCCGCCCGCCGCTTCCTCGATGAATCCCGAGCCGGTGAGGCTCTGCAGGTAGCGATAGGTGGTCGAGCGCGCGACGCCCAGACGCGCCGATATCTCGAGCCCCGACCAGACTGGTTTGTCGGCGCTGAACAGCAGCAGGATGTCCAGGGCGCGGTCCGCGGTGGAGTTGCGTTCACGGTAGGTGCGGGGCGGGTCTTCCTTGGTTGCCATGCGGCTCACGATATCCACCAGTGAGTGTCCTGTAAATCAGGACGCATCTTTCGAAATGCAGGACCGCCGATTTACCGTGTGCCTACCGCGGTCGAAGACAGGAAGCAGGTGGGCAAATGGCGGCGAAGGTGCCGACAAGCACAGCCGATGTCGTGGTGTGCGGTGCTGGGCCGGTCGGTCTGACGGCGGCCGCGTTGCTCGCGGCGCGAGGTGTCGATGTCGTTGTGCTGGAACAGAATGCTGGCACCAGTGACGAACCCAAAGCAATCAGCATCGACGATGAATCGCTGCGCGTCTACCAGGCCGCGGGCATTGTCGACCGGGTTATGCCGGTGGTGGTGCCGGGCACCGGAACACGCTATTACAGCCGGCACGGCAAGGAGTTGTTCCATGCCCGGGGGCCGCGTCCGTTCCGGCTGGGCTATCCGTTCAAAAACCCCTTCGCGCAACCGGATCTCGAACGCGCGCTGGCGGACGCACTGGCTGACACCGGCAATGTCGAGATGCGCTACGGCACCCGTGTCGTCGGATTCGACCAGCATCCCGACCAGGTGAGCGTCCACGCGGTGACCGCCACCGGTCGATCGGTGGTGCACGCCCGGTACGTGCTGGGCTGCGACGGCGGCCGTTCGGCGACCCGGCTGCTGCAGCACATCGACATGACCGGCCGCAGCTACCCGGATGTCTGGCTGGTGGTCGACACCCTCGAGGATCCGCACACGCAACGATTCGCGATGCATCACGGCGACCCCGTCCGCCCGCATGTGATCGTGCCGGGTCTGAACGGTCGTTGTCGTTACGAATTCCGGCTCTTCGACGGCGAGGGCACTCCCGAGGAGAAACCCGATTTCGCCTTGATCGAGCGACTGGTGGCGCCCTACCGGCCGATCAGCCCGCACCAGGTCGAACGCGCGATCAACTACCGGTTCAACGCCGTTGTCGCCGACCAATGGATGATCGGACGATCGTTTCTGCTCGGCGATGCCGCGCACATGATGCCGCCGTTCGCCGGCCAGGGACTGAACTCGGGCCTGCGTGATGCCGCCAACCTGGCCTGGAAAATCACCGATGTGCTCGCCGGACGGCTGGACCCGTCGATCCTGGCCACCTACCAGCAGGAACGATATCCCCACGCGCTGGCCACCGTCCGGCTCTCGGAACGGCTGGGACGCGTGGTGATGACGACCTCACCGCGGTTCGCTCGCCGCCGCGATCAGCACATCGAACGCACCCTGGCCACCGTGCGAGGCCGCGCGTTCCTCGAGGAGATGCGCTACCGTCCGCCCACCCGATACGAGACCGGCCTGCTTGCCGCCGGCGACCGACCCGAACTGGTCGGGATCCCGATCGGACAACCGCTGGTCTTCGACGCGGTTACCCACCGTCTGTGCCGGTTCGACGATGTTTTGGGCAACGGCTGGGCGCTGCTGGGAATCGACGTCGACCAGACCGATTGGACAGAGGTCGCCTCGATCCTGGAACAACTCGACGCTGCCCCGATCCAGGTATCGACTACCGAGCACATGCCGCGCGCCGATCACCGGGTCGTCATCGACGTCGACGGCGCGCTCGTGCGCGAATTCGTCCACTACACAGGGCGTTTCGCCCTGATCCGTCCCGATCGTGTGGTGGCCGCCGCCTGGTCACCCGCCGATTCCGCCGACCTCGTCGAGCAGGTCCGGTCCTGGACTCCTGCCGGAACCGCGTCGATCACCTCGCCAGAAAGGGCCCTGACCCATGGATAAGCCGCATCGCGTCGTCCTCGAAGAGAGAGCCGCAGCGGGAACATTGACCCGGACCGCGGTCTCGCACATCGGGTTTTCCGTTCCCGATCTCGCCGCCACCGTCCAGTTCTACAGCCGGGTCCTCGGCCTTGTCGTCCAGCGGGAATTCTCCGACGGGCGAGTGCGCTTGGGCTGGGGCGGCGGCCACCATGTCATCGAACTGGTTGAAGGCCCGAAGGCGCTGCGCCACTATGGATTCGAAGTCCGTGACCGCGACGGGGTCGAGGGCATAGCCGCCCGCCTGACTGCCGCCGGGCACACCGTCGAACCGCTCGACGCGGACTACATCGACGCCGCCGCCGGAACCCCGCACGGCATCGCGGCTGCCGACCCGCACGGCACGCCGGTCCATTTCCACACCGTGGTGCAGCGACACGGCGAAACCACCGCGGACACCGGACGGCGCCCGATCAAGTACCAGCACATCACACTCGGCACCGACAACGTCGCGGCCATGGTCGCCTTTTTCGTCGACCAGATCGGGTTCCGGATCTCCGACCAATTGGCCGACGGCCGATTCGCGTGGCTGCGCAGCGACCGGGACCACCACACGCTGGCGGTGGTCGACATCGGGCGGGGCGGCGATATCGACCACTACTCCTATGACCTGTCGCAGTGGGAGGACTTCAAAGCGTGGTGTGACCGGCTCACCGACGAAACCGTCGACGTCACCTGGGGACCCGGCCGGCACGGTCCGGGCAACAACCTGTTCGTCTTCTTCGACGACCCCGCCGGCAACCACATCGAACTATCGGCGGAAATGGAGAAATTCCACGACGACCGCGCCACGTACGTGCCGCGCCGGTGGCAGCCGATCCCCAACACCGTGAACCTGTGGGGTGGCCAGCTCGCCGCCTGGCGCAAGACCAGCGAAGGAATGTGAACCCATGACATAGGCCACCTACGAACACGACGGCCGGCGGCGCGTCGGCGAACTGCGCGGTTCATCGCTGGTTCCGCTGGCGGGTGTGACCGAGCTCGGCGCCGATACCACTCCTGAACTGCTACGTGATGCGGTGCGCGAGACCGCGCAGGCGGTTTCGGCCGCCGAGGTGCGGATCCTGCCCGTCGTCCCGCGGCCCGGCAAGGTGTTCTGCGTGGGCCTCAACTACCGCGAGCACGTCACCGAATCCCGCCGTGAACTGCCGACCTACCCGGTGCTGTTTCCCAAATTCGCGGACAGTCTGCTGGGCGGCTTCGACGATATCGTCCTGCCACCGGAGTCGGCGCAGGTCGACTACGAAGGCGAGCTGGCGGTGGTCATCGGTCGTCCCGGACGTCGGATTCCGGAGGAAAATGCCACCGATCACGTCCTTGGCTATAGCGTGGCAAACGATGTCACGATGCGCGATTACCAGTACAAGACACACCAGTGGATGCAGGGCAAAGCCTGGGACGCAAGTACTCCGGTCGGTCCCTATCTCGTCCCGCCCGACAGGGTCGATATCGCCCAGGCCGGTATCCGGACCGTTCTCAACGGCGCGAAGGTCCAGGAGTCGGACCTGTCGATGCTGATCTTCTCGATCCCGCGTCTCATCGCGACCATCTCCACCTTCACCGCCCTGGCACCCGGCGACCTCATCCTCACCGGCACCCCCGGCGGCGTCGGCTACCGGCGCGACCCGCAACTGTTCCTCGCCGAGGGCGACACCATCAGCGTCGAAATCGACGGTGTCGGCATCATCCGAAACACCGTCCGCACCACCGAGAGCCGCGCATGAACGCCCCCAGGCCCGAAGAACCGGCCATCGCCCGCTCCCTTACCCTGCACCTGCGCGGTGACTGGGGAACGGCCAACCTGCACCGTGTCTGCGGCTGGATCTCTCAGGAACTCACCGATCGCGCGGGCCCGGACACCCGCGTCGCGATCTGGAACAGCCGCGGCTTCGCCGACGCCGTCCGCGCCGTCGGGCACGGCGAGGTCGACGTCGCCCTGACCACCCCGGCCGCGTTCACGGTCGCCGCCCTCGACGGTCGTGGCGTCTACCAGGACGAGTCGTTCCCGCACCTGCGGGCATTGGGTGTCGTGCCGCAGCGGGACCGGCTGGTGATGGCGGTGCACCGTGCGCTGGAGGTAACTACATTCGCCGAGCTGCGAGCGGCCAAACCCGCGCTGACCCTGGCGACGTCGATCAACGACGGCATCAACCACGTCGGGCTGGCCGCGCACGCGCTGCTCGAACGCGCCCAGATCGACATCTTCGGATGGGGTGGGCGATTCCTCGAGGACGAGCGCCCGTTCGAATCATTCGACCATGTCCTGGCTGGGCGAGCCACCGCGATCGTCCACGAAGCGGTCATGCTGCCGCACTGGCAGCAGTTCGGCGGAGACTTCCACTTCCTCGAAGTCGAACCCGAGGTGCTCGAGCAGCTCGATACCGACTTCGGGTGGCCCGCTGCGACCGTCGCCGACAACTACTTTCCCGGGCGCGATGCCTTCCGCACTCTCGACTTCTCCGACTTCCTCGTGCTCACCACCACCGAGCTGGAAGAGGACGTGGCCTACGCGATCGCGTGGATTCTGGGCGAAACCCGCCACCTCATCGAGCAGCAGTACCGGCACATCCCGCCGTCCCGCAGCCCGATCACCTATCCACTGGATCCGGTCACCATGGGCCGCGCTCCGATCCCGCTCCATCCCGGGGCTCAGCGCTACTACTCCGCGTTGCCCACCCCCTGATTCGCAGCCACAGCGCCGACCGTATTCACCAGAGAAGGAGGTGGCCATGAAAGTCATCGAGGACGTCGTGGTCATGGCAGCCGCCACTGCGTTGCGGAGCATCGCCCGCGACGAGGATCAACTGCTCGCGCCGCCGCATCCCGCAAAGGCCCCGATCAAGCTGTGGCGCGACCAGCCGCCGCTGAACGTGGTGCATTTCCCTCAGCGGTACCGCGCCCAACCGTTCGCCCCGCCGCGCGGGATCTACGAAAGCGATCAAATCCGCGTCGAATGGCAAACCATGGACAATCGGCAGCCGTTCTACCACCGCAACTGCGACGTCGACGAAATCTCCTACCAGATCGCCGGCGAACGCACACTGATGACCGAACTCGGCGTCGTCGAACATCGGCCGGGCGAATTCTCCCGCATCCCGCGCGGAGTCGCCCACGACAACTACGGCCGCAAGGAAAGCCATCTGCTGTTCTATGTTCCCGCACCGGTCGCCGAGGTCGGGCCGGGCGTCGGCGAATCCCAGCCGCTTTCACCACCTTTCGACGGCTGGCAGCCCGGCGGGATCAACGAAGCGGTCACCCAGTGTATGGGGGCCCGCGGCCACGACATCGCGGTGTTTCCCACCGACGAACAGCTGCTGCTCGACCAGGTGCACAACGAAAAGGAGCGCATACAAGTACTGCGCGGCACTTCCGGCAACGCGACCACCTGGCTATATGCCACCGACCAATTCCGCCTCGGCATCCACCACGACCCCGCCGCGCAAGTGTCCCGTCGCTATCGCCGCCTGCTGGACGGCGATACCGTCCACTACCAGGTCAGCGGCACCCGCACGCTGATCTCCCAGCGCGGCATCGTTGCTCTCGAACCCGGTGACTTCGTCCACATTCCGCTGGGCGTGGCCTACACCAGCGTGAACGACGAACCCGGCCAATACATCACGCTGCTGTCACACCGCGAGCTGCCCCAAGTCGCCGACACCACCCGAACCGCTGACCCCTATTCACCCGAGCGGCTCGCCGCCGCGTGCGCAAAGGCCGATCGATGACTGTCATGCTCGCTGCCCGCGCCCACCGCGGCTCTGATTCTGTTGTCCTGGAGCAGATCCCAGTACCGACCCCCGGGCCTCTCGACGTCGTCGTCAAGATCGCCTCGGCAGGACTCGCACCCGGAATGATGCGGTTGCTGGCAAGCGGTGCCTTCAAACATCTCCCCACGACCCTGGGACATGAGGCCGCCGGTACGATCGCCGCCCTCGGCTCCCAAGTTTCCGGAATCACTGTGGGAGAACGGGTTCGAGTCCACCCGAATCTCAACTGTCGCGACTGTGGCTACTGCCGCACCGACCGCGACATGATGTGTGCCCAGCAGGCCATGATCGGCCACGCCGCCTTCAGCCGGGCGCCGATGCCGCTCTACGACCGCTACCACGACGGAGCGTTGGCCGAATACATCCGGGTCCCGCACTGGCTGATCGACAAACTGCCCGACAATGTGGGCTTCGATGTCGCCGCCAAGGTTCACGATCTCGCCAATGCCGTCCGCGCCCTCAAATGCGCCGACCTGCCGCTCGGGGCGACGGTGATCGTCACCGCCGCCACCGGAACCATGGGTACCGCCACCATCAAACTCGCTGAGCAGCACGGCATCTCGCGGCTCATCCTCGTCGGCCGCAACGCCGATCGCCTCGAAGCCGTCCGAGCTCTGGCCGGCGGGGTAGCCACCGACATCGTCGCGATCGATGAACTCGACAGCGACTGGGCAACAACTGACGGGCTCACCGCACGACTTCGCGCACTGGCCCCCGACGGAGCCGACGCGGTAATCGACTTCATCCCCGACGGCCCCGCGACCGGACAGGCCATGGCCGGGTTGGCCACCGGCGGAACGCTGGTGCACATGGGCGCCAACCGGACACCGCTGCCGTTCCCGCCCGCGGCACTCATGATCAACTGCTGGCGTTACGTCGGCACCCGCTCCTGCACCCGCACCGACGCCCGCGAGGTCCTCGCTCTGCTCGGCGAGGGCGCCCTGCGCGTCGAGGAACTGATAACTCAGCGATTCGCGCTCGCCGAGGTGGTCGCAGCCATCGATGCGATGCAGCGCCGCGACGAACCCATGTGGATGACTGTGGTCAACCCGTAACCGGCTGAGCCACAAGCTATCCCAGGAAGGACGCTGTCATGATCATCACCCACTACGGGCACGCTTGCGTGCTGCTCGAAATCCCGTCGCAGGATCGGCCTACCCGCCTGCTGATCGATCCGGGTACCTACTCCACCGACTATGCGGACCTGCGCGACCTCGACGCCATCCTCATCACCCACGCCCATCCCGATCACCTCGATGTCGACGGCGTCACCGCACTGGTCGAGCACAATCCGAACGCGCAACTGCTGCACGGCCGGGCCGCCGAGGCGACGCTGGCCGAGCGGGGGACCTCGGGCCATGTGGTCGACCCCGGTGCGACCGTGACTGTGCGAGAGGTCGAGATCATCGTCACCGGCGGTGCGCACGCGTGCATCCATCCCGATCTCCCCGGTTCGGAAAACATCGGATACCTCATCGCCGACACGGTTTTCCACCCCGGCGACTCCTTCGATCTCCCGCCCCGCGCAGCCGACACCGTGCTGGTACCGGCAGGCGGGCCGTGGATGAAGATCGCCGAAGCGATCGACTACCTGCGAGCCGCGGCACCTCGGATCGCCATACCGATCCATCAAGCCGGACTCGCACCCGCCCACCAGCAAATGCACCACGGGCTGCTGCGAAGACTCGCACCGGAAGCCACCGAAGTCCTTGTCCTCGACCACGCCACACCGCACACGGTGAGCGCCGGCGGACGACAGTGATGATGCGCCCAGAGTTGGTTTCGGTCGTCCAGGCCAGTCGGGCGCTGGCCGCGGCCGGCCTGGGAGACATGGTCTGGGGACACGCGTCGGTACGCGACACCGATGGCCGTGGGGTGTGGATGAAAGCCTCCGGGTGGGGATTCGAAGAAATCGACCACACAAAGGTCGTCCTCGTCGGCCCGGACGGGACCGTAGTCGAAGGTAACGGCCGACGCCACCTCGAATTCCCAATCCATACCGAGATCATGGCGCTCCGGCCCGAGGTGACAAGCGTCGTGCATACCCACGCGCCGGCGCTGAGCGCCTTCGCCTCACTCGACTGTGAGCTGCGTGCCATCTCCCACGACGCGGTCCCGTTCACATACCCCCAGTTACCCCGGTTCACACAAACCGGCACACTGATCGCGAATCGAGAACTCGGCCACGCGGTAGCCGAACGACTGGGCGAAGCCAACGCCGTGCTGTTGCCCAACCACGGCGCAATCACCGTCGGGCCCGATCCCGCCACCGCGGTCATGTACGCAGTCCTGCTCGAACGCGCCTGCCGCACACAACTATTGGCCCAGGCAGCCGGTGGACCGAACATTTGGTCCCGCGAGGCGGAAACCAGATTCAAACAAGAACAGGTCTGGAATTCGACGCAACTCGACGCCGGATATCAATACTTGCTGCGACGTGCCGAGTCCAGTGCAGCCACAAGTGAACCCGCGAAATATTTCTGATTTCCGCGCCATGCGGACTGAGCTTGCGTTCTTGAAGGGCGTGGATCGCGTGCGCGCGGTTGCTGGCCTTGTGCGGGCAGCAACGTAGTTCTTGCAGGATTTTCCAGGTCTCGAGCTGGGCGTTGGCGCGTTCGCCTGAGCCGCGTAGCCGGGCATGATCGAGGTTGAACTGCTTCTGCGGTTCGGGCTTGTTGCGGTCCTTTCCCGGTGTCACCAGTGGATCCACACCTCGACATCCCTTGTCGCCCAGCATGATCCATCCATCAGTAGCCAGTTCGCGGGTGACTCGCCAGATCCATGCAGCCTTCGCATCATGAACGCTGCCGGGCAAGGCACCCGATACCCACACGATCTCCCCGTCCGGGGTTACGATGACCTGCAGATTCATCCCGTGCTTGCAGTGCTTGGGGTGCTCGCCCGAGTAGTAGGGCCGGTCCGCGGCGACACGGTCGATCTCGAGATCTTCGCCCGACCAGCAGCGTTCGGCTTCATTGTAGAGGTCGATGGTGCCGATTTTGTTGTCGCCCAGGCGCATCGGGATCCCGGCGACCGCACGGATCCGGTGTTGCAACGCGACCTGCGCGTACTGCGGCCACTGGTCGAGACACTCACGCAGGTCCGCCACCGCGACGACGTCGCCGGTGGTGTGTGCCTGCACGCACGGACCTTGCTGGGCGATCTCCTGCATGCGCTCGACGGTGGCGATGCGTTCGCTGTGGGCGGTCATGAACCGCAACATGCCTTCCGACTCCAACGTCACTCCCGCCCCGGTCAAGCCGAGGACCTCGGTGACACCCTCGACCAGCTCGTCCAACGCCGTAGCTACGTCGTATTCGGTAGGCAGCATCCACGCGAACCGGGACAACGCCGTGATCAACGCCTTGTTGTCGACCGCCACCAAACCCACCGCCTTCTCCCGGCCCGGTTGTGCCCCTCTCCACAGACCTGCCCAACTTCACCAGCACTCACGACCCCGCCCCCGGGCCGCCGCCACTGAATTCTTCAATCGTCATCCCGACAGTGACGTGGCGTTCCATAGCTGGCACGTCCAGCGCTGCTCGGCCGATCGCTGTTTCGAGCAAACGGCGCGCGAGGGTGGTCAGCTTCCAGGTCTGCTCCGGTTCGGTGCCGGTCTGCTCGACAAGGCCTGAACTGGTAAGCGAGGCGAGGGATTTGCGGATCATCTTCACCTCGAGGTGGGTCACAGACGCCAAGCCCGGCAGACTCAGCGGTGTTCGGCCAGCGAGCAGGGCCGCCAATACGCGGGCTTCGTTGATGGTGGTCATCTCCGCGCCTTCGAAATAAGAACATGCATCTGCCCGGTGGCCGGTTCGGTCATAGCCCGATACTGACCCTAAGTCCGCGCCCCGCGAGCGGCATTGGCACAAGTTGATGTGGCCTGACTTCCCGGTGACCTGGTCTAGGCGGCGGGGGTGGTCGTCCCGATATCGGTTGTCTCTGGCCCGATCGGCGCGCTGGGGCGGGGG
>NZ_JACVEE010000011.1 GCF_015355755.1 Nocardia sp. XZ_19_385
AATCAGCGGGTTCGGGGTTCGAGTCCCTGATGGCGCACCGATCGTCTGTCGGTGCCGGAATTTTCCGGTAGCTGGCAGGCGTAAGCCTGTCTCCATGCGGTTCGGTCATGCCCGCATAGTAGCCGAAAACGCCCGCTTTTCTGACCGCCCTGAAACCCCCTTGTCGTTCGCGACACAGGGGGTTTTGTCGTGAGCGGGCACGTCTCGCCCGCCGAGCTGCTGGACGCTGTCTACTACGCGTCGGCGGTCATCACCTTCGGCGCTGATCCCGACCGACCCGGCCGTGTGATCACCCACACCTTCCAGACCGAGGACGCCCCATCCTCGGTGCCCGTGCCCGTGGCCGTCGCGGTCGCGGCACTGCGCGAGCTGGCCGACGACCTCGAGTCCGGCGGTGCGTCATGAGCGCCCCTCGCGTCACCCGCACCGCTCCCCTTCCCCGCTGCCCGCACTGCCAGCGGCCCTACCACCCGACAGCACGCGTTCCGCGACTGCCTACGGGCCAGGTATGGCGCTGCGCCGAGTGCCGCAACAGCCCCGGTTCCGACCCTGTGCCGGTCGACCGCTGGGCCGCCCCCAGGGGTGATGCCGCCGTGAGATGAGCCGAGCTCGTCCCGGTGCGCCCGTGGGTAATGCGGGTGATCGGCCTAGCCCGCCGAGTCGTCGCCCGTCAGAGGGGCCACTGCACCCATTCCGATGCGAGCGTCCGACCCGGTAAAGGCGGACTCGGACGGGGACGCCGTGGCAGGCGTACCGGACGTTCGCAATATCCCAGTCCCGGCGGCCCAGCGAGTAATTCCCGTGGCCGCGTGCATCACCAACCGATCCGATCGAAGCGACTGACGTGGTGGCACTCCGTACCTCAGCGGTACGGGGTACGCCCTGCCCTCACGCTCCCGCCGCTCCCTCCGTGGTAGCTCAGACGCCCCCGGATCGGTCCATAGACAGGAGAACTCAGCTATGACCACTCCGGACAACACCCCGCAACGCGCACGAGCGCTGGCCGCACACCTCGAACGAGCCGCCCAGAGCCTCGCCACAACTGAGGGCACCCGCCCGGCCGGCGCGCTGCCCGACCCGTCGAACCTGGCCCGGCCGGGGAAGATCAAGCCCGCGGATCGCATCGGCGAACTCGCCCGCGTCCTGCTGGTCTCCATCGGCGACCGGCCCGGCAAGCCACCCGCTCACGTCGGGCCGCCACCGACCGCCGCCGAACCGGACGCACCGGCACCGCTGCCCGCCGACGAGGTGCTGCCGTGAGTTGGGGCGGCCGCCGCGCCCAGGCTCTGCGGCTGCTGTGCCTGGCCACCTACGGCACCACCTGTCACCTGTGCGGGCGGCCCCGCGCCACCACCGCCGATCACCTGATCCCCCGCAGCAAGGGCGGCCCGGACTCACTCGACAACCTGCGCCCAGCGCACAAGTCGTGCAACTCCGCGCGCGGCGACATGTGGTTGCACGAGTGGTTCGCCTCCCGCCGCTACCAGGCCGCCACCGTGGCCCCGTCCCGAGAGTGGTGAGCGGCAATGGAACTCGACGCCGAAACCTACTGCCACGGCTGTGGTGCTCCGCTGGCATGGCGCATCACCCGGTCCCTGCCCCAGCTGACACCCCTGGACATCGAGCCCAGCGAGGACGGCACCGTGCGGGTAGACGACGACAACAGCGCAACCATCCTGGCCGGGCCTGCGCTGGCCCGCGCACGGGCTCAGCGGGCGGTGCTGTACGCCCGCCATATCCAAGGCCAGGACTGCCCGGACCTGTGGCCCGCCCAATCGGGCGAATTCGCTAATGAATTCAAATCCGAAATCCCAAAAGTTCCCAGTTTTTTGGCATTTCGGCCGCCGGACACCACCGCGCCCACCTCCCTTTTTCCCGACCAGGCCCGGCAACCGGGGGTAGGAACGCCGAGCCGAGCACCCACCGAAACGCCCTAATAGGCACCGATCAAGGAGACCCGATTATGCCCAGGCGACCCACGAATTCCCCTGAGCAAGGCCAGGATTCGATGTTCCCGGAATTGCCGAACACCGATGCCGTGGTCCGCACTCAGCCCGGCCGCCACGCGGCGGCCGTGGAACTGGCGATCAAGGCGGCCCGCGACGACCACGCGCTGGTCGACGCCGACGAGGCCGCGCTGACGCTCGTGCGCGCCGGTGCCTGGGCACTGGATGTCTTCGAGGCCCAGAACAAGCCCTACGGCCCGAGCAAGCTTCTCGGCCCGGTGCTGGACGCGCTGAAGGAACTGCGGATGACGCCCGAGACCAGGGCTACCGCGCAACACGACACCCTGGAGGAGCTGCTCCGTGAACTCGCTACCCCAACCCCTGACGCCCCCGCCCCGGTTCGCGACTCCGCGCAACCCGAGTAGGCCCACCTTCGGCCCGGCCGTGGCCAAGGTCTCGGCCGCCATGGGCCAGCCGCTCATGCCCTGGCAACGCCAGGTAGCCGACACCGCGCTGGAAGTGGACGAGCGCGGCCGGTTCGTGCATTCGCTCGTGGTCATCTCCGTACCGCGCCAGTCCGGAAAGACCACCCTGGTCCTGGCAAATGCCGTGCACCGCTGCGTGTTCCGCGCCAACCAGCGCGCCTGGCACACCGCCCAGACCGGCCAGGACGCACGCGACCAGTGGCGGGAGATGGCGGGCCGCCTGCTGCGCTCCCCGCTCAACCCGCTCATCACGGTGAAATGGGGTGCCGGTGACTCCCGGATGATCTTCGCCACCGGCTCCGAGCTACGCCCGCACCCGCCGACCGTGGACGCCCTGCACGGCAAACAGTCCGACCTCAACGACATCGACGAGGGATGGGTGTTCGACGACGCCCAGGGCGCGAACCTCATGCAAGCCATCGTGCCCACCCAGGCGACCCGTCCCGGTGCCCAGACCATCATCCTGTCCACCATGGGAACCGCGAATTCCACGTGGTTCCATGGCCTTTCGGATCGCGGGCGGGACGGCGATCCGGGTGTGTGCTATTTCGAGTGGTCGATTCCCGAGACCGCAGACCCGCTGGACCTGGACGTGGTGGCCGCCCACCACCCCGCCTACGGCCACACCATCGACATGGACGCACTCAAGCGGGCGCGAGACCAGCTCGGCGACAAGCCCGGTGAGTTCGCCCGCGCCTACGGCAACCGGCGTACCGGTGCCGGGGAACGGCTGTTCCCGCGCTGGGAGGAGGCACAGACAGCGGTCGCGTTCCCCGACGATGCCCGGCCCGCGTTCGGTGCGGCGGTCTCGATCGACCGCAGCGAAACCGCCATCGTGGCCGCCGCGCTGGTCGACGGAATGCCCGTGCTCGAGCTGATCGAATGCCGCCCCGGCACATCCTGGGCGGCACCGCGGCTTGCCCAGCTGGCCGCCGGACACCGCAACCACGGCGTAGCTGTCGACCAGTACGGCCCCTCGGGCACCCTGGCCGACGAACTGGGCCGCCTCGGGGTGACGTTGCTGCCGATCGGCATCCGCGATATCACCGCCGCAGCGGCGAACCTGCTCGACCGTCTGAACCCCAAAGACGGTGGCCCCATAGGGATTCGGTTCCGCACCGATCCGGCGTTCTCGGCCGCCGCCGACATCGCGGCGCTACGCCCGGTGGGTGATGCGGTGGCGCTGTCGCGGCGCTCGCCCGGCTCGATCGCCGCTCTGGAGGCCGGGGCGCTGGCCGCCTACGCCCTGGATCATCAAGGCGCGCCAAGCGCCGTGCCGTTGGTGGTTTTCGGATGAGGGTCCGTACCGATGCCACCGATCACATGGTGCTGACTGTCTGCGATTGTGGCTGGCGATTCGCTGGCGACTCCTACGGCCAGAACGCCCGCGCCGTGCGTGACCACGCTCGCACCGCCCACTACGACGACCCTCGAGCGGTGAAACGCGCTGCTGATTCTGCGCGTGTCGCGTCGCGGCGTGAGAGTCGCAAATGTGCGCAGGATCGAAGGCATGGGATTCATTCGGTCCTTGCTGGCGATTCGCTCGCTGCCGGAGTTGGCAGCGGCGCATAGCAATGCCGTTCAGGTTGCCTCACCGTTCTCGCCCTATCCGAACCACATGAATCAGGTGGTTTGGCCCGATCTGGTGGGGCTGGAGAACGTGCTCCCGATGACGCGCCTGGAGGCCATGACCGTCCCGGCCATGGCCCGTGCGCGCCGGATCATCGTGGGCAGCATCGCGCGAATGCCGTTGCGCGCCTACAAGGGCGACGACTTGCTGACCTCGCAGCCGGCCTGGATCGACCGCACCGACGGACCGGTGAGCCCGTTTCACCGAATGCTGTGGACGGTGGATGACCTGCTGTTCTACGGCTGGTCGCTCTGGGGCTTGTCACGTGACGATGCGGGCCAGGTGATCGCGGCCGGGCGAATCCCCTGGGAGCGCTGGGAATTCGACACCGTAGGCCGAATCGTGGTCGACGGGGAGCTGGTCGCCGACAGTGACGTGTGCCTGATCCCCGGCGTAGACGAGGGCCTGCTGTACTTCGCCCAGCGCGCGATCCGGCACGCGGCCAAGCTGATCGCCGCCGCCGACTCCGCCGCCTCGACGCCGACGCCGAACCTCGAGCTACACCAGACCACCGACGCCCCGATGCCCCAGGCCGAAATCGACGCGTTGGTGGCCGCCTGGGCCGCCGCGCGGCGCGGCGCGAACGGCGGTGTCGCCTACACCAACAACGCGATCGAGCTGCGCGAGCACGGCGCACCGAATGAGCACCTGCTGATCGAGGGCCGCAACGCCGCCGCTGTCGACATCGCGCGCGCTGCCGGTCTGCCCGCCGCCTCGATCGACGCGACCGGCCCCACGGCCTCGCTCACCTACGAGACCACCCAGGGCCGCAACGCCGAGCTGGTGGACTACGGCCTGGCCCCGTACATGTCGGCGATCTCCGCGCGCCTGGGCATGGACGACATGGTGACCCGTGGGCACCGAATCGCTTTTGACACAGAGGATTTCGTCGGTCCTGCCATTCGCGTGCAGGTGCCCGACGAGGGCGGGCCAGCCGCTAGCCCGTCCGCCGCGCCCGGTGCGTCGCGCCCTTCGCCGCCGGGCGCGGCCAGTCCGTCGACCCCAGGAGTGCGCCAGTGAACACCGAGAACGGTTGGCCTGTCATCCCCGCGTCCGAGCTGGACCGTGGCCCGGTCCCCGGCACCCGCGCCGTGGTCGAGCTGCGCGCCGGTGACGTGTCAACGGTCCTGAAGGGCTGGGCCGCCTGGTACCACCGCAACGTCGAACCGATCGACCCCGGCCAGCGCGACGAGTGGGGCTGGTCGGCCACGAACGACGTGTGGAACTCCAACCACCTGTCCGGCACCGCTATCGACATCAACGCCATGCGCTACCCGTGGAAGCACTACACGATGCCCGCCGACAAGGTGGCCGTCGTGCGCCGGGGCCTGGACCTGTTCGAGGGCACCGTGTTCTGGGGCCGCGACTGGGGCGAGATGGGCTCGTGGCCGGACGAAATGCACTACCAAATCGGCTGCAACGCACAGGAATTGGCGCGCTTCGCCGCGCGATTGAACGCCGGACATCTCGGCATCTACGGACCGGAGGACGACATGGCACTGACCGATGAGGATCTGGACCGGATCGCCGCGCACATCTGGGGTGAGATCACCAAAAACCAAGCCGGACAGCCAGTCTCGCGAGAAGACATGGTCAAGTTCATGGACACCCATATCAACGAGATCTCCGCGAAGCTGGATCGCGTTGTGAAGGCGCTGAGCGGCGGTGATCACAAATGATGTGGCTGCTGTACCTGTCATTCGCACTGGCCTGCACAGCGCTGATCTCGGTGGGCGCGGTTGTCGTGCTGCTGGTCTCGATCACCAACGCGCTCGCCGAGCGCCGACCGGAGTTCGTGAGGCGATGAGTAGTGCCCCGCCCCCCGAACAGCCGACGCAATGCGCGCACCCAGCGCGAGCGGCGGCCCGGTCGACAGCTGCCACGCTGGTCGGCCTCGGCCCCCTGGTCCCGCTGCTGGTCGCCCAGCTCGGTCAATCCCGCGCCGCTGTCGTCGTCGCGGTCGCACTCGCCGGTAACGCCGTCATCACCCGCGTACTCGCCATCCCTGAAGTGGAGGAGTGGTTGAAGCACGTCATGCCGTGGCTTGCCGCTGAATCCCCGTCCAGTCCACGGAGGCAGTCATGACCGAAATCCTGTGCACCGTCGCCGGTATCGCCGACGTGAGCGCCGACGCACAGCGGCGCATCATCACCGGGCTTGCACTGCCCTACGGCGTGCAGGGCCGCACCAATCGCGGCGCGGTGACCGTGGAGCCCGGAGCGATCGCGATACCGAGCGATCTCAAGCGCGTGAAGCTCTACCGCGACCACCGCCGCCCGGACGGCACCGGTACCCCGGTCGGCTACGTCGCCACCGCCAGCGACACCCCGGCCGGGCTGGCGCTGAGTTTCAAAGTCGGCTCCGGCGCGGACGGCGATCTGGCCCTGACCGACGCGTCCGAAGGAATCCGCGACGGCCTGTCGGTCGAGCTGTCCGGGGTGCGGCTGTCCCCAGACGGAACGCGCGTACTGGCCGCAACTCTCGACGCCGTGGCGCTGGTCGCCATCCCTGCTTTCGCCGATGCCCGCGTGCACACCGTCCAAGCCGCCAGCGGCGGACCCGATCACCCCACCACCCAGGAGGACACCATGCCCGAGATCACCGAACCAGCCGCCGACTTCACCGCCTCGGCAACCACACCCCCGCCGGAGCCGACCGAAGCGCCGGCCGTGCAGGTGCCCTCAGTTGCCCCGGCCCCGGCCGCCGCACCGTTCGGCCTGCACGCCGCTCGCACCGAACCGCGCCCTATGACCTGGGCTCAGGTGCGCGAGACCTTGCACGCTGCCCGCCAGGGCGACACCACGTTGCACGCCGCGCTGGCCGACATCACCCGATCGGCGAACCCGTGGGTCTCGCCGGACGGCTGGGTGGGTGAGCTGTGGTCGGGCGTCGCCTACGAACGGGTGGTCGTGCCGCTGCTCAATCCGGGCACGCTGACGCACTGGAAGGTGACCGGCTGGCGCTGGGTCGTCAAGCCCCAGGTGGACGACTACGCCGGTGACAAGACCGAGGTTCCCACGAACACCCCGACCACCGAAACGGTGGGGGTGGAAGCCAAGCGGCTTGCAGGTGCGCACGACCTCGACCGCAAGTTCTGGGACTTCAACGACCAGGAATTCATCGCCTCGTACTTCGCGGCCATGGCCGAGTCCTACGCCTACGAGTCCGACCAGCGGGCAGCAGCTTTCACGATGGCATCGGCCACCGCGGCTGGTTCGGCTCCGAACCTGCTGAAGGCCGTGGCCAAGGGCCGCACGTACCTGAAGACCAACGCCCGCGCCCGCGCGTCCTACGTCTTGGTCAACCCGACCGACATGGAAGCGCTGCTCGACCTCACCAACGACGACGTACCGGCCTACCTCGAGCTGCTGGGTATCGACCCCCGCAACTTCGTGGATTCCGAATTCGTCCCGGCCGGAACCGTCGTCGTCGGCGCACGCCCGGCCGCGACGTTCTACGAACTCGCCGGTTCCCCGATCCGGGTGGAAGCGGTCGAGCTGGCCAAGGGTGGCCGCGACGGTGCCCTGTTCGGCTACTACGCGACGTTGCTGCACAACGCCAAGGGCATCGCAAAAGTCACCATCACCCCGGCGCCGTAAGGAGTTCCGGCCATGACCGCACCCGTCCAGGCCCCGGCCACCGATGCCGCCGTGAAGGCATATCTCCGGCTGGATGACATCGGCGATGAGGCCACGCTGACCGCGACCGTGAACGCGGTGAACGCGCTCATGGTCGAGTGGTTCGGTGCGCCGGTGTCCCCGGCCGTCTGGTCTGAGACCAAGCGCCAGGGTGCGGTCATGCTCGCGGCGCGGGTGTTCCGGCGTCGCAACTCCCCCGCCGGTGTCGAGAGCTTCGGCGAACTGGGTCCGATCTACGTGCAGCGCAACGACCCCGACGTGGGCCAGCTGCTGGGGATCGGTGCCTACGCGCGACCGGTGGTCGGCTGATGGCCACGTTCGATATCGCCCAGATCCTCGACGGCCTGGCCGACGAACTGAAGGCAGCCGGTGTTCGCGCGGCCGTCGACCCTCGCGACCTCAATCCGCCGTGCGCCTGGGTGGTCGCCCGCTCTATCGCGCATGAGTTGCTGGGCGGGGGCGGCACCGTCGCCGTGGAGATCTATCTGATCGCTCCGGATTCCGGTGCGCCCCAGGCGTATCGGACGCTCACCGACCTGTTGGACAAGGCGCTGACCGTGCTGGAACCCGACGCCGACACCTCGCTGTCGGAAGCGGTCACCCTGCCCGGCGGGGGCGGCCCACTGCCCGCGTTCCGCCTGACCGTGAACATCGAAACCTGTTAGGAGACAACGCAATGCCTGTCAAAAGCTACAAGATGGGGCCGGGCACACTCACCCTCGGCGAAGTCGGAAGCCTGATCGACATCTCATGCCAGATCACCTCCGCGACCCTGGCCCCGGACAAGGACAAAGAGGACGACCTCAACACCCTGTGCGGCGACGTGGTGCCTGGAGAGGTGACCTACTCGTGGGCGCTGAACGCGACCATCGTGCAGGACCTCACCACCGGCGGCATCAACGAATGGTCGCTGACCCACGCGGGCGAACAGGTGCCGTTCAAGTTCGTTCCGAACACCGCCCTGGAGAAGGGCTATCAAGGCGTGCTCACCGTCGACCCGCTGGCGATCGGCGGCGACGTGAAGACCCGCCCGACCTCCGACGTGGAATGGTCGCTGGTCGGCCAGCCCGCACCCTACGACCCGACGCCGTAATGCCCTACGCACGCGTCTACGGGTCCAGCCAGCTACAGCGCACGCTGAAGCGGGCCGGGGTCGGCATGGACGACCTGAAGGACCTGCACAAGGACGGCGCGGAACTGGCCGCCGCGCGTGCCCGGATCATCGGGCCGCGTCGCACCGGCCGTCTGGTCGGCACGGTCCGCGTCTCGGGTACCGCCCGTGCCGGTGTGATCCGGATGGGCAACACCGCCACCCCCTACGCCAACCCGATCCATTGGGGCTGGCCCGCCCGGGGCATCGAAGCCAACCCGTTCGTGACCCGCGCGGCCCAGGAAACCGAGTCCGAATGGGTCGAGCTCTACGAGCGCCGCAGCAAAGAACTACTCGACCAAGTCAGGGGAATTTGAAATGGCAATTGCGCGAATCGTTTTGAACGTCGAAATGCTCGACGGCACCGAGCACCTAGACGTGCAAACCACGGTGGCCGACCAGATGGCCTACGCCCGTACCCGGCGCACTCACAAGTGGGACGCACCCCAGGACGACCCGTTGACGTTCGTGACGTTCCTGGCCTTCGCCGCGCTGCGCCGCACCGGCGCGTTCGCGGGCGGCTGGGACGAGTTCGTGGCCCAGGCCGCCGCCGTCGCGGAAACCGAGCGTGACGAGGTGTGCCCTACGAATCCGGTTCCGTCGAACGACTGATAGTCGAACTGGCTATTGCGACGAACACGCTTCCCTCGCAATGGCTTTCGGAACCGGATGACGTGATAGCCACCGCGATAGCGGTGCTGGAGGAGAACGCGCAACGAGCGAAAGGGTAGGCAGATGGCCGGACGCACCGCGATCCTGTCGGTACGGATCGTCGGCGACGGCTCCGACGCGCGCCGCGAACTCGAGCGCACCTCCCGCGCGGTCAGCGGGTTCGCCTCCACCGTCCACAAGGTAGCCGCGGTGACCTCCCTCATCGCGTTCGCGATCGGCGCGGTCGGCAACCTAGGCATTGGATTCGTCGGCCTGGGCCTGCTCGCCGCGCCCGCGCTGGCCGCAATCGCCCTCGGCATGGAGGGCATCAAGCAAGCCGCAGGCGCGGCGGCCCCGGCGCTGGCCCGACTCAAACAAGCCGTGTCGGGCACCTTCGCGCGCGAAATGCGGCCCGCCTTCGAGCAACTGGCCGGGCTCATGGATCGCATCACCCCGGCCATGCAGGGCATAGCGTCGGCGGTCTCGGGAGTCTTCGCCGCTGTCGTCGGTCAGCTAGCCGGCCCCGGCGCTGCCGCCCTAGACACCCTGCTAGCCGGGGCACAGAAGTTCATCGCCGCGCTCGGCCCCGGCCTGGCGCTGCTGACACAAGGTCTGCTCGATCTGGGCGCGGCCGCCGCGCCCGTGGCCGACAAGATCGGCGCTGCCTTCGGTGGCGTCTTCGCCTCGATCGGTGAGGCATTCTCGCGCCTGGCCGCAGACGGCACACTGACCCGACTATTCGATGGTTTCGCCCAGGCCCTCTCCGGCATCTCGGCCTTCCTCGGTCCCCTGGTCGAGCTGTTCGCCCGACTAGGCGCGGTGGTCGGTCCGGCGCTGGGCAGCATCTTCACCAGCCTGGGCACCGTACTCACCAGCATCACACCTGCTTTCGAGCGCATGGCCGCCACGATCGGCGGTGCGCTCGTGCAAGCCCTGGACGCCATCGTCAGCACCGGAGCCCTTCCCCTGATCGCGACCGCCCTAGCCGACGTCATGGCGGCCGTAGCCCCGCTGATCGGCCCCCTGGCTCAGCTGGCGGGCATCCTCGCGGGCGGTCTGGCCCAGCTCATCTCCGCACTGGCCCCCGCCTGGGCCGCCGTAGCCCAGGCCCTTTCCGGCGCGCTCGTGCAGATCCTCCCGACCGTCGCGGATATGTTCGCCCGGCTCGCCCCGGTGATCGAGCAAATCGCGACCCAGATCGGAACATCACTGGTTCAGGCGATTACGGCCCTGGCCAGCTCCGGCACCCTGGAACAACTCGTGCAGGCATTCGCGGACCTGCTCGTGGCCGTGCTGCCCTTGCTGCCGACCGTGGCGCGGTTCGCCGCCGAGCTGCTGCCGCTGGTCGTCCAGGGCCTCATTCTGGCCGCGCCGATGACGATTGCTCTGGTCAACGCCATGACCTCGCTGGCGAATATCGTTGCGGGATACGTCAATTCGGGCCTCGAGCTGTTCGGCTCGATCGTCGACCGGATACCGGGCTGGGTATCGGGAGCCGCCAGCGCCGCGCGCTCGGCCTTCGCTGCGATCGCCTCCGCGATTCAGACCGTGGTGAACGCGGTCCAATCGCTGATTGGTCTGCTGGGCTCGATCCGGTTCCCGTCGCCGCCGTCGTGGTTGTCGCGGTTCTTCGGCGGCCCGGCCGCTGAGCTGGTCGGGATCTCCACCGGCGCAAACGCGTTCATGCGGTTTCTGCCCCAGGGATTCGACACCTTCGCCGCGCCCGGCCCCGAGCTGGCCGCCGCCGCGCCGCCGCTGATGGGGTGGGCCGCTGCCGCCTCGGCCGGGCCGCCCCCCCAGATCACGAACGTGACCATCAACGTGTCCGGCGCGGTCGACCCGCAAGCCACGGCATTGCAAATCGAACGGCTGCTACGCGGACGGAACATCACCGTGGGCGCATCGGCCGCCATCGACCTGCGGGTGGGCTGAGCCATGCCATTCAACCCGACGCCGTACATCGTCTTCGACGGTGAGCGCGTGCAGTGCGACGCGGACCTGATCGGCACCGCGCCCCTGGCGCTGGCCGGTATCAAGGTCGATTGGGGGCGCGACGACTACATTTCGCACTCACGTCCCGGCACCGCCCAGCTGTCCATTCTCGACCGCACTGGCACCTGGGCGGAGAAGGTGACCGCGAAATCGGTTATAGGCCGTCGCATTTCGCTGCACTGGGAGCACACCGCCAGCGGTACCAGCCAACGCTGGTTTGCCGGGCGGGTGACAGGTGCCGTGGCGCGGCCGGCCTCGACACCGGGCGCGTGGATCATCTCGATTACCGCGGCTGCCAAGGACGCCGACATGGGAAACATCGTCATGTCGCCGGGCACCTGGCCCACCGAAACGATGATCACCCGAGCCAACCGCATCGCGACCGCAGCGGCGCCAGCGGAGATCGAAGCGTTCTACTTCTACCCGGGGTCGGTCAATATCCAGTGCTGGCCCCTCGACATCAAGGGCCGCGACCTGCATTCGCTGGCCGATGAGTTCTACATGTCCATGGGCGACACCTACAGCTACCACCCACACACCAACGTGGTTCGCCACCTGTACCGCCGCTCGTACGCGGTGAACATCTTCCTGGTCCAGATGCCAGACGGCCTGGTCTACGTGCAGGCGTCGAACATCAACTATGACTCCCAGGTCTACAAGGGCACCGGCCTGCCCGGGTGCGAGACCTCGACCGACGAGGGAATCCAGCTCGCCCCGAACTCAGTGGTCACCCGCGTACAAGTCGGGTGGAAGGAGGCACCCAGCGGCGGCACGGATGTGACCACCGTCGTGCAGACCTCGGAGGGAGATACCAACGGGCGCAGGACTGTTCAGTTCACCAGCTGGATAGACAACGGCGTCCACATTGACCCCATGGTGACTGAAGTCCTCGCGCGCGGCCAGTACGAGGGAGCGCTACCCAAACACCCGCCGGTCACCTGGGACACTCGCCGCACCCACGGGTTCCACTCTCAGGCCGAAGCCGAAGTGTTCACCCTCGCCGCTGAAACCCAAGGCGCGGTGTACATCTCGGGTTCGATCTACTCGGCCTGGCTTCCCAACATCGTGCCCGTGGCCGCGATCATCGGCGGCACCATCGAATACGACGGCGGATGGATCATCCGCACCACGCTGCAATACATCTGGAAGACCAACGCCACCGCCCAAGTCATCTGGAACGACCTCGACCAAGCCCTGCACTGGCGGACCAACGCCACCCACGAACTGGCGTCCTCAGTGACCTGGAACGACTTCCGCTACCTCACCCACCCCGGCGTCTATCTACCGTCCTAGGAGGCCAGCATGCCCGGCGAAACACCCCTGTACCACTGGCCCTACCCCACCCAAACCGATCCGGTTTGGCAAGGCGCACAACAGGTGCAAGCGCTGGCCACTGCCATCGAATCCACCTTCTCGGGCGCGACCATCCCCCCGGGCTCCGGCGCGCCGCCCACCGCCTCGGCGGTCCGCACCTCCGGCATGAACGCCACAAACGCAACCGACACACTGGTGACGTGGCAGGCCGCCGAGTGGGACTCCGCGCCAGGCGGACAGGCCCAGTACTCGACCGCCGGTCTCACGTGCCGAGTTGCTGGCCTCTACCTGATCGAAGCCGTCTGGACCTGGGCCGCGAACGGCACCGGCCGCCGGGCCCTGAAGATCACCAAGAACTCAACAGCCAGCGCCGGTTCCATCCTCGCGCGCGCCGAGAACGCCAACAGCTGGGACAACGTCGTCATGGCGTCCGGTGTGCGCCGCCTGGCAGTGAATGACGTTGTGCGCCTGCTAGTTACGCAGGACAGCGGCGGCACACTAAGCGGCGGTCAAACCATGTTCGCCGACGTACGCGGGCGGCTGACCATGACCTACGTGCGCGCCATACCCTAGTCAGATTTTGTCGAGTCGAGCACCCATTGCCGGTAGCCCGGGTGCACATCAACGACCGGGACGGCGAGGACCTGCGGTGTGTCGTCGGCATGCTCCGCGTTCGCCCGCTCGATGATCTCCGGCACGAGCGACCGCCGGGTGTGCAGGACGACGAGGTTCTCTCCGTCGTCGTGAATCTGGCCGTCCCACCGGTAGATCGAGCGGATACCGGGAATGATGTTCCCGCACGCTGCCAGCCGGTCACTCACCAGCCGCCGCGTGAACTCAGCCAACCACTCCGGGTCGGACGCAGTGACGGACACATCTACTAGTTCGGTCTCGTTGGCCATGTCCGCAAGTTTCCATCAGTGGCGACCAGTTCCGCTATCACCTGTTCGACATGGTCACGTTCGCGGGCGATCGCACCCCACCCGCGGATTACCAATCCCGCTTGGCTCAGGCCAACCCACGAACCGACCATGTGCGAGCCGTGCGGGTGCAATGCGAAATACAGTGCGCCCTTTGACCGCACAGCGCCATCGGTCGCGACGTACCAGCCCATCACGGATTCGCCATCCCATAGCCGCATCTCGCCGCGCCATTCGTAGCTTCCCTCGGTGACGCTGCGGGCACGCGATCCGTCGATAGCGAGCACCGCGCCGTCCTGCGCGATTGTCAACGGGTGGACGTCAATCCGTTCGACCTCATCCATCCATGTTTGCCACGCCGCCCACCATCGGCCAGTCAAGTCCAGACCCTGCGGCTCCATGCCCGCCAGCTCGGTCAGTGAAACCTCGAGAACCGCCGCCAGCGCGGCGGCGGTCGACAGGGACGGCTCGGACTCGCCGTTTTCGTAGCGCGAGATCGTTCGCTTGTCGACGCCTACCGCCGCGCCCAGCGCTTCCATGCTGAGGTTCTTCGCCTCCCGAGACCGGCGGATCACATCGCCTGTACTGCTCACCGCTTCATCCTCTCTCGTCTCACCGAACCCGCGCAAAGCCGGGCGTCCGGTCGTATCCTGGGTGACATATCTGTCCCAACAAGACAATTCTGTCACCCTTTGAAGGGGGCGTACACAATGAAGAAACGAGCAGTGACCTACCAACTGAAAGACTTGTCGGGCAAGGATCACGAGCGACACGAGCGCGAGATGGTGGCCCTCGGCCAGATGTGGGGTTACGACATCGCGCGCCGGCTACTGATTCCCGCCTTCTGCGACACACCCCTACTGAAGCTGGTGCAAGCGATTCAGAAGGTCGAAGCCGAAGCGGTTTTCGTGCCGTACCTGGCACACCTCGGGGGCAGTATGCGGGCGGTGACCGAACAGTGCATTTTGGTCGACACCCTGACGTTCAAGACGTACGCGCGGCACTACGACTGGCAAAAGACGCTGTCCGCCAACGGTTTCTAAGACTCCACAGGGAGAACGCTCGTGTTTCAAACCGACGTAGGCGACATGCAGGTGACCTGGGACGTCCGCGACGGAGTACCCCGGATCATGTTCATTGACGACCCCAGCGCCGGGCGGCCTGCGCGACGTTGGGTCGACGGCATCGCCGATAGCCCCATGCCCGGACGACCAGCTGGTCGTCTGGCATTTGGCCCAGCAACGTATCCGACGCTCGCCCAGGTGATCGAGTGGCTGCCCGGCTACGAGGAGACGCTATGGGAAGCGGTTCGGAGCCAGGTCCGCACGCTGCATATCGCGACGGAGAACTACGGGGACGACCGCACCTTCCACCAGGCCGAACAGGAGGCGTGGCTGTCGGCGCACGGCTACTAGACACACCGACCACGGCCGGAGCAGCGACCAGCCCCGGCCAACGTGAACGGGCCCGCCCTAGCCGGGGCGGGCCCGTTGTTGTGCCCGAACTGGATCTCGGACCACGCTCAATGCGGAATTACAGATCATTCCAGCAAGTCAGGAAGTAGTTTCTTCGTCGTCCGCGTCCTCTCGAGTGGCATTTGACAGAAGGCCGCTGTCATGGTCGGCACTCCACGAGAACACTCCACCGAGGCCGCTCTCCTTGATAGACCTGCTGCTCGTTTCGTCACCGCTGGATGTCTCAGTCATTTGATCCTCCAACCTTCCCAAACTGGTCGGCCAATTCCGACCGCTAGATATCGTCCCATGACGACCGTCGTGAACGCGCCCGAATCGGCTGCGCCCCCGACGATCCCAGTCGAACCGCCCAAGAGTGCACGCAAATCGGCGTGAGGGTGCGTTCGGTTGACCCGCGTACCCAAAGGGTACGGCCACATGCCCGCCGGGGCATGTGGCCGTACCTCTTCACGCTTCCCTAGTCGTACGCTGCCGCCTCGACCGTGGAGCGCAGGTCTTGGTGTCTCATCTTCACGTAGCGCTTCGTCGTGTCGGCGCTGGCGTGTCCGAGAAGTTCCTGAACCACGAACACGTCCTTTTGCACCCGATACGTCCGGGTGCCGAACATGTGCCGCAGCTTGTGCATGGTGTTCGCGTCGTCCAGGTGCTGACGAACACGCTTGCCGACGTACGCCGCCGTCAAGTGGCCGATGCCGTATCTGCCGGGGAAGAAGTAGCCACGACCCAGCGCCCGCAACTCCTTCGCCAGGTCGTCCAGCAAGGGCACCATGCGTTCCTTGCCGCCCTTCCCGTGCACTGTGATCCACCAGCCGTCGTCATCCTCGACCAGATCGCGCGAATGCGCCTGCGCCACTTCACCACGCCGCATTCCCGCTTCGGCCGATAAACGCAGCATTAACCGCTCACGCGGCTCAGCCAATGCCAGAGCTTCCCTATAGACCCCGTACGGTGTCGGCTTGGGATTAGGCGGGCTGGGTTTCACCGGCGGCAATTCCGCGGCGGCATTCTCGAGGGCAATACCGGCACCGGGGGCCCAGTCCCAGAATTTGCGGAAACTCTGGTAGTAGCTCCGCCTGGTATCTGTCTCCCAAACCTGCCGACCGGCCCACGAAATAAGGTGCTGACCCGTAACTTTCCCCGGGTCTGGCAAGCCGATACTGCGTGCCAGTCTTCGCAAATGGTAGGTGTGCAGGTCGACTGATGACTGAGCAATTCCCTGAGCTTGCAATGCAACTCGAAAGCTATCGAGCGCTGGAACCCACCCTTTCGGAAGCGGCGTGCCTAAAACCTTGAGGCTCGGGGCAGTTGCGCGCCCGGCCTCCGTACATAGACCATGACCGTGCATGGTTTCAAGATCACTTGACACTTCAACTTCGTTACAGCCACTCATTAGCTACCACTCCCCCTAGCCCCAACGCTGTTGCGCGGCTTGACGACTGATACCCATCGGCGCTGCTATCTCCGCCCAAGAGAATCCTGCCCCACGCAGACCCGCAACCGCTGTAGCAATAGCCGTGTCGAAGCTATCGCGTATTAAAACGAGGTCCGCCAACGCTTCTGGATCGGCCGAAGCGACGCGCCGACCCACACGTTCCGCAAGCGATTGATAGTCCGAACCGCCGACGCGGGCCGCCGCCCGACGCTTCGGTGTCAACGATTCGTTGACAGCGGACGACGCATTCCGCTCATCCCGAACGAGGAACAAGGCAGGCGGATCAATTTCCGAAAACCGACCCCCGGGTGCGTGTTGCTGCAAGTTGTCCGCAATTTCGGGCGATACCATCTGGTCTACTTGACAGCCTCCAACATGGTCGGGGGCGTCGGTATCAGTAAGGGCAGGTGAGGAAAAGTGAGGCTCCAAATCAGCGGGTTCGGGGTTCGAGTCCCTGATGGCGCACC
>NZ_JACVEE010000012.1 GCF_015355755.1 Nocardia sp. XZ_19_385
GCTTCACAGTCTCCCACCTATCCTACACAAACCGTACCGAACACCAATACCAAGCTATAGTGAAGGTCCCGGGGTCTTTTCGTCCTGCCGCGCGTAACGAGCATCTTTACTCGTAATGCAATTTCGCCGAGTCTGTGGTTGAGACAGCTGAGAAGTCGTTACGCCATTCGTGCAGGTCGGAACTTACCCGACAAGGAATTTCGCTACCTTAGGATGGTTATAGTTACCACCGCCGTTTACCGGGGCTTAAATTCTCAGCTTCGCACCGAAGTGCTAACCGGTCCTCTTAACCTTCCGGCACCGGGCAGGCGTCAGTCCGTATACATCGTCTTACGACTTCGCACGGACCTGTGTTTTTAGTAAACAGTCGCTTCTCACTGGTCTCTGCGACCACCCCCAGCTCCCGGAGTAAATCCGTTCACCAGTTGTGGTCCCCCTTCTCCCGAAGTTACGGGGGCATTTTGCCGAGTTCCTTAACCACAGTTCTCTCGATCGCCTTAGTATTCTCTACCTGATCACCTGTGTCGGTTTGGGGTACGGGCCGTGTACCAACTCACTAGAGGCTTTTCTCGGCAGCATAGGATCACTGAATTCGCCTCAATCGGCTACGCATCACCTCTCAGGCTTAATGAGTGACGGATTTGCCTATCACTCGCCCTACAGGCTTACACCAGTACAACCACTGACTGGCCCAGCTACCTTCCTGCGTCACCCCATCGCTTACCTACTACAACCCGGGTCCTGTGCAGCCGTCATCCCTCTCACCCGAAGGCTCGATAAGACAACATTTGGACAGTTAGCAAAGCTGATTCGATATTTGGCGCGGATACACGGGTACGGGAATATCAACCCGTTGTCCATCGACTACGCCTGTCGGCCTCGCCTTAGGTCCCGACTCACCCTGGGCGGATTAACCTGGCCCAGGAACCCTTGATCATTCGGCGGACGAGTTTCTCACTCGTCTTTCGCTACTCATGCCTGCATTCTCACTCGCATGGCCTCCACGGCTGGATCACTCCGCCGCTTCCATGGCCATACGACGCTCCCCTACCCATCCACACCGCTGCACCACAAACCGCAGTCTGTGATGGACGTATTGTGTGAATGCCGCGGCTTCGGCGGTGTACTTGAGCCCCGCTACATTGTCGGCGCAAAATCACTTGACCAGTGAGCTATTACGCACTCTTTCAAGGGTGGCTGCTTCTAAGCCAACCTCCTGGTTGTCTTCGCGACTTCACATCCTTTTCCACTTAGTACACGCTTAGGGGCCTTAGCCGGCGATCTGGGCTGTTTCCCTCTCGACTACGAAGCTTATCCCCCGCAGTCTCACTGCCGCGCTCTCACTCACCGGCATTCGGAGTTTGGCTGATTTCGGTAAGCTTGTAGGCCCCCTAGACCATCCAGTAGCTCTACCTCCGGTGAGAAACACGCGACGCTGCACCTAAATGCATTTCGGGGAGAACCAGCTATCACGGAGTTTGATTGGCCTTTCACCCCTACCCACAGCTCATCCCCTCAGTTTTCAACCTAAGTGGGTTCGGGCCTCCACGACGTCTTACCGTCGCTTCACCCTGGCCATGGGTAGATCACTCCGCTTCGGGTCTAGAACATGCGACTATGATCGCCCTATTCGGACTCGCTTTCGCTACGGCTACCCCACACGGGTTAACCTCGCCACATGCCACTAACTCGCAGGCTCATTCTTCAAAAGGCACGCCATCACCCCCAGCCGACCAAACGACTCAAAGGCTCTGACGGATTGTAAGCGCACGGTTTCAGGTACTATTTCACTCCCCTCCCGGGGTACTTTTCACCTTTCCCTCACGGTACTAGTCCGCTATCGGTCACCAGGGAGTATTCAGGCTTACCGGGTGGTCCCGGCAGATTCACAGCAGATTTCACGGGCCCGCTGCTACTCGGG
>NZ_JACVEE010000014.1 GCF_015355755.1 Nocardia sp. XZ_19_385
CCCCAGCCCGTTGTGGTTGTTGTTGTCGAGGCTGCCAGGCACCACCGCGAAGGCGTGCGCCCGCAGCTGGGGTATGCGGATCGCGGTCAGCAGCACCACGGTCACCAGATCGGACAGCTGCACTGCCGCGGTGAACCCGGCCGCGTCCAACACGGTGGGGGTGTCGGTGTAGAGGTCGAGGGTCCCGACCCGAATCGCGCCGCGGTGCAACGGAAACGAGAACACCCCGCCGCCGCGCTCACCGATCCCCGAGGCCGCCAGCAGCGGCCACCGGCCCCCTGCCAGTGCGGCCCCGAGATCGGGTACCAGCACCGGAGCGTCGAGGTCATAGGCAGCCGGGCCGGGACCCTCCCCGGCGGCAGCCTGCACCTGAGCCCATCCGAGGGCGGCCGGGTCCGAGGCACCCAGCATCTCCCAGCCCGCCGCCCCGGCGTGGGCCATGATCGCGGCGTGGCCCACCGGCAGCAACCGCGCACATACCGCGCACAACAGCTCGGCCCCGCGCGTACCACCGGGATCGGCTTCGGCCTCGTGTAGGGCCGCCATGAACCGCGCCCCAAGGTCAGTCGTCTCGGTCATCGTCTCGGCTCCATCATCTCGTCGCTGGCCGCGGCCCAGGCGCCGTGGGCCACCGCCCCGGTGCCGGGATCCACGTGCAGCGGGGCGACCAAGCGCGCCGCGATCACCCCGGCCGCATCGCGGATGGCCAGCAGAAACCAGCCGCCACGACCGATCAAGCCGGCGTTGAGGTGCGCGCACATTTGCACGGCCGCCAGCTCCAGATCCGCAGCCACCACCGCTCCCACAGGCCGCGGCACTCCCGCAGGCCCGCTCACCCCCGCTGTAACCGTCCATACCCGCACCTGAGGCACACGTTGGACCTTCCGCTTCCTCGGCGCTCGCTCGGCCCTCTGCTGGTAGTCACGCTCGTCGGCGTCGAGGCCCGCCAACGCCCACCCGATCCCGATCCACATCGGCTCTCACCACCTGATGGTGTGCTCGCACAGCGCCCGCGCATTCGACACGATCTCGTGGGCACCGCAAGATGCGGGGTCGTCCCGTCGGTCGATGGCTGCACGCGCAGTCGAACTCGAGGAAACACACAACGGGCCGACCAGGGACCGGGGAGCGGGGCCGTTGCCATGCTGAACAGACCGGCTTGACACCAAATCCATCCACCATCGATTCTACGGCCGCGCCCGCCCGCACAAAAGTGCCTCTCGCTGCCGAAAG
>NZ_JACVEE010000015.1 GCF_015355755.1 Nocardia sp. XZ_19_385
CCCGAAGCCGGTGGCCCAACCCCTTGTGGGAGGGAGCCGTCGAAGGTGGGATCGGCGATTGGGACGAAGTCGTAACAAGGTAGCCGTACCGGAAGGTGCGGCTGGATCACCTCCTTTCTAAGGAGCATCTGCACTTCCTCGCCTCGAGTAGTCGAGCGCTGAGGGTGCCAGAGCCGCTTAGTTCTCACATGTAGAACTGCGGAGCTCATGGGTGGAACGCTGACAACATTCATCGCACCATGGTTTCGGCTCAGTCCGGGATCGCGGTGAATATACCGACACACTATTGGGTCCTGAAAGAACACGCGTTCTTTCAAGGCAAAACAAACGATCCGACTGGATCTCCTCGATACCGCCGGCGGTGACGCCGAGTTGGTCTGGGTATCAAATCTGGTTGGGTGTGTTGTTTGAGAACTGCACAGTGGACGCGAGCATCTTTGTTAGTAAGTGTTTAAGAGCGTACGGTGGATGCCTTGGCACCAGGAGCCGATGAAGGACGTAGTAGGCTGCGATAAGCCTCGGGGAGCTGTCAAACGAGCTGAGATCCGAGGATTTCCGAATGGGGAAACCCAGCACGAGTGATGTCGTGTTACCCGCATCTGAATATATAGGGTGTGTGGAGGGAACGTGGGGAAGTGAAACATCTCAGTACCCACAGGAAGAGAAAACAACAGTGATTCCGTGAGTAGTGGCGAGCGAAAGCGGATGAGGCTAAACCAGTCAGATGTGATAGACGGCAGTTGTTGTCTGGCTGGGGTAGTGGGAATATTCTTCTTCATTCTGCCGAATGGAGCGAGAGTCAGAAACCTAGGTGTTAGTTGAAGTGGTCTGGAACGGCCTGCCATAGACGGTGATAGCCCGGTAAATGAAAACTCCTAGGCTCTCGTGGATATCTCCCGAGTAGCAGCGGGCCCGTGAAATCTGCTGTGAATCTGCCGGGACCACCCGGTAAGCCTGAATACTCCCTGGTGACCGATAGCGGACTAGTACCGTGAGGGAAAGGTGAAAAGTACCCCGGGAGG
>NZ_JACVEE010000016.1 GCF_015355755.1 Nocardia sp. XZ_19_385
CTGCCGCTACCCGCGCGGCCCGAGTCGGTCAGCGCGGGTCTGCGGACGGAACGACTCCCGACTCCCGGCAATGAGCGCTCATCCGAGTTGGGGTGTCGCTGACCGGAACCATGTCCAGCGGTCCACTGACCGCCGCGGTCATCGTCCCGAATCACCGACTGCCCCAAACTGATTGCCGCGCTCCGCGGCGCTCAGCGCGAATAGCATCGTGCCATGCGACCGCAATGGCTCATCGATCTCCATGAGGAATTTCCCGGCTCCGCTCTCGTCGCGGCCGCGCTTGACGATGCCCTGATTGTTCAATCGCGTGACGCCATGACGGGACGGTGGCCCGTGGTCCAGGACGGCCGCCCGATCGTTGGGTACGGGACTATGCCCACGATGAGAAGTCTCCGTCGCGTGCCGCGGCTCGGAGAAGCGGTCTTCGACGACTACACGATGCTGCGCTGCTCGTTCTACTACCGACACATGTACGACCTCCTGGGACGCACCGCCGTTTTCGCGCCGTTCTCGGCGGTTCCCCGTCTACCACTGCGGCGCATGTTCGACAGTGACCAGGTCTTTATCCGCAGCGATACGAACTACAAGCTGTTTCCCGCAGGCGTGCATGCCATCACGGAGCTGGGGCACTGGCTCGAGACTTACGGCCAGTACCGAGACGAGCTCGTTGTCGTGTCCGAGGTCGTGCCCTTCGAAAGCGAGTACCGCTGCTTCTGCCGCGACGGGCGCTTCGTCTGCGGAAGTTCCTATCCGATCGATCCGTATCTCCCTGTCCCCGCTCACGTTCGCGACTTCGCGGAAACCGCGGCGGCGCGACTACTCGCTCACGGCTGCACCATGGTCACCGTCGATGTCGGCGTCGGCCCCGACGGCGTGCTTCGCCTCGTCGAGCTCGGCGGTGTGAACAGCTGGGGCATCTACGGATCCGACGTCACCGACTTTATCGCCGCGAT
>NZ_JACVEE010000017.1 GCF_015355755.1 Nocardia sp. XZ_19_385
GTGGAGTCGTCGTTGAAATACCACTCTGATCGTATTGGACTTCTAACCTCGGACCATGATCTGGTTCAGGGACAGTGCCTGGTGGGTAGTTTAACTGGGGCGGTTGCCTCCTAAAATGTAACGGAGGCGCCCAAAGGTTCCCTCAGCCTGGTTGGCAATCAGGTGTCGAGTGCAAGTGCACAAGGGAGCTTGACTGTGAGAGCGACAGCTCGAGCAGGGACGAAAGTCGGGACTAGTGATCCGGCACCGGCAAGTGGAAGCGGTGTCGCTCAACGGATAAAAGGTACCCCGGGGATAACAGGCTGATCTTCCCCAAGAGTCCATATCGACGGGATGGTTTGGCACCTCGATGTCGGCTCGTCGCATCCTGGGGCTGGAGTAGGTCCCAAGGGTTGGGCTGTTCGCCCATTAAAGCGGCACGCGAGCTGGGTTTAGAACGTCGTGAGACAGTTCGGTCTCTATCCGCCGCGCGCGTTAAGAAACTTGAGGAAGGCTGTCCCTAGTACGAGAGGACCGGGACGGACGAACCTCTGGTGTGCCAGTTGTTCCGCCAGGAGCACTGCTGGTTAGCTACGTTCGGAAGGGATAACCGCTGAAAGCATCTAAGCGGGAAGCCTGTTCCAAGATGAGGTTTCTCACCCACTTGATGGGTTAAGGCCCCCCACAGACCATGGGGTTGATAGGCCAGAACTGGAAGCCCGGTAACGGGTGTAGGTGACTGGTACTAATCGGCCGAGGACTTACCAACAAAGAAGCTACGCGTCCACTGTGC
>NZ_JACVEE010000018.1 GCF_015355755.1 Nocardia sp. XZ_19_385
GGCAGTGCAGCTGTCCGATCTGGTGACCGTGGTGCTGCTGACCGCGATCCGCATACCCCAGCTGCGGGCGCACGCCTTCGCGGTGGTGCCTGGCAGCCTCGACAACAACAACCACAACGGGCTGGGGTCGTGGTGGGAGGCGGCGGTCTCGACCCGCGAGATCCATCAGGCCACCGGGATCGCAGCGGCACAGCTGGGTGTCGACATCGCCACCGCCTACGCCCAGCTCGTCGCTCGTGCGCTTACCACCGGGTCCCCGATCGCGGCTCTGGCCGCCGAGGTCGTGGCACACCGGATTCGGTTCAGCCCCAATGACACTGTTGGTCCGGACCAGCGCGCGCCTTAGACTCGAATGACCAGCACGGTTCAGCAAAGCAGCCGTGTGGAAGTGGAGCCTCGATGCCCACCCGAGAGCAAGCCCTCAACGATGCCTTCGTGCGTCTGGCCGATTCCCTGGTCGCCGACTACGACCCGGTCGAGGTGGCCCAAGACCTGATCGAGACTCTCACCGAAGTCCTGCTTGGCACCGCGGCGGGTGTGCTGGTTGCCGACCACCTGGATCGGTTGCAGGTTCTGGCCGCCACCAGCGAGGAGCCCCGGCTGCTGGAGCTGCTCCCGGCCCCCGCCGTGGAGCCCGGCCCGAGCCTGACCGCCTTCGGCGAAGGCCGGCAGGTGCGGTTGGCCGACC
>NZ_JACVEE010000019.1 GCF_015355755.1 Nocardia sp. XZ_19_385
CTTGTCATATGTGTATAATGAGTATTTCCCAGACTACTCTGCATTTGCTTATTCGTCTTCATCCTCTATTGCTCGTATCAAGGTTCCTTTGAACCAACAATACTACGAGATCCGTGCCCGTGTCCAGTTAAATTTCAACGTTTCATTTATGGAAAGCGATACTGGAATTTATGAGGATCTTAAGGCAGTTGAGATGAACGTCACAGCAACTGACGACAGGCATACAGTCCTTGATAATTTCAAGGTTAATGTTGACCTAGAGAAGGATGCAAGCAAATTTAAGAATAAGATTTCTAACTCGGTTATTGATAAGCCACCTTATCAGTGATCACACCGTTGGCACTAGGGTGCCTTTCAATAATCGCCTGAAAGAGGAAATGAGATGGCTTACGAAGATAAGGTAGTTGATGTCACGGTAACACTTGGCACTCAACCTATTAGCCGTGTGGGATTTGAAACCCCATTGTTTATTGCAATGCATGACAACTTTGCAGAACGTTCACGTTCTTACAGCTCAACAGCTGAGTTAGAGTTGGACGGATTCGCAGTTGGTTCTCCAGCATACCAGTTTGCCACCTTGGCATTCTCTGGTGCATTCGCCCCGAGCCGTGTTACGATTGGTCGAACTTCACTGGAAGCAACTGTTGTAG
>NZ_JACVEE010000020.1 GCF_015355755.1 Nocardia sp. XZ_19_385
TGTTATAGCCCTTTTGTTCTTGATTACTTTATTCCTTGATACCTTGGGTTATTATAATTTGACTAGTTGAACTTTATGTATATTGGTTCAACTAGATATTAGATATAATTGCTTAGCCCTGCTTAGAAACATTAGCTCACTATTGGGATAACTTATGACTCACTGTTATTTAATGATGGCTTAATGATAGTTCACGATGGTCAATCGTGATTGGTTAATTAATTAATGTGCCAACTAAAACCTGATAATGGTGGGTTGTGAGCACATGGTTTTGAAGGTCGTGCTCATGACAATTAAGGACCGGTTCACGAGTTTCGGTTGTGAAACATTAACCGTGCCAACCACAAGCCAGCGTGGGCAACGGCTTTATCTTTTGTATCGCATGGTTCATTGCGGGGCACCAGACTGAGAAGTGGCGGAGATAAGCCCACGGGGGTCGCTGGGGAGTCCATGCCTTGTCTTTAAGGGGGTGATTATGATCCAGGAATGGTGCACTGTGGTGAGTTGTGTTGTGCAGAGGGTATTGTCACAGCCTCTATTCGGGTACTTTCCAGTATCACGACGCATGGTAGACATGATGTTGAGGCTGTGTCTTGTGGGTACAGTGGTACACCTCTGGC
>NZ_JACVEE010000021.1 GCF_015355755.1 Nocardia sp. XZ_19_385
CTTCACCGCTGCCGAGATTATCCGGTTGGCGGGCGCAGGTGGTGGGCGAAGACCCGCACTTAAATCACTAGCAGAACGCAAGGTTATCTGTTTTGGCCGTGACGAGAACGGACGATTACTTAACGGCGAGGGGGAACGAAAGACACAATATCGGCTGCCATCATCGCCAAATGACCATCTAGAATTGCAGCCAACACTCGACGATTCAGACCTAGAAAACTAAGCAAAAGGGATAGAAAAGGAGAAGTTGGCTGCTGAATGAGGATGCAAGGGATTTGCATCTTTATGCACGATTTTAAAGGGATGAGAATAGCTCTCAGGAGAGTTCTCCCTTTTCTATCCCTGCCGTAAAATCAATAACTTAACAGGTCGGGGAGAAAGGGATACGCGTATCCTCTGACGAGGAATGGGGGTCGTTTATCCCTCCCCCTTTCTCCTCGCGAGGATATTCATTTATGCAGCCACCTGTTTCACGGCAACTAGGCGTAAGTAACTCAGCGTGAATATGTTGGCTGTAGTCTCTAGGATTCACGGCAACTATATGTTGGCTGCAACTTAGATTCTTTATGTTGGCTGTGGTCGATTGGCAGTGGCTG
>NZ_JACVEE010000022.1 GCF_015355755.1 Nocardia sp. XZ_19_385
ACTGAAGCGTTCGTAGATGGCATCAGTAATTGCACTTACCATTTTGCCTGCAATACCACGGGCACCAGAACCATAGATGGTAATGGTCAGCGGGTTCTTGGCAATACCACGTTTCAGTTCGAGGTTGCCCTCTTCATTGATACTGTAGTCAGGAATGAATAAGTCCATCAGAGAAGACAGGTGATTCATCTGAGTATTAACAGCCGGGTTACTGGCATAGGTATTACGCAGGTTAGTCAGTGCAGCTTTCAGGCCATTAGTTGATGCCTCATACAAATCAACACTGTCATCAACAGAACGATGTTCGTTCATCGTCTTACCAGCACGACCAAAGAACAGACCACCTTTAGCAGTATTCTGTAACCACTCTTTGGTGAATTTACCACCAGTCATTAACACCATTGCGTTAATCGGGCCATTGGTTACACCATCAGCCTCAACATACAGAGGAGTGTTGAACTTAGATTTATCTTCAGCATTCAGGTAACGGGCATATTCCATCAGAGCCATGAGAGCTACGAAGGATTTGTCACCACCTAGT
>NZ_JACVEE010000023.1 GCF_015355755.1 Nocardia sp. XZ_19_385
CCCGAAGCCGGTGGCCCAACCCCTTGTGGGAGGGAGCCGTCGAAGGTGGGATCGGCGATTGGGACGAAGTCGTAACAAGGTAGCCGTACCGGAAGGTGCGGCTGGATCACCTCCTTTCTAAGGAGCACATCTCCAGAGTGCGCCAACACAGGTTGGTTCGCACCTGGCAGAGACCGTTTAGTTCTCACATGTAGAACTGCGGACGCTCATGGGTGGAACACTGACAAACTCATCGCACTGAGTAGAAGCTTTGTCTTCTGCTGCGGTGATATATCGACACACTGTTGGGTCCTGAGAGAACACATTCTCTCTAGGCTAAACAAACGATCCGCTCGGGTCTTCAGTGATACCGCCGGCTTCCGCAAGGTTGTCGAGTTGGTCCTGGAACGAGATTCGAGTGGGTGTGTTGTTTGAGAACTGCACAGTGGACGCGAGCATCTTTGTTAGTAAGTGTTTAAGAGCGTACGGTGGATGCCTTGGCACCAGGAGCCGATGAAGGACGTAGTAGGCTGCGATAAG
>NZ_JACVEE010000024.1 GCF_015355755.1 Nocardia sp. XZ_19_385
CGTGCGCCCGGTCCACCGCGAAACCCTAGCCCGCTGACGCAATAAATCTCTTTTTCCTTTTCAAAAATAATTCATTATTGCGTCATAATTCAATTAAAATCTATATAAGTGTTTTAATCCGATTTAATCTTTAAAAATTCATAACTAATTCATCTTAGCTCCGATTTAGTTGGTTCAAGTCTCTAAATTTTTCTAAAATTGAGATCTACATGTTAAAAATATCCACATGTACTGTTCATGCTTGTTTATGTGCTGTTTTGGTATTTTTGCTCTTTTCTGTTTAGATTCCGTCGTTTCCGGAGAGTCCGTTTTCGCCGGAGAAGAGTTTGAAGAGTTCCAAGGCCAGCAAGGCAAGTCACACAGATCCCAAACAACCCTTTGAGCATATTGATCCTATTTAAAGCTATTGTTTTTTTTCAACTATTGCATTTATTTTCGAATGTCATTGGGTGGAATTAACCTATTGATTGTTATAGCCCCTTTTGTTCTTGTGTACCTTATTCCTTGATACCTTGGG